>NZ_VOXZ01000004.1:0-224255 GCF_013420455.1 Acinetobacter sp. YH01004
TACTCACCCGTCCGCCGCTAGCTCAGTTACCGAAGCAACCTCGCCCGCTCGACTTGCATGTGTTAAGCCTGCCGCCAGCGTTCAATCTGAGCCATGATCAAACTCTTCAGTTAAAATCATTTTGAAGCTTTAATCTAAACTTCCAAATCTGGCTCATCAATTTTCTGACTTAAATTTCGCTCAAATAAACTTCGAGTAATTTAAACCAATCAATCAATGAAAATAATTTCGATCAATCAATCAGTAAAAATCCACACAAGTTGTTCTTCATAATCTCTTAATGATCTTCTCGATGCTTCGTCAGCATCAAGCTAGGTCGGCTATATTACGCTTTATTTCTAAAGTGTCAACTGGTAATTTAAATTATTTTAAACTTTCTTTCTAAAACCCAACTCAATCACTCTTAACCAAGTCATTGTTTTATCAGAAGTTTTAATCTTCATCACCGCCGATGGATGTGCATTATAGGTGAAATATTTCGCCTTGCAACCCCTCTTTTTAAGTTTTATCAGTTTTTTAATCCAAACGGTTAATTATTCAGCAAAATACTTCACTTTTCCACAAAATACTGTTTATTTCTTTTTCTTGATCATAAAAGGTTCAGGATTCATAACTACATCTGGCATTTTTTCTGGCTGATCATGTTCCTGCCATTTCAGTGCGCGGCAGTCGATATATTCACAATAGCCTCCTTCTCCTTGTTGTTGATCGCCATTTATAGCCAACTGATATTGAAAACTTCCGACATAACCTGCTGCAGCCCCAAATTTAAAATCACCACGACTCTGCGCCTGTAAATGAATTGAGGTGCCATCTTCATCTTGATAACGCCATTCAAACTCACGTGGCAAATACATACACTGACCTGTTGGCGTTTTTACTTTTGGATAAACCCGTTGAATATTAAATTGTACTTGCCCATCAAATACCCGAGTTTGCTCCGTGTTCGCATTTCGCAGATAGATTCGAGATTGCAAAATTCGATTCAACACATCACGACTTTGTAGCAATATCATTTGTTGCTGATGATTCAGATTAATCACTTGATAGCAAAAAAATGCCACAGCGAAATAAGGAAACTGGATTGAGCGGGCAAACTCAAAACTACCCAATTGCTCAATCTGAAAATGCTGATCTTTATAGCGTACACTTCCCTGACACTGACACAGCAAAGACCAATGTTCTGCCAAATTCATTCGCAATTTAGTGAAATATGAAATTGTAGAGCTTGTGGTGATCTTTAAATCAAAGCTAAGTTCGCTATCTTCACGTTGAATATGAAATTGCGGAAAGTGTCCAGTAATGCGCTCTTTATTGGCAAACTGAAAATACTCTGCAGTAAATACGCAATCATGTTGTATTGAATAATGATTGGACTGCCCCACCATGTGTGGGCTGCTACTACAAAGAATACTGGCTGTGTCTAAAGCTGAGGTTGTAATCACATTTTCAGGGCGCAGCATTGCGGTATTTAGGCTGCCCAATAAACCAATAAAGTTGAGATAATGTAAGGGTGCAGGCAAATTAGGAAGAATTAAGCCCTGATAGATAAATTTATAATGATGTTTTGGGGCGTGATAAGGCAGTTTGGCGGTTGCCGCAGGAGTTTGATTGAGTTGTTTGGAACGATCGAGAAAATCTTGAAACAGCTGCATATCAAACTCCTTGTGAGTTGATGCTTTTATGAAAGCTTAATTAACTCACTGCATTTTTTCTTGCCATAAAAGTGGTCACAAAACCTGAAAGTGCATAAATAATTGAAATCACTAAAATTCCAACAGGAATATTATAAGTCATGGCTGCAAGGATAAATACTGCGATTGGCAATACAAAAAACGGCACACGCTTACGATCAAAGGTTTTAAATGAATAATATTTAATATTGGAAATCATCAACAATCCTACTGCAATAATAATCACAGCATTGAGGATTTGTAGACCAATTTCACGAATATCATACAGTTCAGGAAAATCCCGTCCTACCCAAACCAGCGACACGATAATCAGCGCAGCCAAAGGACTTGCAACACCAATAAAGTAGCGTTTATCGACCACACCAATTTGCACATTAAAACGCGCCAAACGGAATGCGGCACAAGCCGTATAAACAAAGCAAGCCGCCAAGCCGATACGACCTAAATCATGCAAACTCCAGCTATACATCAAAATCGCAGGTGCAACACCAAAGGCGAGCATATCGGATAATGAATCAAACTGTTCGCCAAATGGACTTTGCGCACCAATCGCACGTGCCACACGACCATCTAAACCATCAAACAATGCTGCTAGAAAAATGGCATAAATCGCTTGGCTAAATTCGCCATTCATACTGGCAATAATGGAGTAAAAACCCGACAGCAAGGCTGCCGTGGTAATCAGGTTTGGCCACAGATAGATACCACGACGTTTCACCTTTTGCCCTTCACGGGTATGTTCTTCTTCCACCACTTCAAATGTAATTCCGTCATGCTCAAGATCACGGGAACTATATTCTCCTTCGGGTTTGGATGTGTTTGTCATTATTTTGTGTCCTAACTGTAACCTGAACGTCTATTTAAATTTTTTATTCGCCAACTAACCAACGCACTGCAGCATGTCCACCATGTTCTTGCATACGCAAGTGCGGGAACAACCATTGCAGAGCTTCATCTGCATCTTCAGAGAATTTCCATGGTGGATTAATCACCAATAAACCACAACCGTTTAAGCCCACAGGAGTATCGTCAGGCCACACACAAATTTCACAAATGAGTTGACGGCGAATACCTGTTTTAAACATTTTCTTTTCAAAACGTTCAATCATGGCGCGGTCTTTAATTGGATACCACACCGCAAATACGCCTGTTGGCCATTTTTTATGTGCAGCTGCCAATAATTCAACCAACTGAGGGAAATCTTTACGTTCCAATTCATACGGTGGATCAATCATCACCAAACCGCGTTTTTCTTTTGGTGGAATGACGCCCAATAAACCTTCGTAAGCATCACGCTCATGTAAACCTGCGCGTTTGTCACGAATGTTATGACGCAATTGCTGGAATACATCGCGCTGCATTTCAAAAATAGTTGCTTTGTCGATGTCACGCATACCTTGTAAAGCAAACCATGGCGAACCGGGATATGCACCTTGCCCATCCGTTTCACGCATTGCTTCAACCAGTTTTAAATACTGCTGTACGCCTTCTGGTGCCTGACGTTTGATTGAATCATCTAGTTTCACTAAACGATGAATACCATTTAAAAATTCGCCCGATTTTTGTGCAGGTGCTAAAGATAAGTCATATTTACCCGCACCGCCATGTGTATCGACATAGCGATAAGGTTTATCTTTGGCATTTAAACGTGTCAGAATTTGCAGCAATAAAACATGCTTCATGACATCGGCAAAGTTGCCCGCATGGAAATGGTGACGATAATTCATGTTTGGTTCATTCCTAAAATCAACCGACATTTTAGCATGAAAAAAAGTTTCATTCAGGAGCTTGTATTCCTCTAAAATAATCAGCTTGTCTTGCATTTTGTCTGAGTATCTATTTTATGGACGCCACACTGCTTCCAAAATCTTGGAATATTGATCGAATTCTTGAAGATTTGGATCAACATGGTTTTGCAATAATTGATGATGCTTATTCACCCGAATATCAACAACAATTGCTGCTAGAGTGTAGTCAAAATTTAGATCAATTTCGTGAAGCCGCTATTCAAAATGGTGTGGTCAGCAATATTCGTAGCGATCATATTTTATGGATTCATGAAAACTTAAGCACAGCCCATCAACATACCCAAACGCTTTTAGCCTTAGCTGAGCAATTCAATCAGGCGTTTTATTTGGGTATTCGTGAGGTCGAAGCGCATTTTGCCAGCTACCTAGCAGGTTCTTTTTATGCCTTGCACCGCGATAACCCACAACAAAAAAATGATCGGGTGATTTCTGCTGTCTATTATTTACACCCTGAATGGCAGACAGATTGGGGTGGACAACTACGTTTACAAGACAAACATGGAGCATGGCAAATTATAGAACCACGCCCAAATCGGATTGCAATTTTCCAAAGTGATTTATTGCATGAAGTTTTGCCTGCGACACAGCAACGACTTTCTATTACTGCATGGCTACGCAGCGGCAACCAACTTTGGTAAAGATAGACCGCTTTTTTAAATTATTGGCTTTAAAACTGTAAATTTGCCCCGATGTAGAGCAAATATTGCTATCAGGAATTCACCCATGCGCAACTCGACTCAACAGCTTATTCAACGTATTGGGGAAACCGACCAACTTTTTTTACAAGGTAATACGCCTGAATTGGCATTAGAACGTGCCGATTTACGCTTACAATTGGTGAGTTTGAGCGAGTTACGCCAAGAACAGATTTACTTTTTGCAAGAAGCCATTGTGCTGTTAGAACAAGGTCGGGTTGAATTTGAAGAAATGCCAGTGACGTTATATATCAATTTGTCTTTGCATTTGGCCAAAGCCTATATGATGTATTTTGAGCTGACCCGCGATGCAAAATACGCCTTAATTACCCAACAAATTTTAAAAGCCATGACTCATTATGCACATGGAGATATTTTCTTTTTCTTGGCTTATGCCAGCGCCAGTAAAAATGAAAGTGCACTGTGTCGCCACTGGTTAGGCAAGTACAGTAAAACTGCCGAATTTGATTTGGAACTCTTACAAATTCACCCTGCCTTTAACGCCTATCAAACCGAAGTCTGGTTTAAACAAATTCTCAAAAGCAGAATGCATTAAAAAAACGCCTCGTTCTGAGGCGTTTTTAATGAAAACATATTAAATATGACGATGACTTAAACCTAAACAGCTTGTAAACGATAAGCATCTAAATGCAATTGTTGATTGAGTTCATCAATCCAAATGGCCCAATCATCGTCTTGTACCAAATGACTGATTAAAAATTCACGTTGTGATTTATTCCAAAACGGCGCTTCATGTAAATTAATATGTGCAGGTAATTGATGCGTACGTACATACAGTTCAATGGCTGCAGGGCTGCTGGCTAAACCGAGTTGGCTGAATAACATGGCTAATGATGGAGTATTTTGCATGAGCACCTTGCCCCCTTTTATTAGTTTCGTTGTAATTCCTTATTCAACCAACTTATAACACTTTGTATAAAAAACCCAGTCTTCCGACTGGGTTTGTTGTATCTTTTTGTGAGCACGCAGTTTACTGGCGCTTTTTAGATGAAAAGTATTTGATTTAACTTAAAAACTTTTAACTTAAATACCGATTAAACACTCGGATGTTGATCACTATGTAATTGCTCATTTAAGGTTTCAATCACAATGGCCCAATCATCATCTTTTTTCCAATGGCTTTGCAAAAATTGGCGCTGCCCTTCCGTCCAAAACTCGGCACAGTGTAATTTGGTTTCTGCAGGTAATTGATGCTCACGAATAAATTGATCAATTGCTGCATCGTCAGCATCTAGACCCAATTGTTGAAATAACAGTTCTAAAGTCGGTTGTTGGTCAAACATGGCATCCTCCTTTGATTCGTCTTGTACTTTTAATGACCTTAACCTGCTTCGAGCCGCAATTCAGCAGCAGCCGAGTTGCAGCATGTTATTTTTTGTACGATGCGATATACCTAAAGCATCCCACTCAATATTCTTAACACGATGACAGGCAACAAAAAAGCCAGTCAATGTAAACCGACTGGCTTTCATCTACTTAAATTAAAAGTTAGCAACCTGTTAGTTTTTCAGGCTGTGGCTTTTCATTTGGAAAGAAGATTGGGCGCAATTTCACACCAATGGCATTCCCCATAAATGCAAATACTAGCCATAACCAACCATGCACACTGCCCGAAGCAATTCCGCTAAAGTATGCGCCAATGTTACAACCGTAGGCCAAACGTGCACCATAACCAAGTAATAAGCCACCTATAACAGCCGCAACCAGTGAACGGCGTGGAATATTAAAGTTCGGGGCAAATTTTCCAGCCAAACTTGCAGCAAGCAATGCACCCAACATAATGCCAAAATTCATCATAGAGGTGATGTCATGCCACAATGAATTTGCCAATGCTTTAGCATTGCCTGACTGCTGCCAATAATCCCAAGCGCTTACATCTACACCCGCAAAAACAGCAACTTTTGCAGCCCAAACTGCAAGCGCAGAAGTCACGCCCCACGGACGACCAGCCAATACCAAGGTAGCAAAATTCAGCAGCGTTAAAATAAGCCCCCCCAAATTAACGGCCAAGGACCTTTGAGGAAACGCTTCCAACCATGGTACTGACTTTGCGGCTCGACTTCTAAACTGCCATGACGTTTCTTTTCAAAAAACACGGTTGCGGCAGCAATCACAGCAAAAATAACAAAGCTTAGAATAAGTGCAGGAATCACCCCAAAACTTTCGACAATCGAGATTGGCGCCAAATGCGGCAGATTAAACCACCAATCTAAATGCGAAGTGGCAATCAGTGAACCTAAGCAGAAGAAAAATAGCGTAACCAACATACGCGCACTGCCACCGCCTACCGTGTATAGCGTACCCGATGCACAACCACCCCCCAACTGCATGCCAATACCAAAAATAAAAGCACCAATCATGACCGACATCGACACAGGATTGACATTGCCCTTGACGGGATTGCCAAACAACTCACCTGCACCTAAAGCAGGAAAGAACAACAACACCGCCAAGCCCAGCATAATCATTTGAGCCCGCAAACCACGACCACGACGTTCTTTAATAAACACACGCCAGCTAGAAGTAAAACCAAAAGAGGCGTGATACAACGTCATCCCCAAAGCACCACCAATTAAAAATAACAGTGCTTGATTTAGACCCACGATTTGATAGGCGCCGATAGTACCGACAACAAGTAAGATAAAAGCCACCCAAACCGAAACATTCGATCTATGGACACTTGCAACAATAACTGACATGACAGAGAGAAGATTTGAAAAAGGAAACCCGCGTATTCTAAGCAATTTCCCCTACCGTGCAGGTCAATCGACCTATTTTATAGTCGCTTATCCATTCTGATATTTGATAAGCAATATGAGCTTAGCTGATGATAGGCTTTTAATTGCAAAGATAAAATCAAGCGCAAAAAAAATGCCAGTCAACTTTTAGGTTGACTGGCATCACTCCCGAAGGAGTTTTAACTTAATCTAGCAGATTAAATTATTTAATCATGTCAGCAATTGCTGCGCGTTCTTCTTCAAGTTCGTTTAACGTGAAGTTGATACGCTCACGGCTGAATTCGTCGATTTCAAGACCTTGAACGATTTTGTATTCGCCATTTTCGCAAGTTACAGGGAAACCGAACATTACGCCTTCAGGAATACCGTAAGAACCGTCAGAAGGAATACCCATAGTTACCCATTCGCCGTTTGTGCCAAGCGCCCAATCACGCATGTGGTCAATTGCAGCGTTTGCAGCAGATGCAGCAGAAGATAAACCACGTGCTTCGATGATCGCAGCGCCACGCTTACCAACTGTAGGAAGGAATACGTCTTTGTTCCATTCAGCATCGTTGATTTTGTCTTTTAAGCTTTCTCCATTTGCAGTTGCAAAACGGTAGTCAGCATACATTGTTGGAGAGTGGTTACCCCAAACTGTCATTGTTTTGATGTCAGAAACAGCAACGCCAGCTTTTTGAGCAAGTTGAGTTAACGCGCGGTTGTGGTCAAGACGTAACATTGCTGTGAAGTTTTTCGCTGGAAGATCTGGAGCAGATTTCATTGCGATGTAAGCATTCGTGTTCGCTGGGTTACCAACAACTAGAACTTTAACATCACGGCTAGCAACTTCGTTAAGTGCTTGACCTTGACCAATAAAGATTTCACCGTTTACTTTAAGAAGGTCAGCACGCTCCATACCAGGACCACGTGGACGAGAACCAACCAATAACGCGTAGTCAGCATCTTTAAATGCCACTTTAGGATCATCAGTACCGATCATGCCAGCCAATAATGGGAAAGCACAGTCGTCAAGTTCCATCATTACGCCTTTAAGCGCTTGTTGAGCTTTCTCAAAAGGAACTTCTAATAATTGAAGGATAACTGGTTGGTCTTTACCCAACATTTCACCGCTAGCGATACGGAATAATAGGCTGTAACCAATTTGACCAGCAGCGCCAGTAACGGCAACGCGAACAGGTTGCTTCATGTAATTATCTCCAATTGAGAGGATAGTCAATGCGATTAAATAGCTGTTCTATCTAATCTTAATAATCATAAACGCGAAAGATTGTACTCCAATCATTCAGCGGATGCATGCAAAAGCGCATCAAATTCCACAAAAGTCTGATAGAAAATATGAATAAAATTTCTCAAAAAGCTTAAAATTCAGAAATTACAGTCACCTAGCAAACTAGTAAGAACCTTTAATGACAAACTGATTCGGGCAATTTGATTCAATCGCTGCACCGCACTGCTTATAGCGTCCTGCGGTGTTATAACAAATTTTGATTTCAGTTAAATAACTTTTACCTTGATGGTTAGAGCACTGAAAATGCACGCTTTTTGATGACATACCTGAATTGGACTTGAGAAACAAACTCCGTAGTTGTGACAATTGCACCGTCTGCGTGTCTTGGCCTGTCAATACCGAAGGCACGTTCATCCGATCTGCATTATTAATAATCATGCGAAAATACTGACTGGCATTCATGGGCACACAGCCGCCAATACCTTGCCACAATTGTATCCGTGCAGCTTCATCAGGCATGACTCGCGCCACTACCTTCGCTTGTAGCGGCGGTAACTTTGCCGATGAATGGGTGCTACATTCACGCGTGGCTACTTCGGGATATAAACCCTCAATATTCAGTGAGTAACCTTCTAAACATTTACGCTTTTTGCTTTTGCTCGAATCGATTAAACACACGGCGGGCGTCATTTGCACGGACATCACATAGCCTTGCACGGGGGCAGAAAATGTATTTTGCGTACACAAAACCAAAGCTGTACCACTCAAACCGAGCAATGTAACTTGAATTGGCTGTAAAACTGTACTCATCCACATTTTCAATGCTTCAGCCCCCTAAATTCTTATACACCCAATGACTCACGCATCTATATATCAACACGCATGATCATCTAACTGTATCACTTGTAACATTTTCCTAAGGTGTATTCCGAGATGGAATATGTTGCATACGGCTACTCATTGATTGTCCACCCTGCCCCAACAGCACACCATAGTGCGTGGCATTGGTCATGACATGCTTGACATAGTCACGTGTTTCCAACAAAGGAATGCTTTCAGTATATTGGTCTGCCGCAATTTGCTGAAACTCTGGCTGCCAACGGCGTGCACGATTTGGCCCGGCGTTGTATCCTGCTGTGGCCAGCACAGGGCTATTGCTTAATTGTCGCTGAATGGTCGACAAATAAAATGTACCGTAGCGGATGTTGGTATTCATGTCACTGAGTGCAGCAGGATTATAAGTTTCACCCATTTGTCGTGCAACCAAACGTGCCGTGTCTGGCATAATTTGCATGAGTCCACCTGCACCTACATGCGAACGTGCAGTAGTATTAAAACGGCTTTCTTGACGCATCAAACCATAAGCCCAAGCAGGGTCAATACCTGCATTTTGACTGTGGCTCACAACATAATTACGATGTGGCATAGCATAACGGTAACTATAGTTGTGCTTATTCACAGTACGATCTGCTGCATAAATGGCACGATCATACCAACCCATATCGGTTGCACGCTTAGCCGCTGCTAAAATCAAACCATCATCCTGTCTTAAATACGCCTGACGTACCGCCCAGTTCCATTCACGGTTGACATAATTGGCAGGTGCATTAATTTCACGCAAAGTAAAGGCACGGTTAAAGTGAATATCTTGATTCAAACGCTGTAAGTCATTGGTACTTGGTTGCGTATTCGCAGGAATCGTGTTGTAGGTTTGCCCAAGACGATCTTTTGCCAACAAGTTGTGATAATCATCACCCTGCGCCAATTTTTTATAAATATTTTGTGCACTACGTTTCGACGCTGCATCATTGCGTTGTTCTGAAGCACGTGCCAACCAATATTGCCAACGATCTTCCTGTTTTTGAGTCACACTCATGCTGTCTACAGCACGAATCACACTTTCCCATGCGCCAAAACGAATCGCCTGACGGGCATAAATTTCTGCTTCTTCGGGACTAAAAGGTAAGCCATAACTGGCGTCTAAGGCACTTAACACTTCACGCTTAAAATTGTTTTTCATGACTGTAGTGCCGCCAATATATCCCACAGCACGATACAAGGCTTTTTGTACCGATTCTGGCGCACCTTCTGCACTGCGTTTTAGTGAAGAAAGTGCCGAGTCTAAATCGCTATCGGCTAAACGTCCGATCGCATAAATAAGATAGGCATGGTCTTCGTTGCTTGCTTTAGGCGCAGACCACAAATAATTCAGTGGATTGGCTTGAATGCTGTTCAATTGTGCCAAACTGATATTCATACCTAAACTTTGCGCAGTCGCTAAAGCGAGCCCTGACTGCCCTGCACGCAATTGTGCCCATAAGCGTTGCTGTTTATCTTGCTGAGTCATAATTGGACTAGAGAGCATCATTCGACCTAGACCTGTACAAGATTCAGGTTGTGAGTTCGTGGTCAACCAAACATCTTTAAATTCCGCGACCACCAAAGGATCACCCGAACGGGTACGAACTTGTGCCATGGCACAGCTTTCGGCCTGATCAGCATTACTCACATAGGCAAGCACAGGTTGTGCACTGCTAAAATCGGCCTGTTTCACTTTTTCTTCGATGTAATCGGCTGCGAGTTTTTCTGCCATCGCTGATTGTGGATGGCGCTGTGCAAACTGAACAATTGCACTGGCAGGTTGCATGCCCAAATTGGTGTTCAATGCCCAGTATTCAGGATAGTAGCCCAAAACATCATTTTGCATGGCATATTGATACTGCTGCAATAAATCGACATCACCTGAATTGGCTGCACGCAGTGCATCATTAAACTGTTCATTTGCGGCATGCGTACCCGTCATCACGGCAAGCGAAACCAGACTTAGCACAAGCTTTTTCGTTAATTTATTATTTTGTTTCATCATTTGCAGCATTCGCTTGCCTTCAGTCATTTACTTCTGCCTCGAGATCCGCATCCAATCATTCAGCTTAGTTTAATTAGTCTAGAACCCAAGTTGTGTTCTGTTATGTAACCTTATGATTAGACACTATTAATCTTGAAATCAATCTTCCAACAATTTTACTTCACATTTCAAGTATGTGATGCACGGATTAAAGGCTGTCAGTTTATCTTGAATTCCTGCTAAAATACGCCCCTCTGTTTTATCTATTCCGTTTATTTTTATAAACGAACTCGTGAATTATCTCTTAGGAGCCTACATGACGGTTCAAACCTTCATCCCGAATGGTGCCCAAGCTGCCTCAGAAAACACTGTTACCCAGCCACAGCACACCCCAGCCGACGGTTCAGTTAAAAAACTGTATATCGAAACGCAAGGGTGTCAGATGAATGAGTATGACAGTCACCGTATGGCAGACCTTTTGGGCGACTCGCACGGCTATGTGCTGACCAGCAACCCTGCCGATGCCGATATTTTGCTCATGAACACCTGTTCAATTCGTGAAAAAGCCCAAGAAAAAGTATTTTCTGAATTAGGACGTTGGCGCAAGCTTAAAGAAAAAAATCCTGATTTGGTCATTGGTGTAGGCGGTTGCGTGGCTTCTCAAGAAGGCGACAACATTCAAAAACGCGCACCGTATGTGGATATGATTTTTGGCCCACAAACCTTGCACCGCTTGCCACAAATGCTTGATCAGCACCACGATCAAGTTGAAAAACCAAAGAAAGAAAAAATCAAACTGGTGGATATTTCTTTCCCAGACATCGAAAAATTCGACTTTTTACCTGAACCGCGTGTTGAAGGGTTTAAAGCTTTTGTGTCGATTATGGAAGGCTGTTCAAAATACTGTTCTTTCTGCGTAGTGCCTTACACGCGCGGTGAAGAAGTTTCACGTCCTTTAGATGATGTCTTAGCTGAAATTGCGACTTTGGCCGAAAAAGGCGTGCGTGAAATTAGCTTGCTCGGTCAAAACGTAAATGGCTATCGCGGTGAAACTTTTGACGGTAAAATTTGTACTTTTGCCGATTTACTGCGTTTGGTTGCCGAAGTACCTGGCATTGGACGAATTCGCTACACCACATCACACCCGCTTGAATTTAATGATGATTTGATTCAATGCTACCGTGATTTACCGCAAATGGTGTCGCATTTACACTTGCCTGTGCAAAGTGGTTCGAATGATGTGCTACAAGCCATGAAACGTAACCACACCATTGATGTGTATATCGACAAGATTGCCAAGTTACGTAAAGTACGCCCAGACATGCACTTATCTAGCGACTTTATTATTGGCTTCCCGGGTGAAACCGATCAAAACTTTGAAGAAACTTATCAGTTTATTCAAGATATGGATTTTGACCATTCTTATAGTTTTATCTACTCAAAACGTCCGGGAACACCTGCATCGGAACTCGAAGACACCACCCCTGAAGATGTTAAAAAAGAGCGTTTGGCCAAAGTTCAGCAATGGATCAAACAATCGAGTATTGATAAGACCGATGCCATGCTTGGGACGGTACAACGTGTCCTAATTGAAAATGTTTCCGACAAAGACCCGAACATTTTAGTGGGTACGGCCGACAATACACGTTTAGTAACATTTATTGGTGACCCTGCTTGGGTCGGACGCTTTGCGGAGATTGAGATTACCGAGATTAAAACTTTGAATTTAGTTTACGGTGAACTCTTGAATCTTGAGCCTGACGTGGCGTAATGTAGGAGCTAAAGTCCAATAACAGATTAAGGAATTCTCTTGACTGCAGCGATTCGACGTACAGTAACTTTTCCTGGCATTTCAATGGAACGTCTAAAAAGCATGCTCGGTGCTTATAACGGACATTTGAAACAAATCGAACAACGTCTAGACGTCCAAATTTCTCATCGTGGTGACGCCTTTTTTATAGATGGGGAAATTGATGCAGTTGAACGAGCCGAAACACTCTTGCAACGCCTGCATGAAGAAGCGGAAAGCTCTGCACAAATTAGTGCAGACACGCTCCACATGATGATTCAGGGCAGTCAGACTGACCGTGAATTACAATCGGATGATGGGCAAGAGCATACTGGATTGGATGCTGTTTGGTTGCAAACCCGCAAAGGGCGCATTAATCCACGCGGTGCTAACCAAAAGCGTTATGTGCAACGTATTTTGCAAAGTGATATTTCATTTGGTATTGGCCCTGCAGGTACGGGTAAAACCTATTTGGCTGTTGCCTCTGCCGTAGATATGTTGGAACGCAATGAAATCCAGCGGATTCTATTGGTGCGCCCTGCGGTTGAAGCGGGTGAAAAACTGGGCTTCTTACCGGGTGATTTAACCCAGAAAATTGACCCGTATTTGCGTCCCCTTTATGATGCCCTGTATGAAATGCTCGGCTTTGAAAAAGTTGCTAAGCTGATTGAACGTCAAGTGATTGAAGTTGCACCACTGGCGTATATGCGTGGTCGTACCCTCAACCACTCTTTTGTGATTTTGGATGAAGCCCAGAACACCACGCCTGAACAGATGAAGATGTTCCTGACCCGTTTAGGGTTTGGTTCACGTGCAGTGATTACCGGTGATGTGACTCAGGTGGATTTACCGCGTGGTCAGCAGTCTGGTCTGGCACATGCCTTACGTGTGATTGATAAAATCCCTGAAATTCATATTACTCGTTTCCATTCTCGTGATGTCGTGCGTCACCAGCTGGTTCAGAAAATTGTTGAAGCCTATGAAGGCTGGGACAGTGAGCAACAGCGTTTAAGTGCCGAAGCGCGTGCAGAACGTAAAGCGCGCCAGGAAGCATTAATTGCGGAAAATGATGCCGCAGCAGATGCACAGCACTAATCGCTGTGCGCTCTGCAACCTACTGAAGTATTAAGGATTCATTTTGAAATTAAGTCTCAGCCTGCAACAGGACATTCAAGCGCCTGAGCTGGTGTTAAAACGTGCCTATCTGAAAAAAGTAGTCGAAACCACTTTAAGACATATAGACACCCAAAGTGATTGTGAAATTGGAATTGCCTGTGTCGATCATGCAGAAAGTCATAAGCTCAATCTGGAATATCGCAAAAAAGATAAATCGACCAATGTCTTGTCTTTTCCGAGCGATTTACCCGATGAAATGGCACAAGTTTTGCCGAGCTTCCCTATTGGGGATTTGGTAATTTGTATTCCTGTGGTTTTACAGGAAGCTGCAGAACAAGCCAAAACACCATTAGCGCATTTCACTCACATGCTAGTACATGGCACGCTGCACCTTATGGGCTATGATCATGAAACCTCAGATGAGGATGCCGAAGAAATGGAAGCTTTAGAAGTTGAGATTCTTGCCAAGTTGGGTTTGGATAATCCATACATGGAAAGAGATTGAATTTTAAGTTTTAGAAAATCATAAAAATAGCGGGCTAAGGCTCGCTTTTTTGTTTAAAACTACTCCCTCCCAATGGGGGGGAGAACATTCATTAGAGTCCCATGATTGCTAAATACCAGAAGAACATTGCTGCGTAAAGCAGAGAGTAGATTCTTGTTACTTGTCCACAAAGTCCTCTCTCCCTTTGAGAGAGCCAGAGAGAGGGAAAAACTAGCGCACCTCAAACTCAGCTTCAGCAGGGTCAAAACGCCACGTCCGTACAATCCGCAATTCAGAAATATCTTTCATTTTGGCATCAAATGCACCAAAAGGTGCGGCTTTACGCACCGAAGCTTTGGCTGCTTCATCTAGCATGGCATGTCCTGAACTTTCAATTAAACGAATGGCACGAATCCCACCATTGTTGTTCAAAATCACCATTAAACGTACTTCGCCTGCCAAATTCTGTGCTTTGGCTTGTTCTGGATAATAACGGTTACCATAAAATTCGACTTTTTGACGGAATTTTTCCATATAACCAGCGGTGTTGTCTTGCTTGGCCTGAATCCCATCGATGGTTTTAATTTTTTGCTGACGGCTAAAATTTTGTTGGCGTTGTAAATATTGCGCTTCAATACTGGCGACCATGGCAGCCTTAGCTTGGAATTGGCTATTCAACTCCTGCATGGCTTTTTTGCGCTGATTTTCTGCAGCCTGTTTTTGCCAACTGAGCGTGGTCATCAATACTTTTTCTTCAAAGTTTAATTCACGCTGTTGCTGCATACGCTCTAAACTTTCCAATTGCTGCTCCCCTGCACTTTGTTCAGTCATGGGTGCAGGCATATCACTCGACATGCGATGTTCTTCACGGAACGTACCTGAACCTTGCTGATCGGCTTGGGCTAAGAAATCTGCATCTTCAACTTTTGCATCGCTCATGCGTACCGATACCGCAATCTCTTTGACCGCAGCATCGCTTTGTTGCGGTGCAGCAAACTGCACGGCCAAAATTAATGCGTGCAATACAGCAGCCACCAGCAACGCTGCAGCAAAAATAGGATCTTTCCACCAATCTTGCGTAGAAGGCATCAATTGAATTTTTTTTAGCATCACATTAATCCGACAAAACGTCTGATTCCCCAAGCCGCCAAATGCGGTATAAACTAAAGAGCATATTACTTTGCTCAGTTTTTGCTTTTCTGCAAAACTGCGAAGTTCATCAAAAAGCTGACTACTGAGCCTTAAAATCTTAAAAATGGTGCAACTTATTTTGCTAAACTGCAAGCTTCTATGCCTGTATTTTTAATACAATTCGACAAAATATTTGTATCTGTAAAGAATGAATGAACGACTTGGACGGCCGTATGCAAACCCTGATCACCAATATCTCTCAACGTATCCGTCAAGTGTACCAAAAAGCGGAAGGATTTATTGAGGATGAACGTGAATTTCCATTATCTCAGGTCTTCTTAAATGCGACTTTTCAGCGCTTTGTGACCGATAATGTGAAAATGTTGCAAGATCTGCACGCAGACTTACACGACGACTGGTTACGTCTTTATGCAACCCTAGATTACAACGGCTTGAACATCACTCTGTCTGTCGATTTAAAATTAGTACAGATGGAATTGAATAAAGATACTCAGCTGATTGTGTTTGAACAAATTAGTGACACGCAGGTGATTGAAGCAAGTTATCCAAGTTTTTTGCATAAAATCGCTGTGAAGTGCGCTTTATTTTACTATCAAAAAATACGCAATGATGACCCTTTAGGCATGATTTTAGAAAAACTCAAAGTCATTAAAGTCAAAGATGATTTGCTGCATTTAGATTTAAATCGCTGGTTGGGCAAAAGCCGCTCTATCATTGACACACTCAGCAAAGTTCATGTGAATCATGCGGTATTACGTGAAGCGGAATTGGTGCTCACTGGCAACGTCAATTTAACGGCGTTGTTCCGCAAAATGTCTGAAGAAAGACTAGAAGATGTGGAAGAATCTCTTGCAGATACGCAAGTCACACCGCTGAAACAAAAATAAAGCTAAGCTGAAACTTTAGAAGAGAATACATACAGGAAAACTACACAAGCCGCATAATTCCTAATTTTCTCTTCATATTCAACGCGTATAATGGCAACAAGCAAGCAAATTGCATCTCCCTACATACAGAGGAAATATCTCAGCAATGGCAAATCATGTATTGAAAAAAATGGGTATGGCAGCCGGTGTGTCTACAGCACTGTTTTTGGCTGGTTTCTCTAGCCAAACATTTGCCATGAGTCCTTTCCAAGCCAGTTATCAATTTAACTACAATGGTAAAAACTTAGGTTCTGCAACACGTACTTTAAGCCAAACAGGTAACCAATGGAGTTATGTGTTTGCTGCCAAAGCAGGCGTGATTGCCTCTGCTACAGAAACTAGCCGTTTTAGTTTTAATAATGGCAAAATTGGCTCATCTAGCTTTAGCCGCAGCAGTAAGATTTTGGTGCATAACAACACCATGAGTATTAACTTCAATCCTTCGGCGAAAACCATTAACACCAAAAAGGACAGCGACACCCGTTCTTTTGCGTGGAAAGCGGGCGTGTTGGATGAGTTGAATGCGGAACTGCAAATCCGTGAAGACTTAAAAAGTGGCGGTTTAAAATCGAGCTACTATATTGCCGATAATAAAGAGGTGGAATCACGTCGCTTTATTAAGCAAGGTTCAGAAAAAATCAAAACCAGTTATGGTACTTTTGATACCATTAAAGTGGTGCTGAAACACAACAAACCAAACCGTGATACGATTTTCTGGTTGGCACCAAAACTTGACTACTTGCCTGTCAAAGTTACCCACCAAGACAAAGACAAGTCTTATGGATTATTACTCACAGGCTATAAAGGCCCGACCAACTAATTTAGAATATAACTACTGAGCAAAGCTTGGCAGTTATTCACCATTTGGTAAATTGTTCTTGCATTTTTTCAGGTGCTTTTTAAAATACGCTTTTGCTTTGAAAAGCACCTGCTCTTGAGGATTCTCCCGTGCATGCACTAGAACAGAAAATTTTAGCCGAAGGTATCGTTCTATCTGAAGCGGTTCTAAAAGTCGACTCTTTCTTAAACCATCAAATTGACCCTGTGATGATGCAGCAAATTGGTCAAGAATTTGCGCGTTTGTTTAAAGATGCAGGCATCACCAAAATTATTACCATCGAAGCTTCTGGCATTGCACCAGCTGTGATGGCAGGTTTAGAGCTTGGTGTACCTGTAATTTTTGCACGTAAATATCAATCTTTAACCTTAAAAGATGATTTATACCGCTCTAAAGTATTTTCATTTACCAAGCAAACTGAAAGCACGATTGCCATTTCAAACAAACATATTAGCGCTAGCGACAAAGTCTTGGTGATTGATGACTTTTTGGCAAATGGTCAAGCTGCACTCGGTTTAGCAGATTTAATCCATCAAGCGAATGCAGAAGTCGTGGGTATTGGGATTGTGATTGAAAAGTCATTCCAGCCGGGTCGTGAATTATTGCTTGAAAAAGGCTATCGCGTTGAATCATTGGCACGGGTAAAGTCTTTGGCAAACGGTACTGTTGAATTTGTACGCGATTAAGGTCGATTAAAACTGATGTTGTTTCATCATTTAGACCTTATGATCAAAGAGTGCTTAGGCGCTCTTTTTTATGCTTTTTTTCAAACTTAAACAACTCATTTACATATATTTTATTTACAAAACTGTGGTGCTACGCCATGCTGCACTTGAAATAACAGTGTTTAAGCAGTCTGCTCTTTTCAGATTGCAGCTCTACACAGCACTCTTTAGGTCGTCTACGTGCATTGATGCATGCGACATGAGTACAAGGCATTTTAAAGTCATGACACAAGACAATCCGTTGATGGAACACAGTATCGTCTGTCCAAAATGTGGTTCAACTCAAGTTGAAAAACGCAACCATGAACAAAACTTACAAAAAATTGGTGGCGTGTTATTAGGCTCTGCAGGTACAGCAGCAGGTACTGTGGGCGGCGCAGCTTCGGGAGCTTCTATTGGTGCGGCAATTGGTACAGCCGCAGGGCCATTGGGCGTGATTATGGGCGGCACCATTGGAACATTTGTCGGGGCAATTAGCGTGGGAATCACAGGTGGTTTTCTTGGGCATCGCTTTGGTAAAAAAGCAGGTGTAATTGTTGATCAGAATATTTTTCTAGATTTTCAATGCCTCAAATGTAAACACCGCTTTAAAGAAAAGTTGAAACAGCCAAGCAACTCTAAGTAACCCTAAATCAATTTCAAAAAAAGTGCTGCACATTGCAGCACTTTTTGATTGCATCTTTTTATTTTGCAGTGCTGCTTGCAGAAGTCATCACAGTTTTTTGTGCCGCTAAATACTGTGCTTCCGCAGGTTGTTTTTCAATACGTTGTTCTTCTGGAAAACTCAGACTATGCACAATTTCAGTCGCTGCAACACTCGACCATGAACACCCTAAACTCATTAGACCTAACCCAATCAGCATCCACTTATTCATTTTCACTTTCCTCAATCTCTCATTTTTACAGCAGTCCGTTGTGCTCAATACATTAGGGTCTGTTGACAATTCGTCTATGTTTGCGGCATGAGAGATATATCTCGCAAGGTTTTTTAGCTGATATAAGGCATGGGACAGGAAATTTAGTCATTCTAAATGACTGGCACATAACGCAATAGCAGCAAAAAATATGCTCGCCCCGAAAGGCTGTGGCTAAAACTTTCTCAGATTGCGTTATGAAACTTAGCAATAATCTCGCTATTCCTTGCGTTTCATGCCTGATCTGCTCAGTTTTAGCCTACAGCGCAAGCCATTTATGAAATGTCAACAGACCCTAGCCTGCAAAAAAAATGCTGCGTGAACCGTGACAGAAAACTCTGCTTTTAAAGCGGTTATTAGACGTGAAAAGAGAAAAACTGAATATCACTGCAAATGGTGATTTTAGGTGAAAAGTGAACTTATTTTTTAGCACGCTCAATGCTACATAAGCCAATCGAATTCAAGTACAAAAGATAAAAGCGTAAAACGATATCCACATTTTACGCTTCATCTTAATTAAAGAAAGAATCTCACATGCCCTGTAATTTTTTTACCATTTCACCTAGGCGTTGTCCTTGCGCTTCACAAAGGATTTTTTCATCCTGACTCAAAGCCTGATCGTGGCGCGGGCCGCTCACATGCGTTGCACCATACGGCGTACCGCCCGTTTTGGTATTTGATAAAGCAGGATGCGCATTATGCAATCCCATAATCATCATTCCGTGGTGAAACAATGGAGGCAACATGGTCAATAAGGTACTTTCCTGTCCACCATGCATCGAACCCGATGAGGTAAAAACGCAGGCAGGTTTATTGTGCAATGCGCCATTCAGCCACAGACTAGTGGTTTGATCCCAGAAATATTTCATTTCAGATGCCATATTGCCAAAACGTGTAGGTGAACCTAAAGCCAAACCTGCACAATTGGCCAAGTCATCCAAAGTACAATAAATATCACCTTCGGCAGGAATACTTGGCTCGGCTTGTTGCACCACGGTCGAGATATTTGGCACAGTTCTAATTTTAACGGGCATGCCACTAGCCTCTACCCCGTTGGCAATTAAATGTGCCATTTCTTTGGTAGAACCATATTTACTAAAGTACAAAACCAGAATATATGCTTGCATCATGCTAAGAAATCAGACTAAAAATGAAAACTATACGGTATTTTGCTGCTTTTTTGGTTAAGCTTAACCATGAAAACAGATAAAGATGATTAAAAAAGTTGAGACAGCCACTGTATGATCGTTGAGTATTTAAAGAAACTGCCTTTTTATGACAAACAATGGTTTCAATTTGTCTTATTTGTGCTGCGTCGCTTTGAAGCAGATCGCTGCCGTGAACAAGCAGGCTCTTTAACCTACACTACCCTGTTTGCCGTTGTACCTATGCTCACCGTATTTTTGGTGATCATCTCATCCATTAAGGCACTCGAACCTGCACGGCAACAATTACAACAACTGATTTACAGCAACTTTTTACCTAAAACCACCATCGCCTTTGATAAAGCCTTAAATGCCTTTACCGACAAATCTAGCAACTTAACCGTCATCGGGATTTTGTTTTTATTCGTGACCACGGTGATGATGCTGACCAGTATTGAAACTGTGTTTAATCGAATTTGGCGGGTTAAGGAAACCCGTGGCGGTATTATGGGTTTTATGCGTTACTGGACCATTATCTCATTAGGCCCTATTTTACTGGGCAGTGCTTTTGTCATTTCCTCAACTTTGGCTTCTATGAATGTGCTGAGTAATAACTTTGCAGGTTATGAGCTCAATGGAGCATTTATTTTATGGCTGATTTCATTTGCCCTAACCATTTTAGGTTTTTTTATTCTGAATTGGACCATTCCCAACCGCAGTGTACCTATTAAAGCCGCATTAATTGCGGGGGGTTTCAGTGCTGTTGTATTTGAATTTTTGAAAAACCTGTTTGGTTTTATTATGTCCAACTTCACCAGTTATGAAATTATTTATGGTGCTTTTGCTGCCGTACCTATTTTCTTACTGTGGATTTTCCTGTCTTGGAATATTGTGCTGTTAGGTGTTGAAATTAGTTATGCCTTGACCGCTTTTGAAGCCAGTCGCGAAAAAAAATGCCATCCGCTGCTCATGCTATTGGACTTACTGGAATTGTTTTACAAAAAACAAATGCGCGGAGAAAGTGTCACTGAAGCTGAAGCCTTAGATGTATTGGGACGTAATGAAATTGGGCGCTGGCCGTCTTATGTGCTGATGCTAGAACAACAAAATTTAATTAAACGTACTGAAAATGATGAATTTGTTTTGGTGCGCAATTTATCTCAGGTAGATTTTTGGAGTTTTTATTCACAGCTACCGTATTCATTGCCACGTCGTCAGGACTTGGCCAATGTCTATCCTGATGATGAATGGATGCAAAAACTTGGCCCCGTACTCAGTGAAACCGATGACTATTTGGCTGCCAAATTGTCGATTCCGCTCTCTAAGATTTTTGAAGAAAAATAATCTTGTACGCGCTCGCTAGATTTTAAATATCACCCATCTTCAAATTTAAACCCGTATTGAGCTACTAGGTTATTTGAAGATGATTTTTACAAGACAACATTGCTGATGTTGAGTCTTGCTCAAGTTCATGGAAAAGCTGCAAATACTTATTTTCTTTTTAGTACTTGGGTTTTATGTTTAAACCAACATTGAGCATTCACCATCAACACCCCCAGCATGACCAAAACAGCCCCAATCATAAAACTTTGGCTCAAGCTTTCATTCAACAACCATACACCAAACAATACGCCAAATAATGGCGTTAAAAATGAAAACACGCCTAAACTGGATGCTAAATATTGTTTCAGCAACCAAAACCAAGCGAGATAGCTAATAAACGAAATCAATACCGCATGAAAAATCAAACTGCCTATGGCTAAGGCTGTCCAATAAATTTCAGCCTGTCCCATCCACCATGCCATCGGCAGTAAAATCAAAAAACCACCCATCAATTGGTAAAACAAAGTTTGTGTTGCAGGGGCTTCCGATAAACGACTTAGACGTACCGCAACAGTTGTGGCTGCCCAAAGTATGCCTGCACTCAGCGCAAGTAAATCGCCAAAAAGCATCTGGCTGAAGTTTTGGTGGCTCTCTTGTTGCACAGTATCACGCCATAAAAAAGTCACCGCTATGCCAGCAAAAGACAACAGAATCCCACCCCATTGCAAGCGAGATAAACGCTCTGCAGGTAGTTTCCAATGCAACGCTAAAGCCACAAAAATAGGCGCGGTATATAGTAAAACCACCACATGCGACGCAGAAGTATATTGAATCGCCTGCCCTAACATAAAAAATTCTGCGGCAAATAAAATACCCACCAATATGCCTGCAGGCAGATATTCAGTCGAAGCCCATTGTGTATTTCTTGCAAGCAATAACAAAGGCAACACCATCACAGCAGACAAGCCTGAACGCAGTGCCAATTGCATCAAGGGTGAAATATCTGCCGCAGCAACTTTTAGCACCACTTGTTGCAGACCCCAAAAAACACACAAAATTAGCATCATACTGCTGGCTTTTGCATCAAGTGCTTGGCGTGAACTCATGGCTGAACCTGATCTGAGATAAAAAATAGACTTTAAAGTAAGCAGCGGACTCAACCTAAATCTTTTGGATATTCAACATCATTGAGTACTTGAGGAGTTTTGGCATTATGCGCGACTTTGCATAAAAAAAGCGACCTAAATAGATCGCTAATTTTTAAGGATTAACTTAATCATCTGTTGCGAAAGCAATATCACTGAGTCCGGCTTCACTCGCACGTGACATCACTTGCGCCACAGTATCATAACGCGCATCTTTATCTGCTCTTAACACCACGGTTGGCTGTTGAGCTTGCTGACTAGCATCATTAAAGCGGGTTTGCAACTCATCTAAACTAATGATTTGATCATCCCACGCCACTTCACCATTGGCATTGATACTGACCTGAATTTGCTCAGGCGGTAAATCAACAATTTCTGCGCTGGTTTGCGGTAAGGTTAATGGTATAGATGGGTTGGCAACGGTCGCTGTCACCAAAAAGATGATCATCAATACCAACATAATGTCGATCAGGGGAATAAGGTTCATCTCATTCATGCCTGAATCGTTGTCTTCACCCAATTGAAAAGCCATTAAACCTGACCTCCCACTAAACTTTGTTGTGTTGCATTCACTTCAGTTCTTTGAACAGAAGAATCTTGTTGCAACATGGTGTCAATCAACAAACTATGTGCATGATCTTGCAAATTTGTAGATAAGGTACGGTTCACACGCGAACAAATGTTGTAAGCAATCACGGCAGGAATCGCCACCGCCAAACCGAAGCCCGTCATAATCAACGCTTCACCAACAGGCGTTGCCACTTGAGCCAATCCCGCCTGACCGCTTTTTCCAACCGCAACGAGTGCATGGAAAATACCCCAAACTGTACCAAACAAACCCACAAACGGTGCTAATGACGCAATTGTACCCAGTACCGATACGCCTTTTTCTGCCGATGCTTTTTCTACCGAAATTTGACGCAATAAGGCTTGCTCAGCAACCGCTTTACGCTGCTCAAAATTTAAGGGCACCAGTTTTGCTTTAAGCTGATTTAAAGCCTGTGACAGTTGAGCATAAGCTTGTTGCTTCAATTGGCGCGTGCCTATCAAACGTAATGCGAAGATGGTCCATGTCGCAATCGACATCGCCAATAACACGAAATACAGCGTTTTGCTGACTGCATCTGCGTGTTGCCAATAGACGGAAAAGTTCATACTCGAACTCCTGTTGAAGGTTAGCCGTTAGGGTTCAATGTCAATTCAAAAGGCTGCTCAGCACGAATTGGATAAGCCACGCCATTTTCTTTGTACGGTTTGAATTTTGCACTACGCACTGCGCGTAAAATCTTTTGATCTAAAGCAGGTACACCACTAGAACGCGTAATTTGAGCATCGGTGATCACGCCTTTTTCATTGGCTTCAATCCGAACCACCACGTTACGGGTTTCTCCCTGTAAATCACGATTGGTATAAGAAGGTTTTGGAGAACGACTCCATTGCACGCCTGAGCCGCCAATCGACACTGTTTTTGGAGCAGAAGGTGCGACAGGAGCAGGTGCTGGCGCAACAGGTGCAACTGTCGGTTTCGATGCAGGCTGTACCACTTTAGTTTCAGTCACCGTTGCTACAGGTGCAGGTTGCACCACACGTTCGACTGGTTTTTCTACGGGCTTCGCCACGGGTTTAGGGGCTTCTGCTTTTTTAACTTGCTGTACTTTTTCTACTTTTTTCGGTGGCGGTGGCAACGGTTTTTCTACCACAGGCACTTCTTTTACAGGCTGAGGCTTGGGTTTTTCAGGCTGTGGTTCAGCCTTAGGTTGCGGTGGCAACGGTTTAGGCTGTTCTTGAATTTTTACAAAGCGTACTTTTAAAGGTTCTTTTTCTATGGGCTTTAAGGTCGGAGTTTGCATTTGCCCCAATGCCCACAACACACCGACATGACCTAATGCAACAACAGCTAAAGCCGTCACAACTTTCTTTTTCATGGCATTGGGCATTTGTAGCATAGCGTTGGGAGATTGGTTCATTAAAGTCAGCGACCTTCAAAAGCAATTGCCAAACCATCACAGTTCCGAACGATCAAACTGATCGGTTAGCACAATTAAAGTAACGCAATAATAAATGAGAAGTGTTTTCATTTGCAACTATTTTTTAATAACAAACGTGAATCATCCAATAAATTTGCTATTTTAAAAACAGTTTAAATAAATGTTATAACATTACAATTTTAGCATAAAAAAACATGCCATGTCGGCATGTTTTAATTCGATTTTTAGATAGCTTTTACCCTATTGAAATACAACAGTTTTGTTGCCATCTACAATAATACGGTCTTCCAAATGCCATTTAACTGCACGTGCCAGTACATTACGTTCCACATCCTGACCCAATTCACGCAGTTGATCTACCGTAAAGTCGTGGTTTACACGCTCTACATCTTGCTCAATGATCGGACCTTGATCTAGGTCTGCTGTTACATAGTGTGCAGTTGCACCAATCAGTTTTACGCCTTTTTCATAAGCTTGTTTATATGGATTTGCGCCCACGAAAGCAGGCAGGAATGAATGGTGAATATTGATCACTTTCATTTCCCACTTAGAGACAAACTCTTCATCCAAAATTTGCATATAACGCGCCAATACCAACAAATCATTGCCTTGCATCAATTCATCAATTTTAGCGTAAGCTTCACGTTTATTTTCTTTATTAACAGGCACTACTTCAAACGGAATACCAAAGTTTTCTACCGCTTCACGCAAGGTGTCATGGTTCGACACCACTTTGGTAATTTCACATGGTAAACCACCACGTGAATGACGCCATAATAGTTCGAGCAAAGCATGATCAACTTTAGACACCAAAATGCCGACTTTTTTCACATCGCTGACCAAAGCCAAACGCCATTGCATTTCATAACGCTCTGCCACGTTAGAAGCAAAGGTTTGCAATAAGCTTTCTTTACGGCTTTGCAAGTGATCCAGTTCAAACTCAACCCGCATGAAATAACGCCCGCCCTGAGCTTCTGTTGCGTATTGATCAAGCGCGGTAATGTTGGCTCCTTGATGATACAAAAAGCTCGATACAGCCTGCACAATACCTGGCTTATCTTCACAGGTAATCAGTAAACGTGCAGTATTCGCAGTCGTCATATTCATGTTGTTTTTAGTCACTACTTGGTTAAATTGAAAAACAAGCCGAGTATTCTAGCGCGTTTCTCAGACATTCTAAATAGCCATTCTCAGTCTCTTAGTCGGCTTGAGTATTTTTACTGGATGATAAACTCTCAAACAGTTCAGATGTGCCTAGTGTTTCTAGTAAACGCTCATAGGTTGCACGACTTTCACCCCGTAAATATGCCCCTTCAAGGAACAGCATTTGACGTAAAGCCTGCCAAATCCATTTTTCTTCCAAATGGTTTGAATCGGTAATGTGACCCGACATATATAAGAAGTTCGTCCAGTTGGTCAGCACAATCCAAATATTGATAATCAAGGCTTCAATTTCTGACTCAGTCATTTGCATCAGACCCGCATCCACAAAGGCCTGATAAATTTTTTGTCCCTGCTGCATGACCTGTCCTGCAAAACGTGGATACATTTTGCGGAAATCTTCATTGGTTTCGACCAAATGATAGACATCACGATGCAAAAAACGATAAGCCCACAGCTGACTACTGAGAACCTGAAAATAACGAATTTTGTCATTGGCATCTAAGCCACGATTTTCAGGCAAAGCCAGCATTTCTAAAGTTTCTTGCTGATATTGTTCCATCAGCTCTTTAATAATTTCGTTCTTATTGCGGAAGTGGTAATACAAGTTTCCTGGGCTCATGCCCAGTTCTGCCGCAATATGATTGGTTGTTACCGAACGCTCACCACGCTCGTTAAACAATTGCAAACTCAATTGCAAAATACGTTCTTTGGTTTTCAACGTTTTGGTTTGAGACATCCTAAAAACAACCATTCTTTAAAATTTGGGGGGCATGAAAACATAAAGTCACTTGACTGATTAGAGTAAACACTCTAAAAATTAACTTATATTGCTTTTATTGAATGGTAACATGCCATGAACAGTCAAACAAAAACAACTTCAATGACCCCACATTCACCCGATTTACAACGTCTGGATGATATTTTGGCATTGCAGAAATATGCCTATCAGCGTCATCCTGTCCCAAGTGCCAAAGAACGCATTGAACGCTTAGCCCGCTTAAAACGTGTGATTGTGAAATATCAGGATCAATTTGCCGAAGCCATTAACCGTGACTATGGCAACCGCGCCATTGCAGAAACCAAAATTGGTGAATTACTTACCTGCTTGGAACATATCAAATATTACAGCAAAAACCTGACCGACTGGATGAAGCCATCTAAACGTCAGGTTGGTATTATCCACCAACCTGCAAAAGCATGGGTACAGTATCAACCTTTAGGGGTAATTGGCATTATTGCACCTTGGAACTATCCGCTGCTGTTGTCTTTAGGCCCACTGATCTGTGCTTTGGCTGCAGGCAACCATGCCATGATCAAAATTTCCAGTGCTTCTGCGCATTTTGGTAAAGTACTGGAAAACGCCATGAGCGAAGCATTTCCACAGGAATTGGTGGCAGTAATTAATGGCGGCGGTATTATTTCCGATGCGTTCTGTCATTTGCCTTTTGACAAAATTATTTTCACAGGCTCTACCGAAGTCGGCAAAACTGTAATGGCTGCCGCGTCACAAAACCTTGTGCCTGTCATTTTAGAACTAGGTGGAAAATCCCCTGTTTTGGTGCATCCATCTAGCGATATGGTCGATGTAGCGCAGCGTATTGCGGTAGGTAAACTCTGGAATGCTGGACAAACCTGTGTTGCACCCGACTATATGTTCTTGCCTAAAGGCAAAACTGCCGAATTTATGGAGCATTTCGAGCAATTTGTGACCGAAATGTATCCGCATATTCGTGATAACCAAGACTACACTTCTATTATTAATGACAAACAATATCGTCGCTTACAGGGCTATTTAGAAGATGCACGTGAGCGAGGTGCAAATATTATTGAAATTAATCCGCAAAGTGAAAATGTGGCTGCAACCCGTAAAATGGCACCAACGGTACTGACCAATGTCAGTCCAGACATGCAAATTATGCAAAATGAGATCTTTGGTCCAGTCCTGCCAATCTTAGAATATGAACAAATTGATGATGTAATCGAGTTTATTAATAGCCGACCGCGTCCTCTTGCTTTATACTATTTCGACTTTGATCAGGCGCGTGCCGACTATGTCGCACAGCGAACCCATTCAGGGCATTTCGGACTCAATACTGTATTGACCCACGTTGCACAAGATGACTTACCATTTGGTGGTGTTGGTGCATCGGGCATGGGGAAATATCACGGTCCAGAAGGTTTTTTCAGCTTGTCACATGAACGGTCGGTAATGTCTAATCCGAAGCTTTACAGCTTGAAGTTCATTCTCCCCCCATTTGATAAGCCGATTCATCGATTGATTTCGAAGACGCTTCTTCGTTAACTGATCAAGGCATGAGCTATCAAACACGCTCATGCTGTTTTTGAAGAAAATCGCTTGTCTTTTAAGCGTATTTTTGATATAAAACGCCCCTTGAATGAATTCATCCGTTTATTTTTGACTGGCCATACAGATTTGCTGTTGGCTAAATCAATGGAGTTACACCATGTCTAAGGTTTGCCAAGTTACCGGCAAGCGTCCAGTCGTTGGTAACAACGTCTCACACGCCAACAACAAAACTAAGCGCCGGTTCGAGCCGAACCTGCACAACCACCGTTTCTGGTTAGAAAGCGAAAAACGTTTCGTACGTCTTCGTTTAACCACTAAAGGTATGCGTATTATCGACAAATTGGGCATTGAAAAGGTTGTTGCTGACCTTCGTGCTCAAGGTCAAAAGATCTAAGTAAGGAGTCAGGACAATGCGTGATAAGATTCGCTTAGTTTCTACAGCTGGTACAGGTTATTTCTATACCACTACTAAAAACAAACGTACTATGCCGGAAAAAATGGAAATCAAAAAATTTGATCCAAAAATCCGTCAACACGTAGTTTTCAAAGAAGCTAAAATCAAATAATTTTAGCTTTTTTAAAAAACGACCTTATTCAGGTCGTTTTTTTTTGCACTTTTTTTGCCTCACTTGTTAAAATTTCCTCGTTTTCTTTTTTGGCACTATTTGTGCTTGTCTTATTTCAGTCTTTTGACCGCACCTTCACCATGGCTTAGGAGTTTCTCGTGCCTCATGATGTAGAACTCATCATCTTACTTGCCGTTGGTTTTAGCTTGGCACTAGTATTTGGCTATATCGCTGCGCGCTTACGCCTTCCACCGCTTATGGGCTATCTGATTGCAGGTGTCATCATTAGTCCCAACACACCGGGCATTGTGGCAGATATTCATCTTGCCAACCAATTGGCAGAACTTGGGGTCATGTTCCTCATGTTCGGTGTTGGCATGCATTTCTCGCTAAATGATTTAATGCAGGTACGACGCATTGCTTTGCCTGGTGCAGTATTGCAGATCGCCGTGGCGACCCTGCTCGGTGTAGGCGTGTCGATGATGTGGGGTTGGAGTTTTGGTTCTGCCTTAATTTTTGGCTTGAGTCTGTCTTGTGCCAGTACCGTTGTGCTCTTAAAAGCATTGGGTGATCGTGGCCTGCTCGACTCCGTGAACGGTAAAATTGCCGTAGGCTGGTTGTTAGTTGAAGACTTAGTGATGGTCTTAGCATTGGTGCTTTTGCCTGCCACAGCTGTATTACTGGGTGGACAAGCCTTAGAAAGTACCAATGATGAAAATATTTGGCTAACACTCGGACTGACTTTACTGAAAGTTTCAGGCTTTATTGCCTTTATGCTCATTGTTGGCAAACGCCTTGTGCCCTTCATTATGCAAATTGTGGCACGCTTAGGTTCACGGGAACTGTTTACTCTAACGGTAGTCGCTGCTGCCGTATCAATTGCTTTCGGTGCTTATAAAATCTTTGGCGTGTCGATGGCACTTGGGGCGTTCTTTGCGGGGATGGTGGTCAAAGAATCTGATTTTAGTCATCGCGCCGAAGAAGAAACTTTACCCTTACGTGAAATTTTCTCCATCCTGTTTTTCGTTGCTGTGGGCATGCTGTTTGACCCGCGTATTCTGATAGAAGAACCACTGCATGTTTTAGCTGTCGTCGGCATTATCATGGTGGGTAAAACCATTGCAGCCATGGCATTGGTCTTGTTCTTCCGCTATCCACTCAATACAGCCTTGACCGTAGGCGCGAGCTTGGCACAAATTGGTGAGTTTTCCTTTATTTTGGCAACGCTAGGTGTATCTTTACAACTGCTGTCACTAGAAGGACAAAACCTGATTTTAGCAGGCGCACTCATTTCAATTACCCTCAATTCCTTTGTTTTTTCTGCGATTGAGCCTGTGCAAAACTGGATTCGGGAACGCTCTTATTTGGCGCGTTTGCTTGAACGCAGCAATGACCCTTTAGCCATGCTGCCCGATGAAGTTTCTCAAGATTATTTACGTGATCAGGTGGTGATTGTTGGACATGGTGAAGTCGGACGCCGCATTACTCAAAATTTAATGGCTGAAAATATTAAGGTCGTGATTGCGGAAGAAAACCGTGAAATTGTCGAAGACTTACGCGAAAAAGGCATTGCTGCAGTCAGCGGCATTGCCACAGAAGCGGGTGTACTGATTCAGGCACATATTCAACATGCACGACTACTCGTTCTCTCGCCTATGGACATTTTGGATATTCATAAAATTGTGGATATTGCCAAAACCCTAAACCCTGAAATTCAGGTTTTGGTGTGTGCAGAAAGCAAAGCCGAAGCGGAAGTATTTCGTAAAGACAACATTGGTGAAGTGTATTTTGCCAAAGAAGAAATGGCGAAAAATATGAGCAATTATATTTTAAATCAAATTGAAATTGCCCATCATCAGCCACCAACGCATTGAGCATCATTCATCTAAAACCCATAGCCAAAATCACAAAAAGCGCACCGTTTAAGCTGCGCTTTTTTTGTTGACGTATAGATTGGCTTTCATTGTGTTGATGAAAAACTATCTAATAATGTCCATGATTTTAACCAAAGCAGATAGACAATCTATTCATTAAAGATAGCTCATCACCGAAAGACCTTTTGGGATTAACTCATAAATTGCGGCTGTTCATCCACAATTTCGGCATGCCATTCATTGACCTGCTTTTCCAACAAGCCAAATAATGCCGCCTGAATCATGTGCTGTGCCACAACAGCCGTCTGATCGCCCAATATGGCTTTGACTTCGTCATTGAACTGGATTTTGACCAATGGCTCTTTCTCTGAGCCTGCATTACGCAATGCCAACTCGCCACCTTCAAGCTGAACCAGCTCTAAAATTGCTTCCTGATTACCAAATAATTCTTTCAATTGCTCTATAGACATATATCCTCCATGCTCGACATGGCGGCAAAGGCGCTTGCACTTTGCATCGTTCAGAATATTTATATCGGGCTGATCAGATTTTTTTCAAGGGCGTTTGGTCGGCTTAAAATTCCACCATTTCATTACGAAAACCATCAATCAACTGGGTTAAGTCACGATGCCATTCGCGCAAAATTTTCGTATCTGGTAGCCATGCTTGCGGAGATTGCGTGACTTTAATAATCAAATTGGATGACGTTTCCTGTTCAGGTTCTGGTGCACTTGGCTCGGGCGTGTACTGACATAAACGATAAGCGCGCTTTAACTCTGCAATAAAACCCGATTTGCTCAGTTGCTCCAAAATTGCCACTTCAGGGGAAATCTGCCCTTTGGCTGCCATCAATTCTTCAATTGATTTAAGGGTTGGATTACTGTCATTTAAACGATAATACCGCACCAATTCCTGCAAAAAAGCCAGCACCGCGCCATTTAAATGAAACACCGCAGCTTCACGATGTGCCTGCGCTTGCTGAACATGCTCGGTTTGCTCGGCCTGCTGACATGAAAGACGGGCGAAATATAATTTCTGATTGGTACGATCTGCATGAAAACGAGCAACACGGGACATGAGCATTTCCTCAATTTAGCGTTCTAAGAAGCTTAGATTAAACCGATTTTCCTGCAACACCCAATAAAAAATACACTATTTTTACTGCGATAAAATCGCGCACCAATGCAGTGCCAATCTCGTATTTTTACTAAAAATCACGCATAAAAAAGGAGCATTTTTTGCTCCCTTTGAACTATTTTGATGCAGGTTTATCTTCTGCTGCTTTGACACGTATTCCATGACCATGCAGACGCAAAGTATTCAGCGCTTTAATGGCTTTTACTGCCTCACGTGCATGTGGCATTTCTACAAATGCAAAACCTTTAGATTTTCCTGTTGCAGCATCCAACACCAAATTACAAGATTCTACAGTGCCATATTCCTGAAAAAGCTTTAACAATTCTTCTTCAGTCACTGTACGCTCTAAACTACGAACTAAAATTTTCATCTTACAACCTTAAAATAGGCAAAAAACATCAAAAAGCACTCGCCTACTCTACTTTTTGCAGGAAACCTTGTGGCATAGTTTAATCGAGATCAATGCCAAAATCTAAATTAATCGCTTGGCGTTCCACCAAGGCACTTTTCACAGTTTGCTGACGGGTACGGTGATGAGTTTCCATCGTACACAACTGCCGTGTCAGATCATTCAAAAAATAACTGTCCAGTTTGCGCCCTTGTTCATCTACCGTATCACGCGCCCATAAATTAAAATTTTGCTTGGTTAAAATCAGTTCATTTTGGGCACGGGTCAAAGCCACGTACAGCACTCGACGTTCTTCTTCAATATCATCAAAACTGCCCTGCGCCCGTGCATGCGGGTACTGCCCTGCAGTCACATTCGCCACATAACAGACTTTTTGCTCCGTACCTTTGGCAGAATGGATGGTGATTAAAGTGACCACATCGGTATCGGACTGGCGTTCAATTTCAGAAATAGACACAGGATCGAGCACATATTCTTCTAAAAACTCACTTAACTGTGCATGCTTGCCCGCCAATTGTTGCACCAACTGAAAATCACCCTGACGACGATTCCAGTCTTTTTTATAGTTATCAGCCAATTGTTCCTGAATCGCTTCAATGCCTAAACCGACGCAAGCTGCAACTTCATGGCGTAAGACATCCATTTGCTTCATGATCAATAAAGTTTTTTCTGGCAAGCGTCCAAATTTTTCCAGCTTTTCAATCACCTTATCCATTGTGGGTTCAAGTAACAATTGCTGCGCCAACTTACTCGCACCGACATCACCCACGCCATTCCATAAAGTGAGAAAACGCATCCATGCAATATCATCTAAAGGATTGGCAATAACGCGCAATAAACTAAGTAAGTCTTTCACATGCGCAGTTTCCAAGAGCTTCATGCCGCCAATAAAACGATACGGCACACTTGCCGCAATACAGGCGGCTTCAATATGTCGCGCTGCAAAACTCGAACGCACCAAGACCATGTGATCTGACCACGGCGCGCCTTGCAAGAAATGTCGCTCTTTAATATCAATCGCAATCCATTTGGCTTCATCAAATTCATTCGGGAAAATATGCATTTTGGGTTTGATGCCATCACCACGATGCGCCTGCAACCGTTTGTTATAGCGAATCTCACTTTGATCTAACAACCAATTGGACAGGTCTAAAATTTCCTGCGTAGAACGGTAATTTTGCTCTAATTTGAAAATTTGAGCATTGGGTACGCGCTCTGTGAAATGATGAATATTTTCAAAATCTGCACCACGGAAACCATAAATCGATTGTGCATCATCGCCCACACAAAACAAACTGACCCGATCTTTTAAAGGCTCAAGCAAAGCCCATTGCAAAGGATTGGTGTCCTGCATTTCATCAACCAGAAGATGCTGACAAATTGACGCGACATAATCGACCAGACCTTCCGACTGCGCCAATGCCGATGCCACCACAGCCAAAATATCGTCATAATCGAGAAAGCCACGTGCACGTTTACGGCTTTCGTATTCCTGCATAATTTCAGCAATTTGATCTTTTAATGCCAAATATTCAGGCTGTTGCTTTTCTAAAGCCACACTCAGTTTTTGACGGGTATTCCGCGCAAAAGAATACAAATCACATAATTCTTGAGGCTTGGGTAACTGACTTGGATTTTTCTTATCATCTTTTCCACGAATGAGGCGAAACATCATCAACTGATCATCACGATCAATAATTGAAAACTGCTCTAAGCCAAAGGCTTTAGGAGTACGGCGTAACAGATACATACAAAAAGTATGAAAGGTCGAAGCACGTAAGCCTTTGGCTTGCTCGCCCAGCGCTAGCTCCACCCGTGCGACAATTTCACTCGCCGCACGACGGGTAAAGGTCAAAATTTGAATTTGATTGGCTGGAATACCCTGATCAATCAAGTACGCTGCACGTGCCACAATGGTTTTGGTTTTGCCACAGCCTGCGCCAGCCAAGACCAGACTATGTTGATGTGCTGTCGTGGCTGCTTGTTTTTGCTGGGGATTCAATTCATCAATTAGGCTGGCTAAACTCATAGTGACTCATCGTAGTGGGTGGATGAATAGTTTAACAGATCGGTTTAGGAATAAACCCATGAATATAAATGGCTCAATTCATACTCAAGTCATGCTCAAGCACATACTTTTACACAGGTTATATTGTGGAGATGTGGATAAGTGCATGCTTATCCACATTATTTCCAACCCAATTCTATGGCAGTAATTTCGTTAATACGCGTCTGCTGTAACGATTCAGGCATCTTACTTTTGCTTTGCGAAAGTGGCACATAACCCGCCATCAGTTCAGCCTGTCGTTGTGGATACAATGGTTGCTGATTTGGGTCTGCATAACCAATCGGATAAATCGGCTGACCTGTGCTTAAATCATATTTATCTGTGGCACCAAAGGTATGCAGTAATTCATGCACCATCACCATGGTATTACGCTCACTGTGTGCAGCAGAAGCAAATAAATTCACCGAGCCAATTTTACCTTTTTGTAAAGCGGTGGAATGCTTCAAAATTTGAGTTTGACTCGGATCATAATAATTCAGGTACAGCGTCACGGTTGCCGTACCATCACTGCTTTGTCGTTGCTGCCAAGCGTAAAATCGGAACTTTAAACTCCAAAGTACGGTGCTCAGTAGCGATGCTTGCTCAGGCACTTTTGGTGGCAACTGCTTTAATTCTCGCCCCTGTTTGAAATAGAGCGCAATGGGTTGCCCACGGTACTGCAAAGAAGCTTGTTTTAGATAGTCTTGAGCAGAATTTAAATTATTGATATTTAATGTATTGATATAGTTTTGGGTATTTGATCGTCCATCGGCATTGATTGGGTGTAACAATACGATGATGGGCTTATTCCAGTCTTGGTTCTGATCACGCCAAGCATTGACTGCGACGACCAGCAAAACCAGCAATAAGCATAAAATTCGGATTTTTTTCCACATACTTTAAATATCTTTAGGCAATCACTTTACCGAGTTTAATCTTATTATCTTTAAACTCGACCCCCACATCGGATTAAGATTCACAAAACCTCTCTGTTTTTTATTTTTCACATTTCAAATTATATGATTTAAAAAAATGCTGACCGAAGCCAGCATTTTGTAATTTGGATAATTAAGCCTCAACCCATTTACCATCTTGGTAAACCAATGACCATTTGGTTTGTTTGCCTTCAGGCGTTTCCGAACCAATATATTGCGCTTGATTCTTACGGCTAAATTTCACCAATGTTGGATTACCCTCTGGGTCTGCATCAGGTGCTTGCAAAATAAATTGATATTTTGGATCAAGCTGTTCTGCAACAGTACGCAATTCCGCGACTTTCGGCGCACGGGTTTCACGTACTTTCGGGAACTTACTGGCTGCCAAAAACAAGCCTGCTGCACCATCACGCAACACAAAGAAATCATCGTGTTTGGTTGAGCGTAAATGTTCCATTTTAATTGGATCAACACGCGGTGGCGCAGGCTGACCATTCTTGAGTACTTTACGTGTGTTTTCACAACTGGTGCAGGCAAAATAAGGGCCAAAGCGACCTGTTTTCAACTGCATTTCGCCATCACACTTGTCGCACGGAATGGTTGGACCATCATAGCCTTTAATTTTGAACTCACCTTCTTCTAGCTCAAAACCTGAACAGTCTGGGTTATTCCCACAAATGTGCAGTTTACGACCGCCATCAATTACATAACTGTCCATGGCTGTTTCACAAATTGGACAGCGCTTTTTAGACATCAAATCTGCGGTTTCAGCGGCATCATCATCGGATAAGGCGGCAAGTGATTCTACAGGTGTCAGGTTCAGCGTTCCCTTACAACGCTCTTTTGGCGGCAAGTTATAGCCTGAGCAGCCTAAGAATACGCCTGTCGTACCTGTACGAATCTGCATTGGTCGTGAGCATTCTTTACAATGTACTGCATCGACCTCTACAGGTAGATTACGGCGCATGCCTTGTTCGCCCTGTGCATTGGTCAAACGCTGCTTGAAGTCACCATAAAAACTGTTGAGTAAGTCTTTCCAGTTACGTTCTCCATCTGCAACTTTATCCAGCTGACCTTCCAAGTCTGCTGTAAAATCGTAGTTCATCAGGTTATTAAAACTTTCATCCAGACGATCTGTAACAATCTCACCCATTTTTTCGGCAAACAGACGACGGTTTTCCAGTTTGACATAACCACGGTCTTGAATAGTTGAAATAATCGCAGCATAGGTCGATGGACGTCCAATACCTTTTTTCTCAAGCTCTTTCACCAAAGAGGCTTCGGTAAAACGCGCAGGCGGTTTGGTAAAGTGTTGTGATGGATCAAGCTTCTCTAATTTAAGAATTTCACCGACTTTAACTGCAGGCAGTAACACATCATCATCCGATTTGTTTTGCCCACGCACTTTGGTAAAGCCATCAAAAACTAGCGTACGACCTTTGGCTTTTAACTCGACACCATTGGCATCAACCAAAATGGTCGATGATAAATATTCGGCTGGTGTCATTTGGCAAGCGACGAACTGACGCCAAATCAGATCATATAAACGCTGTGCATCGCGCTCTACACCCACCAAACTGTCGCCTTTAAGCGCAACATTAGATGGACGAATCGCTTCGTGCGCTTCTTGTGCGCCTGCTTTATTGCCATAACGATTTGGTTTAGCAGGCAGATATTTTTGACCAAACTCCGCTTCAATATGCGTACGCACCATATTGACCGCGTCATCACTCAGGAAGGTCGAGTCTGTACGCATATAGGTGATAAAACCTGCCTCATACAAACGCTGTGCCAGCATCATGGTTTTCTTGACTGAAAAACCAAGACGGGTACTCGCAGCCTGTTGCAGCGTTGACGTGATATACGGCGCACTTGGGTTGACTTTGGTCGGCTTATCTTCACGTGCAGATACGGTGTATTGCGCATCTTTAATCAAGTTCAGTAAAGCATCGGTTTCAGCTTTGTTGCGTAACTTGAGGGTTTTACCCGCTTGCTTAACCGCTTCTAGACGAATGTCATCTTTTTCAGATTTAGTATCTGCAAAGACTTGCCAATATTCTTCGGGTACAAAGGCGCGAATTTCACGCTCGCGCTCCACAACCAGCTTCACCGCAACTGACTGCACTCGTCCTGCCGATAAACCACGGGCAATTTTTTCCCAGAGCAGTGGCGAAATCATAAAACCCACCACGCGATCTAAGAAACGACGTGCCTGTTGGGCATTGACTTTGTTGGTATCTAAACGCGCAGGATGCTTAAAGGCTTCTTGAATCGCATTTTTGGTAATTTCGTTAAACACGACACGTTGATAACGTGAGTCATCTCCACCAATGACTTCTTTTAAGTGCCACGCAATCGCTTCCCCTTCACGGTCCAAGTCCGTTGCGAGATAGACTTCATCGACCTGCGATGCCAGTTTTTTTAATTCAGCGACTACATTTTCTTTGCCTGGCAGCACTTCATAGTGTGCTTTCCAGTCATGTTCAGGATCAACCCCCATACGGTTGACTAATGCTTGTTGAGCTTTTTCAGCTTTCTGAGCCTCGGTCAGTTTGGTTCGGGTGGTGGTTTTCTTTTCTGTGGTTTTTGCGCCACCACTGGTTGGCAAATCACGCACGTGACCGACCGAAGACTTCACAATGTAGTCCGAACCAAGATATTTATTGATTGTTTTCGCTTTTGCAGGCGACTCCACAATCACTAAAGCACGTTTGTGACCAGCTTCAGATTTGGCTGCAGTGCTTTTGGATGTGGACCGAGGAGCGTTCGCCATAAGTAACCGTATTTCCTATTTAATGGTTTAAAAATTAACGTTCAGCCAAGCTATGTAAAAAGGCTTTCATCTCATCTAATTGAGTTGCGCGAAGATCGGCTTCTTCATCCCAATAGATTCCTACACAGTTTGCCTGCATATCAATAGCATAAATGCCCTTTAATGCAATGGGTAAGCCTTGGAATTTCTCATCGCCATGCAACAGCTCTAGCTTTTGATCTGTCACTAAAGCACGCATTAACGGTAAACGTGCATCGGCAATGAGTACGCTGTAATACGCCACCATACTGGCACGTGATTCCGTAGCTTTGGGGATTTTTGTCCAATCAGGTGCAACCACCAAACGAGGGTGTAGTCCCATTTTTCGGGCTTTTTCACGCATCAATCCTAAAGCTTTTTCTCTTGGGCTGACACGCAGACCAAAAATAGAGCCCATCACAAATATAATGATGGCAACGGCAACCCAAATTCCAGTATTTTCCATAGTACAACCTTTCTATTCTTATATTAGAGTTGCATAAGCACAATATAAAACGCAAGATTAAAATAAGCTGTGATTTATTTATTTCAAGTGTTTTAGTCTATCTGCCTACAAACAGCTTAAAATCGTCTTACGTGAAAAGGCATCATTTTCAAAACTTTAAATGGTTGATAAATGATGACTTAAATCAGTCTTATCGATAAAAAAATAATCTTGCAGATGGGTTTTAAATCGACACATACCATTAATCGAAAAATTCTAAAACTTAGCTTAAAAACATCTCATGACTATATAGCACTTCATGTCCATTCCAATAAATATAGCCTTTTTCAATCAGTTCTTTGAGCAATAAACGAATATCAGATTTTGGAAATAACCGTTCCAGCAAATCACGCAATTCATAAATATCTTTTGGTTTTTCACCTTTTAGCTCACGTAACTTTTTGGCAACTTCCCATTGCACAGGGTCAATTTGGCTAAAGTTTTTAAATAAACTGTGCTGAGGATGTGGCTCTACGGCTTCAGTTTGCGCCACGATTGTAGAAGTGACTGTCGCCTCTTGCGTAGATTCTTCCACGACATCTAGGTCAAGTTGAGCCCATTGTTTCAGAACTTTTTTACGAAAGCTAATTTGTTCATCCACCCGCTTTACAATTTTCAGGCTCATCAACATACCAACCACATGCTGCACTTTGTCGGCCTCAAGTTGCAAAATATTGGCAATTGAGTGTTTTAAAGCTTCTAAGTTGGTTGGCTTGCCTGACATTTTTGCCAGCGCATCACAGTACTTTTTTACCAACAGCAATTCAGGTTTGCTGCGAATTGCCATTGGGCTTGGTAAACGATTTTTGCTTTTCCCAGACTGCATTTCAGGCTGAATATGAATCAGGTGACAGGCAATTTCAGATGCTTGCAACATTTCCATTAAAATCTGAATACTGTCAGCCGCAGAAATCACTTCAACTTGTGTTTCTGGCTCTAGCAGTGCCATCAGTTGCCCAACTACCACTGCATATTCAAACTCTTTAAACTCTGCGCGCGGGCTGTCTAAAATCATAAGTTGACCCGTACTGATCCAGCCAGCGAGTTCAGTTAAATCCTGCAAGTTATATTCAAATTTTCCTGCACAATTAAACAGATACACACTCGGATGATGCTCAACAATTTCTCGCAACAAAGTCGCGGTAGGCAGGTTGTTTTCAAGGTCAAGTAATACAACTTTAGAGGACATAAACTTTAGCGGACACAATAGGGTTTAAAAGATTCAGGCACAGCAGCCGAGCATTACAGCGGGAAGTACAGCAAAGGTCAAATTAAAATCAGCACGGAAACCAATACCGTTGATTAAGTACGATTGATTAATAGTGTGGTGGGCGATTGGTCATCGGGTCAAATGGTGCAATCCCATCCGACAAATCTGCCGACTCTACCCGCTGATATAACAACTGCATTTGTTTCTTTAAATCAGCAATTTCCAGACTTTGATGAACCACTTGTTCATTCAATTGCTCAACTAAATCGTCCAAAAATGCAATTCGCACTTGCAAATCTTCAATGGGTGCGGAAAATGACGCCTGATCATCTATACTTTGTTTAGTCATTTCAAATCCTCATTTGAGATTTTTTAGGAAACACTATGGCCTATATTACTTTAAGGGATGTCCAACTCGCATTTGGTGGACCTGCCTTGCTCGACGGCGCGAATTTTAACCTAGAACGTGGCGAACGAGTGTGTTTGATTGGCCGTAATGGAGAAGGTAAGTCTACTCTACTTAAACTGATTGAAGGAAGTTTACTGCCCGATGCAGGTGAAGTGTCTATTCAAAATGGCATCACCATTGCCATGTTGGCGCAAGATGTGCCCATGGATTCAGGCAAAGTCGCCGATATTGTTGCTGATGGTGCAGGCGAAGCTGCTGCAGTATTAAAAGCCTATCACGAAGCCAGTGATGCCTGTGTATTGGGCGATATGGATGCCTGTGACCGTATGGGGAACTTGCAACACAAGCTAGATCAGCTTGATGGCTGGGCGCTAGAAAATAAGGTCAATGCCATTTTAAGTAAAATGGGACTTGATCCAAATGCCGACTTGGCCGATTTATCGGGTGGACGTAAACGTCGTGTGTTGTTGGCACGTGCCCTACTCACCCAACCTGACGTATTGTTGCTAGATGAGCCGACCAACCACTTAGATGTGGAAAGTATTGAATGGCTAGAAAAATTTTTACTCGATCAAAATAATTTAACTCTACTGTTTATTTCGCATGACCGTGCTTTTGTCGATAGTATCGCCACCCGCATTGTCGAGTTAGATCGTGGTGTATTACGCAGCTACGAAGGCAACTATTCGCGTTATTTAGATTTAAAAGCGCAGCAACTTGAAGCTGAAGAAAAACAAAATGCGCTGTTTGATAAAAAACTGGCCGAAGAAGAAGCATGGATTCGTCAAGGCATTAAAGCACGTCGTACCCGCAACGAAGGACGTGTGCGTGCTTTAAAAGCCTTACGTGAAGAATCCAAAGCACGTCGCTTCCAACAAGGCAAAGTCAATATGGCAGCGCAGGAAGCCAATCGCTCAGGTAAACTGGTCTTTGATATTGAACATTTACAAGTGGCCTTTGGCAATCAAGCTCCAATTATCAAAGACTTTTCAACATTGGTATTACGTGGCGACCGTATTGGTTTAGTTGGTGATAACGGTGTCGGTAAAACCACTCTGATTAAAGCCATTTTAGGTGAAATTGAGCATGGCGGCTCTGTCAAAACAGGAACACAACTGGAAATTGCCTATTTTGACCAATTGCGTAACGTCTTGGATTTGGAAAAGTCGGTCAAAGATAACGTGTCTGAAGGTTCAGATTTTGTTGATGTGAACGGACAACGTCGTCATATCTATAGTTATTTACAAGACTTTTTATTCTCACCCGAACGTGCGCGCACGCCTGTTAAAGCCTTGTCTGGCGGTGAACGCAACCGTATTTTACTGGCCAAATTATTACTCAAACCATCTAACCTGATAGTAATGGATGAGCCGACCAACGACTTGGATATGGTCACTTTAGAATTGCTTGAGGAAATGCTCAGCGACTATAAAGGCACCTTATTGCTGATTTCACACGACCGTGCCTTTATGGACAACGTGGTGACTTCAACTTGGGTATTTGATGGCAAAGGCAATATTGATGAATATATTGGCGGCTATCAGGACTATTTGCAGCAACGCCCAGACCAAACTGTGGTTGATCAAAAAAGTGATGTTAAAAAAGCCGTTGCCAAAGCCGAAGCGGCTGCAGCAGCACCAACGGCTAAAAAAGTAAAATTGAGCTACAAAGATCAACGTGCTTTAGAGCAGTTGCCAGGTGAAATTGAAGCACTGGAACAGGAACAAACCGAATTGGCTGAAAAACTGGCGGATGGTTCTTGGTTTGTAACAGATGCCAATGCAGCCACCAAAGCCTCACAGCGTTTGGCTGAAATTGATGAAGAACTGCTGGAAAAACTGGAGCGTTGGGACGAACTGGAAAACTTGGCGAATGGTAACTAGGGTCTATTGACACTTCGTCTACGCTTGTCCTGAAAGACTTCGCAAAACCGTTTTAAGCATCTTTCCCATTGGACGGATGCTTTTAAATTTTAAAATCGGTTCGTGCTAAACTGCAACGATACAACACTTTACACGGTCATTATGAGTCAACACACTGAATATCAACCAGGCGAATTTCAATGGTCTTTCCTGTTGCCAAAATATTGGGGCATCTGGATTGGCATTGTCTGCCTGATGATTTTAGCAATTTTGCCGTGGGCGATTCAGTATCGTTTGGCGCAGCTTTTAGGCAATCTTGCCTTTAACAGCATGAAGTCACGTCGCGTAACTACGTTACGCAATTTGGAAGTGTGTTTTCCTGAATGGAGCGAGGCTGAAGTACAAGAAAATGCTCGCCAAGTCTTTGTTGATCAAATGCTGGGCGTATTTGAAACCTTAAATGCGTGGTACTGTCCACAGTGGTTTAAAGGACGTACTCAGGTTGAAGGTTTAGAACATATTCAGCAAGCCCAAGCAGATGGTCGCGGGGTTTTATTGTTAGGTACACATTCTACTCTGCTAGATGCAGGCGGCTATGTCTGTGCGCAATATTTTGACCCCGATGTGGTCTATCGTCCACAAAACAATCCCTTACTGGACATGCTGATTTACCGTTGTCGCGCCACCATTTACGGTCATCAAATTGACCACGATGACATGCGTGGTTTAATCCGCCACTTAAAAAATGGTCGTGCCATTTGGTATAGCCCAGATCAGGACTTTGGTTTAAAACAAGGTGTTATGGCGCCATTTTTTGGCGTGCCTGCTGCGACAGTTACAGCGCATCGTCGTTTACTTAAAATGACCAAAGCCGCAGCAATTCCGTTATATTTTTACCGTACAGGTGAGCTTTCCAACCCTCAATATAAAGTCTTGATTGAACCTGAACTGCTGGATTTCCCAAGCGCAGATGAAGTTGCAGATGCAACGCGCACCAATTTCATTATTGAGCAGCAATTACGGATCGCTCCTACCCAATATATGTGGTTTCATCGTCGGTTTAAGAGCCGCCCCGAAGGTTATGACAGTATTTACTAATCTGTACGGCAGAAGGAAAGATTCATGAAAGTCATGCAGTTATTACCCGAATTAAACAGTGGCGGTGTAGAACGCGGTACGCTCGAAATCGCCCGAGCCTTGGTCGCTCAAGGACATACGTCATTGGTGGTGTCGAATGGCGGACGGATGGTTAACCAACTCAAAGCTGAAGGTTCCACTCATTTAAAGTTAGCCATCCACAAAAAATCATTATCAAGCTTGTGGCAAATCCGTCCTTTACGCCAACTGATTATGCAACATCAACCTGATATTGTGCATGTACGTTCCCGCGTACCTGCATGGCTAACTCATTTTTCCCTAAAAGGTATTCCAGCCGAAAAACGTCCACACTTAATTTCAACTGTACATGGTTTTTATTCAGTTAACCGTTACAGCCAAATTATGACCCAAGCGGAAAAAGTGATCGCAGTTTCTGACAGTGTAGTCAAATACATTCGTGATCATTATCAAAACTGTCCACCTGAAGATATTGTCCGTATTTATCGTGGAATTGACCCTGCTGCATTTCCGCACGGGTATCAACCTTCGGCACAATGGATGCAACAAACCTATCAAGATTTCCCAGAACTTGAACATAAGTTTTTAATTTGTTTGCCGGGACGTATCACCCGCTTAAAAGGTCATGAAACATTGATTGATCTAATTGCGAAATTAAAAACCCAGTATCCACAGATTCATGCTGTTGTTGTAGGCGGTGCAGATGTTAAAAAAGCAGCTTATTTACAGGAACTGGAACGCAATATTCGGGATAAACATCTGACCGAAGCGATAACCTTTGTTGGACACCGTTCTGACATTCGCGAGTGGCTTGCGTTTAGCGATATTGTACTTTCACTTTCCAATCAGGCAGAAACCTTTGGACGCACTGCGCTCGAGGCTTTATCGTTAGGAACACCTGTGATTGGCTGGAACCGTGGTGGTGTGGCTGAAATTCTATCACAACTGTATCCGCAAGGACTCATCGCGGTAGATGACCAAGTCGCTTTATTCAATGCAGTGCAATTGCATCTGGAAACACCGCAAAGTGTCGCCCCTGTTGAATTGTTCAGCTTGGCAGATATGTGTCATCAAACCTTAGATTTATATCAGCAAGTTTTGCAGTCAAAATACGCCTAAAACCAAACCATAGAACTGAATCGAGCTGATTGAAGTTTAATTTTTTTTAAAAACTATGAGAGTGAAAAAAATAAGTCCCCCAAAAATCATCGCCCGAGTTCTACATCCTGTAAAACTCGGGCTCATGAGGTTGTGCTTTCAAAACTTATTGTTATTTTATTGTATGGCGTTCCTTACCTACATCATATCCTTGATGTTTATCCGTCAGCGTCGTCTTCCTTAATGGGATATTCCGTTCCCGAGTCCTTGTGCTGATGAATTAATCTTAACCAGATCAGTCAGAATAAACCATGCGTCATGTGCCTAAATCCGTGTAAGCCATTTCGTACACTTTTCGTTTAATTTCTAAACCGATTTATCCTGTGCTTTATACGGTTGTGCAATTTCATCGGTCACCAGTTTTTCTTCTCGCTCTGCTTTTTCAATCCCCTCCTGAATCGCCTGTTGTGCTTCCTGCTCATCGGCATCAGTTTGGGGCAGCTCTTCCTGAATTCGATCAAACACCCGCCCAGTTTGCAATACCACATACACAGGAAAATGGTCTGAACCGATATGCGCCAAACGCTGCATATCCACCAATGCAAAATCGGTACTATGAAATACATGGTCTAATGACCAACGCAGTAAAGGATAATCGGCATGAAAGGTATTGATATAGTGCCGCCCTACGCGCGGGTCGAGCAAGCCACTGATTCTTTGAAACAAGCGCGTAGTCCGCGACCACGCCACATCGTTTAAATCACCCATTACGATACAGCTTTCATCTAAATCTTTGATTTGATCGCCTACAATCAACAATTCGGCATCTCTTAAAACTGAATCTTTGGCTTCGGTAGGACTTGGTGGTTTAGGATGCAAACAATACAACTGTACAGGCTGCCCCGAAGGCAAAATCACACTGGTATGAATGGATGGAATTTCATCGCTGAGAATAAATTTGATCTCAGTGTCTTTTAATGGCAAACGGCTATACAAATGCATGCCATATAAATTATCTAAAGGCACAGCGACCCGATAAGGATAGTCGGCTTCAATCACAGACAAGGCTTGTTGCCATGCCAAATCAGTTTCTAAAGTCAATACCAAGTCTGGTTTTAAGGCTTGAATATGTTCAATCAACAGATGATATTTCTGATTTGGTGTCAGAACATTGGACACGATTAATGAAATTTGTTTTTCAGGATTTAGCTGTTCTGGACGAACTTGTTTGACCTGTTTTTTCCACAGCAAGGTGTAGGGCAAGACCATTTTGAGCTGATAAGCCAAAGCCGCAATCAGTCCAATTAAAATCACTTGGCTAGACACATCCCACGTCTGCTCCCAAATTAGGAGCAAAACAAAGGCAATGATGCCTAAAACCAAGATCTGTAAACGTGGAAAATCTGCGCCCCGAATCCACCATTCATCACGTGGAATCAGTGACCAAAAACTTAACCAAATGACTAATATTGCAAGCCCTTTTACCCAAATCATCTTGCTTTACTCTTTTGTATTTTTTGTCGTTTTTACATGAAAACCAAAGTTATCAATTTTGTATGTAACACAAACAAGAGATTTCACTCAATAATACTCATGTTTTGTTCATGTAATGCTTGCAGTTGCGCCCCCTTTTGATAGACTTATATTCCTTTATTGTTTTTTAACGCACCGAGGCAAAGTGGCATGAAAGTAGGTCTGGTCGGTTGGCGCGGGATGGTGGGTTCCGTCCTTATGCAACGTATGGTTGAAGAAAATGATTTTGCTCATTTTGAACCATTCTATTTCTCTACCAGTAATGCTGGTGGTGAAGCACCAGCATTTGGTGGTAAGACTGCCCCAGCACTTATGGATGCAACAGATATTGAAAGTCTGAAGCAAATGGATGTCATTATTACCTGTCAAGGTGGTGATTACACTTCTGCCGTTTTCCCGAAGCTTAAAGCTGAAGGATGGAATGGTTACTGGATTGATGCTGCATCTACCCTACGTATGGATGATGAAGCGATTATCGTACTTGATCCAGTCAACATGAATGTCATTAAAGATGGCTTGGTGAATGGCACCAAAACATTTGTGGGCGGTAACTGTACTGTTTCACTCATGTTGATGGGCTTGGGTTCATTATTCCAAAACAATTTGGTGGAATGGGCAACTTCAATGACCTATCAAGCAGCTTCTGGTGCAGGTGCGCAAAACATGCGTGAGCTGATCACAGGCATGGGCTACTTGTATAACAACACCAAAGACTTGTTGGATGACCCACGTTCACCAATTTTAGACATCGACTCTAAAATTGCCGAATTACAACGCGGCGAAGGTTTCCCATCGGCAAACTTTGGTGTGCCTTTAGCGGGTTCTCTCATTCCATATATCGACAAACAGCTTGAAAGCGGTCAGTCAAAAGAAGAATGGAAAGGTCAGGTTGAAACCAACAAAATTTTAGGCAATCAGCAGATTGTTCCTATTGATGGTCACTGTGTACGTATTGGTGCAATGCGTTGTCACTCTCAGGCAATCACATTGAAGCTGAAAAAAGACGTTCCATTGAACGAAATTGAAGATATGATTCGTCAATCAAGCCAATGGGCAAAAGTGGTACCAAATACACGCGAAGCATCAATGACCGATCTTACCCCAGTTGCAGTTACAGGGACTTTAACAGTACCTGTTGGTCGTTTACGCAAAATGAACATGGGTAAAGAGTACCTTGGTGCATTCACTGTAGGTGACCAATTACTTTGGGGTGCAGCAGAGCCATTACGTCGCATGTTACGCATCTTAATTGATTACAAAAATGCTTAAGCCTCGTCTTGAGCACTGAATCATTTTGGATTCTGTGATCAAACTCAACAAGCCAGTCAAATTTGACTGGCTTTTTTATGTAATCAACGTGTTAATATTTTACAATCGACATACAACTCGCTACTCTATCCTTTTCGCCTTGCGATAAATGACCGAGCTAACAATTAAGATGACTGTATATAACAAATTAAAGATCGCCATTTTATCTATTTTGGCTTCACAGCAAATGTATGCAATGAATGTTGACCCGATTCAAATTCAGTCAACAACTGGGGAATTGCTCTATGCCGAAATCAACTTTCGTCAATCGAATGTGAATGAAGCGATTGATGTCAGTTTAGCTACGGCAGAAGATCTGATGTCGATTGGTGCGAGTCACCGTCCGCCTGGTCATCTTAACTTTTTTACACGTCGTAACAGCAATGGTACAGGGGTTATCACCATTACCTCATCTCGACCGTTAACCGAGTCTGAGTTGAATATTGTGGTCAAAATTAAAGAAGGTAATGCAACTCGCCTGCAACATATTCGTACACCATTAAAACGCAGTGCACCTGTGCCATTGGCCGCTATGCAACGCAGTAATGAACAAGCTTTAACGCCTGTCATGATTGTCAATGAGCAAGACATTGCTTTAAATTTACCCGTAAGTGCGAACTATCAGGTTGAAACGCCTAAAGCAATTGAACAACAAGCTTTTGAAGCACCGTTAACCATTAAACGTAATACACCACCTGCATTAAACCATCAAACAGTGACGGTGGTTCAAACTGCACCAAGCCGTAGCGCAGCAAGTGAAAATACGACTGTGATTGCCCCAAAAGTAGCGCCAGCACAGACAAATAACAACCCAACACCGACAGCATCTACAGCCACCACTTCAGTCACCGCACAACAATCGGCTGATCCATTGGTACAAAAATTTGCTGAACAGCAACGTACGAAGCAACTAGCACAAACTCAGCCTGCTGCTGCAACGAAAAAGCCTGCACAAATAGCGGCTACACAAGCTAAACCAAGCCCTGTAACAGCGAAGCCTACGGTCAATACTCAACATGTAGTGCAATCGAATGAATCATTATGGGCCATTGCCTCACGCATTGCGGGCGAAAACAATCGCCCTGTTGCCGAAGTGATGCAACAAATTAAAGCCAATAATGAGCATGCTTTTATTCAAGGCGATGCCAATCGTTTACGTCGTGGTGCGACCTTAAACTTACATGCACAAGCTAACTCTAAACCAGAGAAAAAAGCCGCAATTCCACAACCAGAAACGGCCAGTGCACCACAATCAGGCAAAGCCAAATATCGTTTAAATCAAGCAGAAATGAGCCTCGTGGCAGAGAATCAACAGGACTCCACCCACGGTTCTGCCAAGAAGAACACACAATCCACACAAACTTCGGGTGACTTGTCATTAAAAGTTATGACATCCCGTGAGAAAACCGTTAAATTACAGAGAAACGTAACAGAATTAGAATTGGCATTACGTCAGAAGGATCACAGAATTCAATTACTCAACGCGCGCCTTGCTGAACTGCAACAACAATTGCAAAAACAACAAGCCGCAAATAAGCCAAAACACTAAATGTTACACACAATGATTTTTTTGGGATAAGGTCAAACAGGGACCACATCCTCAAGGGGTATAAACATGCTGATTTATGTGATTCCGTTTATTTTATTACTGGTGATCGCAATTTTCTTGAAAAAGCGTGAAGCAAGTAAAGAAGCCGAACCAAGCAACAAGAAAACAGCAGCGCCAGCCAAAACCAGTGCCAAGAAAACCACAACTACCAAAAAAGTTGCCCAGAAATCGGTGGTGGTTGAAGAGGTTGTTCCAACACCACAACACTCTACCCCTGTTCCTGTAAAAATCCAAACCAACATTGAAAACCTGATCAAAGAACGTAATTTCTTTGCTGCAGAAGCACAAATTAACCAAGCATTAAAACGTGATAACTCATTGCATGGTTTGTATTTGTTATTGCTTGATATTCATTTACAACAAAAAGATGAATTTGCAATTGATCAATTGCTGAATCATTTACGTTCTTTAGAGCTTGACGATATTCTGTCACAAGCTGAAGCGAAAAAAGCCAGTCATGCACATGAAGATATTGCTGAAAAATCAGCAAATGAAGCGCTGACAGCAGCTCCAAGCAGCTTAGATTTTACTGCACCTGTGAGTACGCCAAATCAAACGGCTTCTTTTGACCAGTTACAGCACGAACTGACCTCAAATAAAACTGCAGAACCTGAAGCAGCTTTAGAATTTGACACCTCATCGTTAAATTTCAGCCCTGCAGCTACACCTGTTGTAGAAAAAGCAGCCGAACCTGAAGTCAAAGCAGAACCTGCTGCACTGGATTTTAATTTCTCACTCGATTCCACAGCAGCAGAAGCAAAAACTGAAGCGCCTGCAATTACAGCTGAACCAAGTGTAAGCCCTGCAGAGGAAGTTAAACCGCTCGACTTCACGTTTGATTTAACACCAAGTCCAGCTGAAACAACAGCCCCAGAATCAACAGTCAATGAAGCTTCTTCAGTCAAAGCCCCAAGTCTAGACTTCAATTTTTCTACACCAGAAAGCGCATCTGCGGTTGAAGCAAAAGCTGAACCTGCAACGCCTGATTTTAATTTCACATTTGACAGTGCGCCTGCTGAGGAAACCAACCTTCAGCCTGCAATTGAACCTGAAGTCATTGCTGCACCAAGTATTGCACTTGAACCTGCTGCAACCGTTGTCAGCACAGATGTTGATCTAAATGATCCATTGGTGAAATCATTCCCAGACTTATCTCAAGTAGATGAAATTCAGTTGAATTTAGACTTGGCGAACCAATATGTGGAATTGGGCGCTTATGATGCTGCGAAAGCTTTACTTAGCGAACAAGGCGCAAATTATTCTGCTGAACAACGCCAACGTGCCGATCAGTTACTGAATCAAATCGCTTCTTAATTCAAATCAGATTAAGATAAAGCAGTCATTCTTGGCTGCTTTTTTTATGATGAAAAAAATTGCGTTAATCTATATGGGCGGCACTTTTGGCTGTGTCGGTGAACCACTAAGCCCAATGCCTGCGGAGCAATTTCTGCCACGCTTGGCACAGGTCTTACCCCTAAATTTAGAGATTGAATGCTTTGTTGCCCCTGTCATTAAAGACAGTAGTGCCTGCACAGCCGCAGACTGGTTACAGCTCATTCAATATATTCAAAAATTACAACACGATGATTTTCAACATTTCGTTATTTTACATGGCACCGACACCCTCAGCTATGCCAGCGCAGTCTTGGCACGTTTTTTAGCGCAAAGTACCCATGTCATTCTCACGGGTAGCCAATATCCCTTACTCAATGCACAAGGCACAGATACCCGTGAATTTAGTGATGCCTTGGACAACCTAAATTTTGCTTTACAACAGATTCATCAAGTGACTCAGGGAGTATATCTGGCCTTCCATCAGCAACTGATTCATGCCGCAACGGCACTGAAACAACACACCACCGAGTTAAATGCATTTACAGGTCAGTCTGCTTTGGTTTACACGGAGAACAAATCGCAGAATGAGCCAGCATTCAACATTAGCACTCAACATATTGAAAAAGCCCAGCACTTTAACTGCCTGAACTGGATGTTACAGCCAATTGCCATTTCCGCTTTGGTCGATAATTTAAAAGCCTTACAGCAACAGCCACCACACTGCCTCATTTTACAGAGTTATGGTACAGGCAATATGGCCGTCAATGCCGAAGTGATTGAGTTAATTCAGGCCTTACAAGCTCAACAATGTGCCGTGATTCTCACCACCCAAGTCACTTTTGGTGGCATGCAACAACGCTATGCGATCAGCCAGTGGTTACAGGACAGTAAAATTTTAATCAGTGATTGCCAAAGTCACGCAGATCTTTATGCCAAAGCCTTAAAAATGTATTTACAATACGACAGCCTTGCACAGTGGTATGCGCATTGGCAGTCTTCAGTGTGATTTGAGGTGATTATGCAGCGTTTTGCAATCGGAATTGAGTTTTGTGGCATTCGGTATCGGGGTTGGCAAACCCAGCAAGCAGGCGTACCTAGTGTGCAGGAAACCATTGAAAAAGTTCTGAGCAAAATTGCCGATGAACCCATTATTTTACATGGTGCAGGACGTACCGATGCAGGCGTGCATGCAACCAATATGGTGGCACATTTTGATACGCATGCCATTCGCCCTGAACGCGGTTGGTTGATGGGTGCCAACAGCCAACTACCCAAAGACATTGCAATTCAATGGATTAAAACGATGGATATGGACTTCCATGCTCGTTTTAAGGCTCAGGCACGGCGTTATCGCTATGTCGTGTATAACAATCCACAACGCCCTGCCTTGCTGCACAAACAAGTCACTCACGCTTATTATCCCTTAGATGTCGATAAAATGATTGCGGCTGCGCAGAAATTTGAAGGGACACATAATTTTGAAAGCTTTCGTGCCGCAGCGTGTCAGTCCAATCAGCCTGTCCGTCATGTCAGCCATTGCCGCTTAATTCGTCACGGCAATTATTTAGTGTTAGATATTCAAGCCGATGGTTTTTTGCATCACATGGTTCGCAATATCATGGGTTGTCTATTGGAGATCGGGCAAGGTTTGTATGACATTGCACATATTGACCAAATTTTTGCAGCTCAAGACCGTAAAGCAGCAGGAATTACTGCCCCGCCAGATGGCTTGTATTTTATTCAGGCACATTATCCTGAACAGTATGATTTACCGAAAGTTCCTTTAGGGCCACATTGGTTAAACATGCCGGAATAATTTAATCCCTCCCGACCTCCCTTTTCCAAAGAGAGGAGCTCCATTTCGAGGCGTTAAAAACGAAAGTCCCCCCCTTTGAAAAAGGGGGATTTAGGGAGGATTCTGTTTAGGAAAGGTTTTAAATTTTCAAACTTAACGCTGTTTACGTTTTCTATATTCCACTGGAGTTTCATTGGTCCAGCGTTTAAAAGCACGATAAAAAGTACTTGGCTCTGAAAAACCCGTTAAGTACACAATCCGCTCCACGCTTTCATTGGTATTCGATAATAATCGTTTAGCCAAACGACATCGATAATCGGACAGAATTTGCTGAAAACTGGTATTGGCTTCACTCAATTGGGTACGCAAACGACGTGGCGTGATATTCAATTGTGCCGCCACTGTTTCTAGTGTCGTTTCTCCACTTTCTAAGGTCGAACCAATGGCACGGCGCACTTCACCAACCAAATCATAACGCGCCAGTTCCTGCAGTTTTTCCAATGCCAACTGTTCGTGTAATTGCAATAACTCAGGTTCTGCCTGCCACAGTGGATAATCCAAAATACTCGGATCAAAATACAAACGCGTTTCTTTCTGCCCCAAACTCACAGGACATTCAAAGACACGGAAATATTCATCATCTGCAGCACCATCACTAAAGTTAAAGTCAATATAAATAGGCTGAAAACGACCTTCGGTAATGAATTTAAAGAAGCGTAAAACACCCGACATGGCGCATTCAGAAAAATGACGATTGACGATATTTTCTGACCACGGCTGCACGCCATTGGTTAAATAGCAGCGTCCATCTTCCACCACCAATTTGGCATCAAAAGCATCACTAATCAGGCGTTGATAAGCCAAAGCACGTTTTAGGCCTTCACCAAAGTTTTCTGAAGAAATAAACAAATGTTCAATCACCTGCCCGCGATAAAGTGGCAAATGTTCCCCCAGATGTAAACCAATATCAGGGTCTTTACTGACTTCCTCAGCCGCAACCCAAAACGCATATTGTGCATTTAAAGGCGTACGTTCATTGGCTTCGACCTGATTTAAGGCCACACCTGCTTTTGTTAAAATATCTTCGGTTGGCAACCCCGCACGACGAATCGCTTGGTAGCCTAAACGCAATACAACCGATGCATCAGTTAGCTGACCCACGCAAAAACCTTCCTTGTATGTACTTCATTTATACTTAAAAAGATTGAAATTAGATTAACTGCGATTGACCGAACTGACAACCTACCCAAGCCCATTTTTACAGAAAAAGTATAAACCGATGATTCGCTTATTTTACTAACAGATGCGCTGTGTATAGGGTAAAGCATCTTGTTTTTTTCAGAAAAATTGCCTATAATTTGCGCCTTTCCAATTTGATACTCAGGTAGGCTATGGCCAATAAAGAGGAACTCATCGAGTTCGAAGGCGTTGTCACCGAAACGCTTCCTAATACTATGTTTCGTGTACGTTTAGAAAACGGTCATGAAGTGATTGCTCACATTTCTGGTAAAATGCGTAAACACTATATTCGTATTTTAACAGGCGACAGTGTGAAAGTTGAAATGACACCTTACGACTTAACCAAGGGTCGCATCACTTATCGCGCACGCTAAGTTTTAGAGTAAGCTAAAGCCACTTTCGGAGTGGCTTTTTTACGTTCACTTAAAAAAATTCTGTTTAGCCTTTAATTCGTCCCCGCCGCTTATCGAATCACCACATTCTTTTCTTGCATTGCCTTCTACAATAAAGTTTTGAGCAAGGGAGAAAAAGCATGTTATTTCGATCCTGCGTTGCTTGTATAACAGGTCTTTTTGCGCTCAGTTTAGTGGCGTGTAGTAGTAATCCACCGCATTCCACTTTAAACCGCGATGCGTATTTACAGCAATTTATTGGTCAATCTAGCCAATATATCCTGACCCATTTGCAATTAAGCCAAATTGGCTATCAACAGCTTGGTACAGCTCAAGCTACCCCTCAATTGCTACATTACCGTATCATTATTCGTCCTGTACGTGTTCCGATCCCTATGGCGCAGCATCCCACTACAGGTATTGGTGCTGTTCCGTTAAATATCGGTATCCCGAGTCATGAAAGTTACGATGTTGCACTGACTTGTGATTTGTATTTTCGCCTACAGCAGGGTATTGCTACCGCAGTGTATGTTTCGGGACAACGCTGTTAAGTCTCCTAGCTAAAACACTCTGAAAGTACAAAACCAATAAAAAAACGCAGCCCGAAGACTGCGTTTAATGATTTGATTTTGAGCTGTAAGCGATAGGTTAAATCGCTTAAATTTTTAGTTGAGTGCCGTAACGACTGCTTGACCCATTTCAACAGTACCAACTTTATTCATGCCTTCAGACATAATATCGGCAGTACGTAAACCTTGATCTAATACATTGCCTACTGCATCTTCAATGGCTTTTGCTGCCGCTTCTTCGCGGAAGGTGTAACGTAACATCATTGCCACAGAAAGAATGGTTGCCAATGGGTTTGCCAAGTTTTGACCTGCGATATCTGGCGCTGAACCATGGCAAGGCTCATACATACCTTTGCCATTTTCGTCTAAAGATGCAGATGGCAACATACCAATAGAACCTGTCAACATCGCCGCTTCATCAGACAAGATGTCACCAAACAAGTTACCTGTCACCAATACGTCAAATTGTTTTGGCGCGCGTACCAATTGCATCGCTGCGTTATCGACATACATGTGCGACAAGTTGATTTCTGGGTACTGTTCTGCATGTAACTGAGTCACGGTTTGCTTCCACAATTCAGTCACTTCCAGTACGTTGGCTTTATCCACCGAACATACTTTACCGCCACGCAATTTCGCCATTTCAAACGCTACTTTTGCAATGCGTTTGATTTCTGACTCAGCATATACGTCGGTATTAAAACCTTGTTTTTCACCATTTTCTAATTCACGGATACCACGTGGCTGACCGAAATAGATACCACCTGTCAATTCACGCACGATTAAGATATCTAAGCCTGATACGATTTCAGGTTTTAAGCTTGAAGCATCTGCCAATTGTGGATACAAAATTGCAGGACGTAAGTTAGCAAATAAATTGAGTTCTGAACGCAATTTTAATAAGCCACGCTCTGGACGGATTGAACGCTCAATGTTGTCCCATTTTGGACCACCAACTGCACCCAATAAAATTGCATCGGCTTTTTTCGCTTGCTCAGATGTCACTGCTGGGTACGGTTCGCCATGTGCATCAATTGCAGAACCACCCAATAAACCTTGTTCCCAAGTCAAACCCAAATTGAATTTTTCATTGACACGTGTCAGCACTTGTTCAGCAGCTTTCACAATTTCTGGACCAATGCCGTCACCAGCTAAAATCAAAATATGTTTTGACATGAGAGTTTCCATTGTTCATGACAGTCAAAGACTGTGGGATTAAATTTTTTGTTCTACAAACTCACCCAAGCCATTTAAGACATTGTAGGGTTTGCAAAAACGTCGAATGGTTTTGTTGTTTTGCACCAAATCTACACATAAAGGATCTGGCGCAGACACATTTAATAAGCTGCCTTTAGTACGACTTCGATCACGATACATTCTAAAGGTATATTTTTGCCTGGCATTAAACTTATGAATTACATGCAGTTTTTCTGCACGATCTTTAGAAATGGGATAAAAGCGAATCACCAATTCATGTTGTTTAGGCGGTACAGATAAATACAAGGCATTGGATTTATTTAAGGATGATTCCTGTAAACGTACCAAACCCTCCTGAATGGCAGCACGTGTAACACGATGTTTTTCTGCATCGACAATTGTGACCGTATTTAAACGCTCAAACTCACAATCATCTGTACCCGCACAGTAAATCAGTGCATTGGATTTGCTTTGTTCAGTTTCTTTCACCTGTTTAATGCGTGCTGTATTCCACGTTTGGCATGCGCTTAGCGTGGTGATACATAATCCAATGACAGCAAGCCGACCGAAAATTTTAGTCATTGTTCGCGCCCAACCTCACCTGTTAGATACAAAATATAAAAATTATTATGTGCCGATGTTAGCAAGAGTTAGGCAGCGATGCTATGACAAATTTCAGCGAATTTATGCCTGAATTTCGGCAAAAACCCATGGACGCGACTGCTTAGTTTTCTCTTCATAAGCACGAATGTCATCAGCTGCTTGTAATGTTAAGCCAATATCATCCAAACCATTCAATAAACAGTGCTTACGGAATGGATCTACTTCAAATTTAAATGCCGTACCGCTTGGTGTGCGTACTTCTTGCGCGTCTAAGTCGATGGTTAATTGATAGCCTTCAGTCGCCGCACACTCTTTAAATAATTGCTCGACCTGCTCTTCAGACAAGATCACAGGCAACATGCCGTTTTTAAAGCAGTTATTGAAGAAAATATCGGCAAAGCTTGGTGCAATAACGGTACGGAAACCATATTCATTCAATGCCCAAGGTGCGTGCTCACGGCTTGAACCACAACCAAAGTTGGCACGTGAAATTAAGATTGAAGCACCCTGATAACGCGGCTGATTCAATACAAACTCAGTATTAATCGGACGTTTTGAGTTGTCCTGACCCGGATAACCTTCATCTAAATAACGCAATTCATCAAATAAGTTATCGCCAAAACCTGTACGTTTGATAGATTTCAAAAACTGTTTTGGAATGATTAAGTCTGTATCGACATTGGCACGGTCTAATGGTGCAACGATACCTTGTTCAACGGTATATTTTTTCATGTTTAATTCTCACTGAATCCGTAACCTCTCCCTTGCCCTCTGCTATAGCGAGAGGGAACGCCATCTCTCTGAGAGAAGGCTGGGATGAAGGCATAACTTAGAATGAACGTACGTCTACAAAATGACCTGCGATTGCTGCCGCAGCTGCCATTGCTGGACTCACCAAATGGGTACGACCACCGTTACCTTGACGACCTTCAAAGTTACGGTTTGAAGTCGATGCACAGTGTTCACCCGGTTGCAATTTGTCTGCGTTCATTGCCAAGCACATTGAACAACCTGGTTCACGCCATTCAAAGCCTGCTTCTACAAACACTTTGTCTAAGCCTTCTTGTTCCGCTTGTTGCTTAACTAAACCAGAACCCGGAACCACCATCGCCTGTTTAATGCTTGCTGCAACTTTACGACCTTTAATCACTTCAGCGGCTGCACGAATATCTTCAATACGCGAGTTGGTGCATGAGCCAATAAATACGCGGTCTAATTGAATATCTGCCAAAGACTGACCTGCAGTTAAGCCCATATATTGATAAGCACGCGTCCAGTCATTGCGCTGTACATCATCTTTCGCCTGCTCTAAAGTTGGTACGGCTTGTGATACTGGAATGACCATTTCAGGTGAAGTTCCCCAAGACACTTGCGGCTCAATTTCTTCGCCTTGTAATACCACTACGGTGTCAAAGTGCGCGCCTTCATCTGAGTGTAAAGTATTCCAGTAAGCAACTGCTGCATCCCATTGCTCGCCTTTTGGTGCATAGTTACGACCTTTCACGTATTCAATGGTTTTGTCATCCACAGCGACCATACCTACGCGCGCGCCTGCTTCAATCGCCATATTACATACTGTCATACGTCCTTCAATCGACATATCACGGAATACTTGACCACCAAACTCAATCGCGTGACCTGTACCGCCTGCAGTACCAATTTTACCAATGATCGCTAAAACGACATCTTTCGGTGTAACGCCTTGACCTAATTTGCCATCTACACGCACTAGCATGTTTTTCATTTTCTTTTGAACTAAGCATTGGGTTGCTAATACGTGTTCAACTTCAGACGTCCCAATACCATGCGCTAAACACCCAAATGCACCGTGAGTCGCTGTATGTGAGTCACCACAAACTACGGTCATACCTGGCAAAGTTAAGCCCTGCTCAGGCCCAACCACGTGCGCAATCCCCTGACGGATGTCGTTGATGTCAAACTGCACCACGTTAAAGGTTTTACAGTTGTCATCTAAAGTTTGTACCTGAATACGTGAGGTATCATCTTCAATACCTGCAATACCGTCTGCACGTTCTTTCTTAGACGTTGGTACGTTATGGTCAGGCGTTGCCACGTTGGCACTTAAACGCCACGGCTTACGTCCTGCAAGTTGCAAACCTTCAAAGGCTTGTGGAGAAGTCACTTCATGCAATAAATGACGGTCGATATACAATAAAGCCGAGCCATCATCACGTTGAGTGACCAAGTGATCATCCCACAATTTGTCGTACAAAGTTTTTGCAGCTGGATTTTGTGCTTGTTGGTTTTCGCCTGCCATGTCAGATCTACTCCACTGGACTGGGTAATTTTTTCATTAATTTGATTATAACCGCGAATTTGTATAAATCTAATTTATCATTTTTATTAATTTAAAAACTTTTAGGAATTTCTAGCAAAATAATTTTTATTGATTCATCACGACCTGCCTATAAGCAAAAACAAATAGATGCTTAAAATTTTGACCTTATAATCTTTCTATTAAAATCTAATTTTCCAATCAAAATTACAAAATTATTCGTTTTTACAAATTAAATAAGAATGATTATCCTTTAGCTATCCACACAGAAAATGATCAAAGCAGCATAAGGAGTATTCACATGAGCCATATTCAAAAATTTGTCGCCAACAATCAACGCATGTTCAAAAAAACTTTAAGCTACTACATCATGCACATCACCGTGGCGATGGTGGTCGGTTATATAGTCACAGGCAATATTTGGATGGCCATTACCTTAAGTTTGGTCGAACCGACAGTACAAGCTGTTGCGTATTTCATTCACGAGCGGATTTGGGAAAAGAAAGCACAAACGCAAGATTCTAAAATTATCGCTTAATGGTTTTATAGATTCTGCTTGTGAATATTCCATTTCAGTTTGAGATCATCTTGGTTGCAGCCCACGATGATCTTTTTTTATCTCTGCTGTATCTCTACAAGATCATCCCGAATGCATAGTTTAAAAATAAGTAGAATTTGTTTTGATTAATTCTAATTTTTTCTAAATAATAAGCACAGTAATAAAAAATCTTTATGGATGGTGCAAATGAATCTTGCAGCCTTTGAAGCCTTTGTAAAAGTCATGGAAACAGGTTCTATTTCTTTGGCAGCAGATCAGTTATTTATTACCCAACCTGCGGTGACCAAACGTATTCACAGCCTAGAAGACTATTTTGGCGTGAAACTGTTTGAATCGGCAGGTCGTGGGGTGCAAGCCACGCATGCAGCACACTCACTATTGCCCAAAGTCAAAAATTGGCTGAATGAACTGGGCGATATTCACCACACTCTCAGCCATGAGCAGGGACAGGTTCAAGGCAAACTGAAAATTGGTACCAGTCATCATATTGGTTTGCACCATTTACCCAATCATTTGCGTGAATATGTGCAAGAATTTCCCAACGTCACGCTAGATGTGCATTTTGTCGATTCTGAACAGGCACATGAACAAGTTTTGGCAGGCGATTTAGAACTGGCTTTTCTGACCTTACCGCCCAAATTAGATGAACGTCTGTCTTATGTCACCATTTGGAATGATCCATTGGTGTTTGTGGTCGCATCTTTTCATCCGCTTGCACATCAGAAAAACCTGCAATTGACCGATTTACTCGCCTACCCTAGTTTGTTGCCTGCCGCGCAAACCTATACCAGTCAAATCACTTTGGCAGAGTTTGAAAAGCAAGGTGTTAAACCTAAAGTCACCATGAGCAACAATCCGTTAGAATCAATTCGGATGTTGGTGTCAATTGGTTTGGGATGGTCTGTTTTACCTAAAACGTTGGTCAATCAGGACTTACAACAGTTAGATATTGACTTAGAAATGAACCGTCAATTGGGCATGGTATGGCATCCGGGACGGACGCAATCACGCGCTGTTTTAGAATTGATTGAGATGATGAAACACTAAAAGATTAATGGTTTCTTTTGAATGAAAAACACCCTCAGACACGATTGTACTGAGGGTGTTTTTTTATTGGCTCAACTTGGACACAAGTGAAGTCTTAACGACTCACCGAATCTTCATGCAAAGATTCATTCAATTGGTCTACCACAATTGCCCATGAACCATCCGATTTCATTTTTTCGACGATAAACTGACGCTGTGCTTCCGTCCAAAATTCTGCCTCGGCAATTGTTGTTTCTGCATTCAATTGATGCGTTTCAATAAATTGCTGAATCGCAGCTTCACTGGCATCCAAACCCAGTTGTTCAAATAAATGTGTCATTCTTGGGCGTACACCACTCATTTTTTCACTCCTGATCATTTTTAATTCTTGTCTTACCTTAGCATGCCTATTCTAAAAATGAATGACATAATCCAACATTGCAGCAAATAAAAACAAAACAGAAACAAGCGACTAGTTACACCTGATACAGCAACAATTGCACTAATCTAAGCTTTAAATTGACCAGTCCTGCACATCCCACCCTTGCTCTTCCGCCAAAGCCTGTAAACGTGCATCTGGGTTTACCGCAATGGCATGATCCGCATATTCCAGCAAGAAACGGTCGTTAATGGAATCTGAATACGCCCAAGACTCAGTCACATCGCGGCCTTCTAGCCATTGCTCCAAACGCACTAATTTGCCTTTTTGGTAACATGCGGTGTTAATCACTTTGCCTGTATATTTACCATCGACTACTTCCGCATTGGTGGCAATAATTTCAGTAATGCCAAATTCACGAAAAATAGGTGCTGTAATAAAGTCAGAAGTTGCGGTGATGCCCACCAATTCATGTCCTAAAGCCTGATGACGCTGAATTGCTTTAAAACCTTCAGGACGCATTTGCGGACGAATCACCTTTTGCATAAATAATTCATGCAATTCGGTCAGGTATTGATTGTTGTGCTGAGTTAAAAATTCAAATACAAATTCGTTATATGCAATTGGGTCGAGCTGCCCTGCCTTATAGTCTTCATAAAACTTGTCGTTCATGGCGCGATGACGGACTGGATCGACCAAACCTTCATTTACCAAAAACTCACCCCAAGAATGATCTGAATCAGTATTTAACAAGGTGTGATCGAGATCAAATAGCGCCAATTTCATGAAAATACTCGTAAAAACTGAAATTTAAGAAAAAAATTGTAAATCTATCTCCGCTAGTCGATAGAAATTCGTTAAGATCATAGCAATTTTAACATTATTTACACTTTGCGTTTTCGAGTTGGAGAAAAGAAATCATTATCCCCGAGTGCAAAGTCATAAATTAAACAATATTTAGGTAGCCAAATGATCGACTCAGAAGGTTTCCGACCCAATGTCGGGATCATTTTGGCAAACGAGTTTGGACAAGTTCTATGGGCAAAACGCATTGGTCACAATGCATGGCAATTTCCACAAGGAGGTATCCAATATGGAGAAACCCCTGAACAGGCACTTTATCGTGAGCTGAGAGAAGAAGTTGGCTTACTGCCCGAACACGTCCAAGTTATCGCGCAAACTAAGGGTTGGCTGCGTTATCGTTTGCCACATCGGTATATACGCACGGATTCGGATCCCGTATGTATTGGTCAAAAACAGAAGTGGTTTTTATTGCAACTGACAGCGTCAGCGCATCATATTCGGCTGAATTTGTCAGACCCACCCGAATTTGATCAATGGCAATGGGTCAGTTACTGGTATCCGCTTGGTCAGGTCGTCAATTTTAAACGTGACGTCTACCGTAAAGCGATGGTGGAATTGTGCAATCAATTGCCCCTGAAAAAACCTTAAAATTTGCATGAAGATGTAGATTTTTTAGCTTATTGTTATAGGGTCATCTGTGGTGTAAAACTGACCTCAAATCATTGATTGGAATATGGAGTAGCGCGTATGTCGAACATGCAACTGGATACCCTTAGACGCATTGTACAAGAAATCAATGCGTCCACCAGTTTGCATGAATCACTCGATATTATGGTCAATCAGGTCGCAGAAGCCATGCATGTGGATGTCTGCTCTATTTACCTGTTAGATGAACGCAATCAACGCTACTTGCTCATGGCATCAAAGGGTTTAAATCCTGAGTCCGTGGGGCATGTGTCATTACATACCAGTGAAGGTTTGGTCGGTTTAGTCGGACAACGTGAAGAAATTGTCAACCTAAACGATGCGCCCAAACACGAACGCTTCATGTATTTACCCGAAACAGGCGAAGAAATTTATAATTCCTTCCTTGGCGTGCCTGTCATGTATCGTCGTAAAGTGATGGGCGTTCTTGTGGTGCAAAACAAGGATAAACAAGACTTTTCTGAAGCGGCAGAATCCTTTTTAGTGACGCTCTGCGCCCAGCTTTCTGGTGTCATTGCGCATGCGCATGCCGTGGGCAATATTGATGTATTCCGCAAACCCAACAACCTGCCTGCCTACAAAACCTTTCAGGGCGTATCGGGTTCAGGTGGGATTGCACTGGGTCGTGCGGTAATTCTGTATCCCCCTGCAGATTTGGCGGCTGTGCCTGATCGTGAAGCTGAAGACATTAGTGAAGAGTTAGAATTACTAGACAACGCACTAGATGCAGTGCGTCAAGAAATTCAGGCACTAGATGACAAAATGCAGGATGCCTTAATGGCAGAAGAACGCGCTTTATTCAGTGTGTTCCTACGCATGCTAGATGAAAATGCCCTGCCTGCAGAAATTAAAGAACTGATTCGTGAAGGTAACTGGGCGCAAGGTGCGGTGCGTATTGTGATTGACAATCACATTGCCCTATTTTCACAAATGGAAGATGACTATTTACGCGAACGTGTTTCTGACCTGAAAGATTTAGGGCGTCGTATTCTCGCCTCTTTACAAGAAGCCGATGCCAGTCACCGTGAACTGACCGATGAAAGTATTTTAATTGGCGAAGAAATTTCCACAGCAGCTTTGGTAGAACTGCCTGTCGATAAAATTGCAGCAATTGTCACCACCGAAGGCGCAATGAATTCTCACATGGTCATTGTGGCACGTGCTTTGGGTATTCCAACCGTAGTTGGCGTAACTGAGTTGCCGATCAACAGCCTAGACGATGTGGAAATGATTGTAGATGCGCACCAAGGTCGGGTGTTTATCAACCCGCCACGTCGCATGCGGACACGCTATAAAGAAATTCAAAAAGAAGAAGAACAGATTGCCAAAGACCTCAAGCAATATGAAACCAAAGATGCCATTACCCCTGACGGCGTAGCGGTAAAATTGTATGTCAATACAGGCTTGATGATTGACGTGGTGCGTGGCGTACAACGCGGTGCTAAAGGTGTTGGTTTATATCGTTCTGAAATTCCATTTATGCTACGTGACCGTTTCCCGGGCGAAGAAGAACAGCGTGCTATTTACCGCCAACAGCTCAGTCACTTTGCCAACAAACCTGTGGTGATGCGTACGCTAGATATTGGCGCAGACAAGGACTTGCCGTACTTTTCGATTGAAGAAGAAAACTCAGCCTTAGGTTGGCGCGGGATTCGCTTCACGCTAGATCATCCTGAAATTTTTTCTTCGCAAATTCGTGCCATGCTCAAAGCCAGTATTGGTTTGAATAATCTGCATATTTTGCTGCCAATGATCACCAGTGTCAGCGAGGTTGAAGAAGCCTTGTATTTGCTAGATCGTGACTTGCAAGCAGTGCAGGAAGAAGAACAGGTTAAAATCACCAAACCGAAAATTGGCATTATGGTAGAAGTACCGAGTGTGCTGCTGCAAATTGATGAATTTGCCCCGTTGGTGGATTTTTTCTCGGTAGGATCAAACGATTTAACCCAGTATTTATTGGCAGTGGATCGTAACAATCCGCGTGTGGCCAACGTCTATTCACACTTTCATCCTGCAGTACTGCGCGCCTTAACCCGCTTGGTGAAAGAATGTCATAAATATGACAAGCCTGTGAGCGTTTGTGGCGAAATGGCAGGAGATCCGCTGTCTGCGGTAATTCTGATGGCAATGGGCTTTAATACCCTGTCGATGAGTTCAAGTAATATCTTGCGGGTGCGTAAAGCAATTTGTCATGTACCGATGACCGATGCGCAACATTTATTAGATCAGGCGTTAAAAATGAATAATCCGCTGATGGTGAAAAGTCTGATGGAATATTATTTTAAAACCCATGGCTTGGGCGATATGGTGAAACTAGCGACACGTATCGTATCTCCATAAAACTTAGTTTAAGCCTCAAGCAACACACCATTCACTCCAAAAACAACAAGGGCGATAATCATCGGAATATCGCCCTTGTTTGTGTTTGCTATAGCCTCGTTTGGCATTTTTCTTACGGTCTACAAAAACCTGACTTTTGTTGACCTCGTGCATGTGCTTGGCCACAAAGTTATGCTGAATAAGCTCAGGCTGTTTTTTCTTTGCCATTACGCTGTTCCTTTCGGTTGATCATGGAAATGAGCAGTGTCGCTACTCTTTTAGATGGAGATGTTGAGGGAAAATTCAAGCCAATTGCTTCTGCATAACGTGACTATTCTCTCACCAATGTTCCATATTAAATTGGGAAGCCGATCATACGCTTTTTTGTACATTTTACAAGCGATTTTCACTCAATAGTGCTAAGATAAAAAGAAGGGGAAATAAATTATTGCCGCCACTTTATCAGATTTTTCTGACGGTTATTTTTGAAGGCTATTTTAAAGAACACTCAGCGGCTTTACCCATACAATTATAGCATAAAATTCTAAAAAATTTTATTACTTTTCAAATACTTATTAGTTATAAAATCCACTAGAAAAACTGCAATGATTGGCTAATATGAATATAGAAGATCAGTTTAACAAGACCATTAAAAACAGGAGTCAAATTCATGATTTATGAAGTTTCTGGAGATATTTTACTGAGCGAAGCACGTGCGATTGCTCACGGTGTTGCCCCTAACGATAACTTTGCAACAGGTTTGGCTTTAAGTCTGCGTGAGCACTGGCCTGCGCTATATAAAGACTTCCGCAACTATTGTCATATTTACCATCCTAAAGCGGGTGAGCAATGGACTTGGGTCAATGCCGAAGGTCAACGCATCGTCAACCTGATGACTCAGGAAGCGGCTTATGACAACGGTTCAAAACCAGGTAAAGCATCGACAGAATACGTCAACCGCACTTTGAAAAACTTAAAACAGTTGATTGAAGAAGAGAAAATTGAAAGCTTGGCGTTACCGCGTCTTGCAACAGGTGTAGGCGGTTTAGATTGGGAAGATGTACGTCCACTCATCTACAAACACTTAGAAGATTTGGATATTCCAATTTACATCTACACTCTATATCAAAAAGGTGTAAAAGCTGAAGAGCCTGCGAAATAAGTTTCGCTGAAGCAATCAGCTTTGCTACAAGCGAGCGTGATTGATCACGACTCGACTGCAATATACGGTTCAATTCACCCGTTTGGTTTTACCAAGCGGGTGAATTTTTTGTGCAGAATCAAGTAGCAAGGGATGCTATGCTGAAAATGCACGCTGCAAGATGGATGCAACATCGACCTGTTTAGGTTTAAGCATACCCACCACTTGCCCATGCAATGCACTATAACGCGACTGAATAAAACCTTCTGCCACAAAACTTGGCGCATAACGCAACAACAAAACCGCTTGTGCCAAAATCACCAAACGGCTCACCAAAGCACGTGCCATAAATTGTAAATCGTTGCTGTTCGTGGTCTGCAATAACTGCTGCAAACCATCTAATTCACTGCCCAAAATAGGATGAGTAACGGCGGTGCGAGCAAAATCCTGCAATAACACCTGAATCAGCTCAGGTTCTCGCTGCATAGCGCGTAGTACATCCAGACACATGACATTGCCTGAACCTTCCCAAATGGTATTTACAGGTGCTTCTTTGAAAATACGTGCCATGATGCTGTTATCGACATAACCATTGCCACCAAAAACTTCCATCATCTCACCTGTAAGTTCCACCGCGCGTTTGCAAATCCAGAACTTTGCAGCAGGGGTCATTAAACGCTTCCATGCCAAAGACACAGCATCATCGCTTTCATAACAATGTGCCAAATGAAAACTGAGCTGTACCGCAGCTTCAGTTTCCAAAGCCAAATCTGCCAAGACTGCCTGCATTAATGGCTGATTCGCCAAAGTCTGTCCAAATGCTTGACGTTGTCGAGTATAGGCAAGGCATTGCACCAAGGCTTGACGCAGCATGGCACTACTGCCCACAGCACAGGTTAAACGAGTGTAGTTCGCCATTTCAATAATGGTGGGAATACCGCGCCCTGCTTCGCCAATCATGATGCCCCACGCCTGCTGAAATTCGACTTCAGAACTGGAGTTACTCCGATTTCCCACTTTGTCTTTTAAACGCTGTACCTGAATATTATTTTTTCTGCCATCTTCTAACCAACGCGGTACAAAGAAACAAGCCAAACCATCTTGTTCGGTATTGGCGACCACCAAATGTGCATCACACATTGGTGCAGAGAAAAACCATTTATGACCTGTGAGCAAATAGGCTTGCCCACGCCCTGTTGCTGCGACTGGAATGGCAAGCGTTTGGTTGGCACGTACATCTGAACCACCCTGCTTTTCGGTCATACCCATGCCCAGCCAAATAGATTTCTTTTGTGAAATCGGCACATCACGCGGGTCATATTCATGCGATAACAGTTTCTCACCCATGCTTGCCCACAACTCAGGTTCACGCTGAATGAGCGGAATGCTGCCTAAAGTCATAGAATTTGGGCATAAATTACCGCACTCAACCTGTCCTGCCAAATAAAAACGACTGGCCCAATCGACCCATTTTGCCGTAGATTGCGGTTGCTTAAATGGATGTGCATGCGTGTCAAACTTACGATTCAGCGCCATCCAGTGATGCCACGCAGGATGAAACTCCACTACATCTTTACGACGTCCACGTGCATCGAAGGCATGTAAAATAGGCGTATGCCGATTGGCTAAATCGGCATAATGATAATATTCTGCCGATGCTGCAATGTGTCCCAATTCACTCAGTCGGGTCTGATCTTGACTGCCATAACGGGTTAAAATTTCTTGTAAAACCGTATCGGTTTCAAATAAGTTATAGTCTTGTAATTCATCAAACTGATTTTGAATTTGATGGGTCATCCATGTCTGCATTGTGTCACTCCTAGATAAACGCGGTGCTATCATTGCATTCAGTATAGAGAAAAATATGCGCTCAGGTGTTCGGCTTTATTTATGAAAAATTCTGAGGTTCAAGTGCGCCGTAAGCCGCGCCAATCAAGGGCTAAACTGACTCAAGAGGCTTTACAAGAAAGTTTTGTTCGGCTTTTGCATGAACGCTCGGCAGCTGAAATTACCATTCGCGAAATTACCGATTTGGCAGGTGTCGGTTTAGGCACTTTTATGAATACTTTGCCAAGAAAGAAGATTTACTGGCATTGACGATTCACCTGCAAGTCAAACAGCATGCAGAACGCTTAAAAAGTTATGCCCAACAGCAACTTGAGTTATCCACAGTTGTTGAAATAAACCGCTATATTGCAACCATCATTCAGTTTCAGCTTCAGCAAATTCAGGCACAACAATGGCTTTGGGCGCAGACTTTTTTACTGGAACGGCAGGTATCACACATTGAAACTTACCAAAAAAGTTACAGCATGATGCTACAGATGTGGCAACAGATTTTCGCACCTGTCATACACAATGCCGAACAACAACTGCGCCTTGCTTTGAATCTGCATCGCATCAGTTATGGTTTTATTTCGCAAAGTTTATTAATCAATCCACATTATCAAGATTGGGATGCCTTGCACACCGATATTTCATTGGCGATTCAACCGTTTTTAGCAGCAGTTTCAGACATTTAGTGCAGCAAAACTGATTATTTAGTTTACAAAGATCTATCGAATACACCAATCATAAACAATAAATTTATCTATTTGTAAAATTATAAAAATCGTTTTACATTAAAATGGTGAGATTTGAAAAGCTTTCATCTACAAAGCCCGATCTGCATGGTATTGTGGTGTTGTAGTTGATTTTTTAAACAAACAAAACGGTTCATGGCCGCTTGTTTTAGAAGCTAAATTTCTAATACAGCCCACCACATGATGATCACAATATGGAGAACAACGATGAGCCAAGAGATAAAAAAATGCCCTGTAACGCATTTAACCACCGATGCAGGCGCACCTGTTGTAGATAACCAAAATAGTATGACTGCGGGCGCACGTGGCCCACTCCTTACTCAAGATTTATGGCTCAATGAAAAGTTGGCAAACTTTGTACGTGAAGTAATTCCTGAGCGTCGTATGCATGCCAAAGGTTCAGGTGCGTTTGGTACGTTTACGGTCACGCACGACATCAGCCAATATACCCGTGCCAAAATTTTCTCTGAAGTTGGCAAAAAAACTGAAATGTTTGCTCGTTTCTCTACCGTTGCAGGTGAGCGTGGCGCTGCCGATGCAGAACGTGACATTCGTGGTTTTGCCTTAAAATTCTATACTGAAGAAGGCAACTGGGATTTAGTCGGCAACAACACACCAGTGTTCTTTTTCCGTGACCCGCGTCAATTCCCAGACCTGAATAAAGCTGTAAAACGTGACCCACGCACCAACCTGCGTGATGCAACCAATAACTGGGATTTCTGGACTTTGCTGCCAGAAGCACTGCACCAAGTCACCATTGTGATGTCGGATCGTGGTATTCCTGTCGGTTATCGTCACATGCATGGTTTTGGTAGCCATACTTACAGCTTTATTAATGCCAATAATGAGCGTTTTTGGGTGAAATTCCACTTCCGCACTCAACAAGGCATTCAAAACCTAACCGACGCAGAAGCAGCAGAATTGATTGGTCGTGACCGTGAAAGCAGCCAGACCGACCTTTACAATGCCATTGAACGCGGTGATTTCCCGAAATGGACGCTGTTCGTGCAAATCATGCCTGAACTGGATGCAGAAAAAGTCCCTTATCACCCATTTGACCTCACCAAAGTTTGGCCGAAAGGTGATTATCCACTGATTGAAGTGGGTGAATTTGAACTGAACCGTAACCCTGAAAACTACTTCCAAGATGTTGAACAGGCTGCCTTTGCACCAAGCAACCTTGTACCAGGAATTAGCTACTCGCCAGATCGCATGTTACAAGCGCGTTTGGTCAACTATGCCGATGCTGCACGTTACCGTGTTGGTGTGAACCATTCACAAATTCCAGTGAATGCTGCACGCTGCCCTGTGCACTCAAACCGTCGTGATGGTCAGGGTCGTATGGATGGCAACTATGGCAGCTTGCCACACTATGAGCCAAACAGCTTCCATCAATGGCAAGAGCAACCACAATACCGCGAACCACCGCTAAAAATTCGTGGCGATGCAGATTTCTGGGATTATCGTGAAGATGATAGCAACTATTTTAGCCAGCCGCGTGCCTTGTTCAATTTAATGAACCCTGAGCAAAAACAAGCACTGTTTGATAACACGGCACGTGCAATGGGTGATGCTTTAGACTTTATTAAGTATCGTCATATTCGTAACTGTTATGCATGTGACCCTGCTTATGGCGAAGGCGTTGCAGCGGCTTTAGGCATGACCGTTGCCGATGCGCAAGCAGCACGTGCCAGTGACCCTGCACTTGGTCAGCCTGGCGTACTGTAATCTTTGTAGTTAAAGATCAAGTCAGTCTGAACAGCAAGACTTTAAACACCAAAACAAAGCCCCTATTTCGATAGGGGCTTTGTGTTCTATATCTATCATTGCCACTTTTCAGTAGCGTGAAAAGTAGCGTGTCACTTTTATTTAAGGTCAAGTTTTTAAAAGATTAAACAATTAATTTCTTACCCTCACGAATACAATAAAACGGATTCATCAGTTTAGAAGAACGCTTCATGGCTTGATGCAAATCTGCCTCAGGCTGATCACGTCCTTCATCAGTCAATTCAAAGGTTCGATAGTGAATTGCCAATGAACATTTGGAATGTAAGTCTTTATGTGCCTGAAAAGCATCTTCAGGATTCATGTGCATATAACGCATTAAATTGCGGGGTTCATAAGCACCAATCGGCAAAAGTGCCACGCGCGGTGCGCCAATGCGGGTTTGGATTTCTTTAAAGTGTGGCGAGTAACCTGTATCGCCCGCAAAGAAGCAATGATCTTGCCCATGCAAAATAGAAAAACCGCCCCATAACGCCATGTTCTGATCACGTGCGCCACGCCCTGAACCATGTTGTGCAGGGGTGTAGACAATTTTCACTTCTTTAAATAAAGCCGATTGCCACCAGTCCATTTCAATCACATGCAAATCAGGCGGCAAATACCAAGCATTGCCCAAACCTGTATAAATAGGCATGGCAAATTGATGATTCAGCCATTTTAAGGTGGCTAAATCCATGTGGTCATAATGGTTATGGCTCAAGAAGACGGCATGAATGGTCGGTAAATCTTCCAGTGCAATCCCTGCAGGACAGGCACGTTTAGGCCCTCGCCCCTGTTTCGGACTGGCATGCTCTGCCCAGACTGGATCGGTTAAAAAGTTATACGGTCCAATTTGAATCAGCACCGTTGCATGCCCCACAAACCAAACTTGCCAATCATCCAAACTGGCGTGTGGACGTAATTGTGGCAAAGCACTTGGCGCTGTAAAAAATTGCTGTGCTTCTTGTTGCGGATTGACATTCCAACTGTTCGATTTGCGTTTTAGCAACCATTTCAATAAATCAGTTTGGCTGCGCCCCTCAGGACACGCAATCGGATTAAAAAACTGCGCTCCATCATAATGATTTGAAGGCAAAAACTGCAGCTTGGGTTTACGCCAAGTATGCGACCAACAGGCTTCCGTTGGCAGTTGAAAATGCTTTTGTTCCACGTTGTTCATGTAAGCCCAATAATATATAGCGCATCTACCATGATGCTTTTTATCCTGATCTGTTCAGAAAAAAACACAGCTTTGGTTCATGTGTTGACTCTATCACGCATAGTAGCGAAATCAAGCAGGCAATTTCCTTTATGTTTTTGTTGTTTTGAGAAAAAAGTCGTATCGACAGCGGGTTAATGATCGGAAATTTATACCTCAGATAAACGAGGCTTTAGAAAAACCTAAACACGGGTATAGCAATGCGGGCTTAGCGTTTAGCAAAATATTGTTCGCGCCATTCTTTCCAGAAATACATCACAATCCCGAACATCACCACGGCAATGCCAATAAACGCATTCATGCTGATGTGTTCATTATTTAAGGTCGCACCTAAAATTAACGCGATGATGGGAGTCATCACATTACTTAAAGATACGGTTGAGGCATTTAAACGACGAATCAGCCAGAAATAACACAGCATGGCGACAATAGACGACATGATCATGGTAAATACAAAACCAATCATGGCTTGGCTGCTTGGCATTTGAGTCGGGAAATGCGACCAAATAAAGGGAATTAATAACAATGACCCTGCCGATGATACCAATAAAGAACCTGTGGCTTGTGACATCGGCTTTAAAGGAGCATTGATTTGTTTGACCCAAAAAATTGAGCTGATATAGGACAGCATACTGATAAACATCAACACCACGCCCCATGGATTCACTTTGCTGTCGGCAGAGTCTGCAAAGACAAAGCTGAGTCCTGCAATCGCAATTGCCATCCCTGTCCACTGTAAGGCAATCAATTTTTGCGTGCGTAAAATCACATGACCAATCAAGCCTGCGATTAAAGGAGAAAAACCAAAAATCAGTGCCATTAAGCCTGAAGTTAAATAATTGGCGGCCAAGTAAATAAATAGCTGTGCACCAATTAAATTCAGACTACCCGCCAAATAGCTTTTCATTGAGGTGTGATCAAAAGGCAGTGGATCGCGCATGAGTTTAAGCACGCACAGCGCAATCACGGAAGCCCCAAAGTAGCGGATAATCAAAACCCACATTGGATGAATTTCCTGCACACTCCAGACAATCGCCAATGGCGTGGTCGCCCAGATGAGTACCAATAAGGCATAAATACTGGCGGTTACCACAACAGGAGATGTATTCGTATTCATCGCTTGCTCAACATAAAATGGACACTTTTCTTCGGCAGATAAAAAACAGACCCAAGTTGCCTCAGGTCTGTTTTTCATCAGTTCAAGCTTACTTCACCAATTTGCGAAGGTCTTGGCTCACATCTAAATATTTGTCTGCTTCAAAAGCAGCTTGTTTAGCAATCAGCTTTTTCAAGTGACGCATATCTTTGGCTGAGTTGACGGTAATTCCGCCGACAATCACGCCATCGGTCACACCAAACAATACGAATGAAGACTCACTGCGTTTGGAAGCATCCATCTCACCACGCACATGCCATTCTGCTGCTGACATATCTCCTACAAATTGGTAGTTAATGTCGAGTTGATCAGTCCAGAACCAAGCGGGATTGGCTACAGGATGTTCCACGCCCATCACATGACGCGCGAATATGCCTGCTTGCAGGTTGGCATTTTCCCAAGTTTCTACACGACGATGATTGCCACATTCACGCAGTTGTGATGCGACATCGCCCGCAGCATAAATGTCTGGGTTTGAGGTTTGACAGTTTTCATTCACATGCACGGCAAAGTCTGCATCTAAGCCTGCTTCAACTGCCAGTTGTGCGTTTGGAATAATCCCAATACCGTAAATCACCGCATCGGCACGTAGTTCTTCGCCACCTTCTAGGGTCACGACAATTTCTTCACCATCTAGCTTGCAATCTGCAATTTGCGTAGACAGACGTACATCAACTCCTGCCAATAACTGCTGTTGCAGTAAAAACTCACTCAAGATGAGTGGTGATGAACGTCCCATCACCATTGGTCCCATTTCAATGACAGTTACCTGACAGTCTTTAAAACGTGCTGAAGATGCCAACTCTAAACCAATCACACCACCACCAATTAAGATGATGCGACGACCCGCTTGCAATACAGGGACTAAGGCTTGCGAGTCTTCAAGATTACGCAACGTGTAAACGTGTTTACCTAAGGCATCAAAATTTGGCAAGCGACGTGCAGCACCGCCTGTGGCAAGTAACAACTTGTCGTAGGCAATAACCTCACCATTTTGCAATTCAACCGTATGTGCTTCGGCATTGATTTTGCTCACGCCATTGCCACGAATAGTGGTCACACCTAGTTCTGCCAATTTTTCTTCCGACAGAATCTCGATTTTGGTTTCTTCAGGACGCAAAATCACATCTTTAGACAACGGTGGACGCTCATAAGGCAAATGTATTTCATCGCCAATTAAGATGATGTTGCCTGCATATTGATTGCCGCGCAGCTCAAGAATGGCGCTCGCCCCTGCCTGACCTGCACCCACAATCACAATTGTTTCTACACTCATGGGCTTAACCTTTTAACTCGGCAGATACGATGCCAAAGCCCGCAATCCACTCACTAATATCTTCATAGCAATGCGTGGTCATTTCATACGCACCCAGTTCATCTAACGCAGCAAAAGCAGCCATCCACGAACGGACTTCCTGACCACCACGACCACCATCACGACGAATTTCAGCTTCGGTCATGGCTTCCATAGCCACAAAGTCTGCCTGTTTGAATTTTTCAAGCAAGGCAATATCCCACTCAGGGCTGAGCGGCACAGCCACAGAGGTATCACCTGCTGCAAGTTTTTGACCGACTGCAATCACTTTAGCCTGACGTGCATGACGTGCTTCAGGGCTCGGATTACGACCTGCAATTAAAAACTCTTCAACTTCAGGCGGTACTGAACCCATTTGCGGTGTTGGTGGATCGTGCGACAAACCACCTGTACCTAAAACAAGAACACGTTCATTTTCAAGATTCAACGACTTGATAAATTGACCCACAGCACGCCCCAAAGCAATGGTACGCTTGGTGGTTGGCATCGGCGCTGCAGCGCCATTAATAAATACGGGAATGGTTGGATAACGATCTAGCTGCCCCTCACACAAAAAGTGTAATGGCTGAGTCACCCCATGGTCGGCCTGCATACGATACGAATATGCAACATCTACACCTTCATCCAACACACGGCGCACCATCGCCAAGGCTTTGTCTTCAGGCACATCAATACGGTTGTTGTCTTTGCCGTAGTCCCAGTCACCCGCAGCCGTAGCACGAATACCGACACAGAAACTTGGCATCAAATCGTAAAAGAAACCGTTGAAATGGTCTGGACCAAAGGTAATGATCAGGGTTGGATCGTATGCTTTGACTTCGGCAGAAAGTTGCTCAAAGGCAGCACGAACTTTTTGTTCTTTAGATTGATCTTGCGGTGTTGCAAATTCCATTAAAGGACTGTGCGATGCACAAATGAGTTTAACGGCCATGAAAGACTCCTAAATAAGGAAGGCAGCCCAGAGAAAGGCTGCCGATTCGTCTATTGAATTTAGACTCAATTTTATTCGTCAAAAAAACCTGCACGTGGTTGACGCAAACCACGAATACCCAAACCACATTCTGCATTGATCAGAACGCCAGTCAGCGCACGGTTATTTTGACGCGATGCCAAGAGCACATACGAACCAGTCATGTCTTCTGGCTCAGGCAAGAAATTCAGCGGCATACCGCGTGCAATTTTTTCAGGATCACGTGCATCGAGTAAGCCTAGGTTTTCCTGACCTAAAGATGCTGCGCCCTTAATATTGACATTCATCGCTGAAGGCGCAACAGCATTGACACGTACTTTAGGTGCCAATTCATAAGCCAACTCTTTCATGATGCCAACACCTGCATGTTTAGATGCAGTGTAAACAGGACCACCGCCTGAAGAATACAGCGCAGAATTGGATAAGGTTAAGATGATAGAACCTTCAGATTTCACCAACTCATCCAGTGCTGCTTTTGCCCCCAAGATTAACGCCTTGGTATTGATGCCCATGATTTCATCAAAGGCTTTTTCAAGCTGCTCACCAGAAGTATTGACGATATCTGCGTAGTGATCCCAAATCCCTGCATTGCCAATAAAGCAATCCAGCTTTCCAAAACGCTCCACAGTGGCCTGCACAGCACGGACATTGTCTGCATAGTTGGCAACATCACCAGCGACTGCCACGATTTGATCACCAAAACGTTCTTTTAAGGCATCGACTTTAGATTGTGAGCGCTGTAACACGCCCACATGCGCACCTTCTTCAAGAAAGCGCTCGACCAAAGCCCAACCTAAACCAGAACCGCCACCTGTAATCAGTGCCACTTCGCCTTTTAGCCAACCCATGCTTACTCTCCTGCCATTTCTACATATAACGCGCCGTCTTCAACCACCACAGGGAAAGTTTGAATCGGGTCGGTGGCTGGCAAGCATAATGCTTGACCAGTCTTTAAACAGAAACGTGCAGAATGCAGTGGGCATTCAACTGTGCCATCATCTTCAAGATAACCTTCAGACATTGAGGCATTGCCGTGTGAACAACGGTCATTCATGGCAAAGAACTCACCACCGTTGTTGAATACTGCCAGTGCTTCAATACCGTTCACACCGCAATCCACTTTTAACGCTTCGCCTTCGTCTAATTCGTCAACTTGGCAAACAAAGATTTTATTCATTAGAAGAATACACTCAGGTTGTGTGAGTTATAGGTTACTTGGTCAAGTACAATCTTACGGTTGAAGATCTGGAAGCCTAAGCCACCTTCAACACGACGGATTTTGTCATGGCGCTTACCACAGTAAATAGTCACGTCTTTCTCTTTTTGAGTACGGTACAACAAGTAAGTTACGTGTACGTCGTATTCACCTTCGGCCTCTGTCGCTTCAACAATCACGTTGCTGACCATATGCGTGGTACGTGACGGAGGTTCTTCAGCCCATGCCATACCTGTTTCCAGACGTGCAACACGGCGCTCAAGCAAGTGTTTGTTGTCGTTGAACACCCAAGTTGTAGGTGGTTCAACTGAACGACGACGGTCACGGGTTTGCGCATTTGGTGTGGTACGCAAGGTATAAGAAATGTCTTCTGCCATGAGGTCTAACCACTCACGGAATTTCCAGTCGTCCAGCAATTTTGCTTCGCGATACAAGAATTGGCTCACTTCATGTTGAAGTTCTAAACTGATTTGACTCATTTCATTAGCTCCTTCTCGTATTCGTCAGCTGCTTTTTCAACGTCTTCCCATTTTTCATGGATCAGCAAGTCTGCCCAACGGCGGTACATACCACGTGCTGCAGTTTCAGAGAAAATGTAGTTGGTGATTCCTGGAATACCATCTTCACGTACTTTTTCGTTGCCTTTACCCATTTCGACAATGAGCTTGTTTTGACGTGCTTTATAGCCGCGCAATACTTTTTGAATTTCAATCCAGTTTTCAGAGTCATCTTGCTCTAAGAAACCTGCAGGACCGAAGGCACGTGTCGCAGAACGCTCAAATGCTTCTTTCACGTCTTGAGGTGCTTCAGCATCGGCAATACAGAATGCCCATACTTCAGTTTTGTTTGGACCACGTGGATGCCATACGCGCAGTGTTGCAGTACCGTTCAACCAAGACAGTGTTGGGAACATGGTGTTGTGACCTGCAAGACGTAAAGCACGTACTTCGCCTAAACGCTCTTTCACTTCTTCGTAAGTTTCGCGGAAGTAATTGGCAACTTCACCATCAACCCATACGTTTGCATCTGGTTTTTCTGTAAAGAAGAAACCTGAACCGTGACCACGTGAACCATACTGAATTGCATCTTTGGCAGTTTCCCAAACAGGACGAGCTGTTTGCGCTGCACCTAATTGTTTGGTGCTGTCATCATCTGGTTTTGCACCAAGTACCTGAATGGCAGAGGCGTGTGAGAACAAAGCGTGATATTGGTCAGAAGCAAACTGTTCTGCAGCAAATTTCCAGTTACAGTCAATTTCCCACTTGTGTACGCCACCAATAATTTCAGTACCACCCGGACGACGGTCAATCACGCCATCTAAGTACCAAGCGATGTCGCCCATATATTCTTCTAGGTCTGGAGTGGTTTCATCCCAGCAACCAAAGATCAAGCCTTTGTAAGACTTCACGCGGTTCACTTCCACCAAGCCCCATTGCTCTTTACAAGCACCTTGTGGATACGCACGTTCTTCTAAAGGAATATCTTTGAGTGAACCATCAATACCGTAAGACCAACCGTGATATGGGCAAGTAAATGCACGGGTATTACCACAGTCTGCAAAGCTCACACGCATAGAACGGTGACGGCACTGGTTTAAAAATGCTTTGATTGAACCGTCTTTTTGACGTGCCACAATAATTGGATCTTCACCCATGTAGGTGTTGAAGAAGTCGCCAGCTTTAGGAATTTGGCTTTCATGACACAGGAACAACCACGTACGGCCGAACACACGTTCAAGTTCTAATTCGTAGATATCTGGATCTGTATAAATAGATGGAGTGATACGTCCATTTTGTGCATCGACCAAAGCGTCGATTTCGCGCACATCAATTTTTCCACTCATGAAAAGCTCTCCTGTGACCAACAACGGCACAAAGTAAATAGACTCAACTTTTGATGGATAATGGTTTTTTAGGGACGTTTAGTGAAATATTTTTTTTGTTTCAATTAATAGTTTTTATAGATTAATCCAGCATTATATTTTGCATTTAAATCGTTGCATAATGATGAAACCCTATTTACTTCGTGAATGACACAATAATTCTCACCGAATAGTTGTTTATAGATCATTCTTTTATTAATCTATAATTAGACATATTTTGAATTAATCTTTGGAATGGTTGTATGGAATTACGTCACCTTCGCTACTTCATTACCGTTGCTGAAGAACTCAACTTCAGTAAAGCCGCACTTAAACTTTATACGGCTCAACCTTCGCTGAGTCAGCAAATTAAAGATTTAGAAGAAGATGTCGGCGTTAAGCTACTCAACCGTACCAAACGTAAAGTCGAGCTAACCGAAGAAGGTGCTGTATTTTTAGAACAGGCGCGTCTGACTTTGGCGCAAGCCGACAAAGCGGTTGCCATGGCACGTCAGGTGTCACAAGCCAAACAGAAAATGCTGCGTATTGGCTTTGTTCCTGTGGCAGAAATGAAAATTTTCCCTTTTGTACTGCCTAATTTACGGGTACAAAACCCAGAATTAAAAATTGAATTGCTAAGTTTGAACAACACTGAGCAAATGAAAATGATTAAAAAAGGTGAACTCGATATCACCTTTACCCGCCACAATATCAACAGTGATGAAATTGAGAGCCAGTTTGTACTGCGTGAACCGTTAATTTTTATTTTGCCCAAAGATCATCCGTTAGCAAAATACGAACGCATTCCTGTCAAAGCATTGAATGGTATTGATTTTATTATTCCTTCGGCAGAAGCTTCATATAATCTGCATCACCTGATTGTCGATTTTGCCAAACAGCACAACATTGAACTAAACATTGTGCAAAAAGCTGACAACATTTTATTTAATATCAACTCGATTGGTATGGGCTTGGGTTGCACCATTTTACCGGGCTATGTTGCTCCGCTAACCATGGAAAATACCGTCATCCGTCCACTTGATGTAGAACTTCCACATTTAGATTTATACGTCAGCTATGGCAAAAACAGCCATTCCGCTGCGGTACAGAAATTTATGGAACTGCTCACACGTGTGTTCTATTTGGACATCAACCGCGAACAATAATTCTAAAACCACTCGCGTTTTTCAACCTTTCAAAAGTGCTTGCTGCTTGATGTAGTAAGCACTTTTTTGTGCATCCTAAATGCTAAAACAAAGCTTTAGACTTAAGTCTAAACTTATTTTTTTAATCTTTTTCTGAACTACTGCTCATTCTTACACTCAAACATTCGCATTTTTGCAGTCTGCTTTTTCCTCGCTTCGCTACCACATTTCCTGCAAATTACAACTTAAGTCTAATAAGTTAAAATAGGCACCCCATCGCTATTTTCTAAAATTAAGCCGATGATAACAGGCAGTAACACCTTTAGATTGCACATCCAGAAAGGATCAAGAATGATAAAAACACCCTTCAGCAGAATGAAAACAGGGATTCAATATCGTCCTTATTTTTTTATCAGTTTTGTGATTACCATTGTGCTGTATGCTATTTTTCAGACCCTCACTGCATGGTCATGGTCAAGCTGTTTATTGATTAGCTGGAATATCGCGATTTCCTGCTATTTGGTTTTAACCATGCGCAGTTTGTGGCACAGCGATCATGCACATATTTTACAACGTGCCCAACAACAAGATGCCAGCAAATGGCTGATTTTATTCTTGGTATTTCTAACCTTAGTGATGTGCTTTATTGCGATCATTGTCGAGGTGAATTTATTTGCACAAAGTGAGTTTGTGCGCATGGGACATTTTATTTTATCCATTACCACTATTTTATGTGCTTGGTTTTTTATGCACACCATTTTTGCGATTCACTATGCGCATGACTATTATTTGGCACTGCAACAGCAGCAAGAAGGTGGTTTGGATTTTCCCAAGACGTCGCATCCAACCTATCCTGACTTTTTATATTTCAGCTATGTGATTGGTACATCTGCACAAACCGCCGATGTCTCGATTAGCTCACAACCCATGCGGGTACTGAACACGCTACATATTATTTTGGCTTATAGCTTTAATACCACTATTTTGGCAATTTGCATTAACTTGGTCGCGAGCTTTATTCAGCACTAAATTGGGTACATAAAACATCCATAAAAAAGGATGGCAAATTGCCATCCTTTTTTACCTCACTGCGCTTAATTTACGCCACGTGCAGTTAAGTAGTTTTTAATCACAGTGTTAAATTCTTCCGCTTTTTCAACCTGTGACCAGTGACCACATTGGCTGAAAATGTGTGCATCGGCATGTGGCACAATATTTAAAATATCCCATGTACGCGATACTGGAATCACCACATCTTGCGTACCGTGAATCAGCAATACAGGCACAGTGATGTCTTTCATTTTGTCAAAGTCGAGTGGGAACTCGAAACGGTCACGGTCACGCGCGCCCACAACATCCATTAAACGGTCTGAAGCATAGTCATTTTTTGCAGAAGCAAAACGGACTTTGACCAACTCATCTGTAATCAAGTCTTTATTTACCACGAACATTGAAAGCGTCTTTTTAATGCCTTCTTCAGTCAATACAGGATTTGCATGCGCTTTGAGGGCTGCAGTCTGTTTTGCACCGCCTGTACCCATTGAGATAATACCAAGAACACGCTCTGGGTAATCCAATGCCAACTGGAATGCCAACCAGCCACCCAACGAGTTACCCACCAACCAAGTTTTTTCAATGCCCAATGCATCTAAAGTACGTACAGCATGATCTACCCATGCACGGATGCCATATTGTGTGCCCGGTGCAACCACAGTTTGACCATAGCCGATGGTATCAATGGCGATACAACGTGCTTGCTCACCAATTTGTGGCAAGTTTAACCACCAGTTTGCAGCAGCCGATACGCCTGTACCTGAACCGTGTAAAAATAGAATAGGTGTACCTTCACCCACTTCATGATAATGCGTTAATTCGCCTTCTGCTGTTTCAATCCATTTATCTTCTAAGCCAAAGAATGGATCTGTTGTATAGTCAGGGATTTGAACAGTGCTCATATATACTCCTCGTACAGTCTTTAGCTTGCGTTTGGCTCTAGGTATAGAATTTGACGTCAAGTGGACTCATTCAACATTACTTTTACAGGCTTATATTACCTGTTCACACGGCATCAACTGATACAAATTTACGATCACAACCTACAAAAAAACGATTAAACAACTCTTTGAATTTTATAAATTTAACAAAATAAAAGTCTTAATTTATATAAGGTATTTATTCAGTAAATATTAAAAAAAGAGCGACTATAAAAAGCCGCTCTAATTTTTATCTAGCTTTAGAATTTATAAGTGTAAGTCGTGGCGATACGGTGTTCTTCTAAGTCATTCGCAAAGTTAAAATTGGTATCGATGAACATATAATTAAAGCCTAAACCTTTAAGCTTACCTTCTGGCACAACATAGTTCACAATGACGTTATTTTCGTTTTCTTTACCTTCTGGCTTGCCTGCGCCCAGATCGATATTGTCACCGCGGAAATGACGTACTGTCGCTGTTAAACCAGGAACACCCACATCAGCAAAATTATAGGTATAACCCAAACTCCAAGAACGCTCATCTTTACGAATGAAGCTCGCCACAGACCAGTTGTCTAAGTAAGGCTGCGGCACCCACCCGCCCAAGGTCGGGAACATTGGGGCTTTTGTACCGTGCTCACCAAACATTTGTTGATAACCTAACTGTACAGTGTGCATCCCATTGTTGATTTTTGCACCCGCAGACACGGCCTGGCTGTCAATATTGCCATACAGCTTGTCACCCGATTCGCTGTTGTCAAAATAGCGTACATGGGTATCCAGCTTAGTTTTTTCAGCCAAAGTCGTTTTATAGTTTGCAGCGACATAATGTTGTTGATAGATGTTGGTTACATCCGCATACCAATAACTTCCACCTACTTTAGGGGTAAATTGATGATCTACTCCCACAAGATACATGCCATCGTCTGTGCTTAATTTATTCGCTTCAGCAGCAGAAAAATTATTTTGAGGGAACAACGTAAAATCTTGGTATTGGTTATCATAACGTGCATTAATACCGTCTAAATAAGCCAAAGTTAATTTAGTATCTTTTAAATCCTTTGATTCTAACCATGCACCGCTATAAGTCGTTAACAATTGACGCGATGGGTCAAAAAACACCACAGGTGACATTGGTAATAAGTCACCTACTTTTAATTCAGTTTCAGAAAATTTAACTTTTAGAGTTGCACCAACCTTACCAAAATGATCTTTTGACTCTTTACCATCATGCGGCAAAACCCAGTCTGCATTTTTATCACGACCATTGAGTTTTACTGCGTGTTGAACCAGAAGATCAGCACCCACCTGAATTACGCCTAAATCGTGATAACCCGATTTAGCATCCAAGGTGACTGCTTGTGACCATGAACCAAAGTTCCCCGCAGGGTTGTCTTTAATTTGACGATCTAAATAAAAATTCTTAAATTTAAGTTGAACATTGCTGTCGTCAATAAAATCTGCCTGAGTTGCAGTTGTCCCTAAAGTTGCTGTCGCAGCAAAAAGTGCTATCCATAAATTGTGACGATGCATGCGTTTTTCCTATTCATCCAATAAGCGAATCTGGGCATCATGCAAAACTCTTGTCATGAAAAAAATCCGACCACAGTATTAAGCTTTTCTACAAATTCAGCACTTTCTGTATCGAGCAGCTTTTTTCCAAGTTTTTTAATTCTTTTTAACGATAAAAAATTAAGCTCAAAATCCTCACTAAATGAATTTTTATTTGAATTCACTGCTTAATTTAGGTGAAAAACGCTGTTATTTTTTGCATCATGTGAAGGATTAATCTTTTTTAACTTTAAACCCATGTGTTAGCGTTATTTTCTATAAACCTAACTTATAAGAAAAACATTTTAATTAGCACAAAATTCAGCACGTTTTACATCTTTCACAGCATAAAAAAAGCACCCCAAACGCATTTGGAGTGCTTAATTCAAGCCTGCTTTATATTAAAAACTTAGGCTTGCATTTCACGTGCTTTAGACATAGTCAATGCCAAGTCTTCAATCATATCTTCCTGACCGCCCACCGTACCGCGACGACCAAGCTCAAGTAGAATTTCACGCGCAGATACTCCATATTTTGCTTCGGCACGTTTTGCGAACAATAGGAACGATGAGTAAACACCTGCATAACCTAAAGTTGCTGCATCACGGTCTGCACGAATTTGATGCGTCATCATTGGAATGATCAAGTCTTCAGCAATATCCTGCACTTTAAACAAGTCCACACCTGTTTCCATTTGCATACGGTTTGCGACCGCTACAAACAATTCAAGTGGTGTATTACCTGCGCCTGCACCTAAACCAGCCGAAGCCAAGTCAACACGGGTTGCACCTGCGGTCACAGCCGATACAGAGTTCGCAACGCCCATGCCCAAGTTATGGTGACCATGGAAACCAATTTCGATGTCTGAGGCGAGGTTGGCACGTAAAATACCTACGCGATCAGTCACATCTTGAGGCAACATATAGCCTGCAGAATCTGTTACATAGATACAGTTTGCACCGTAAGACACCATTTTTTGTGCTTCTTCGAGCAATTTTTCAGGAGAAGCCATGTGCGCCATCATCAAGAAGCCCACAGTGTCCATACCCAGTTTACGTGCTGCAGTAATGTGCTGTTCAGAAACGTCTGCTTCAGTCGAATGTGTCGCCACACGAATGGTTGCCACGCCTACATCATGCGCCATTTTCAGATGATCAACTGTTCCAATACCTGGCAGTAATAGTGCAGAAACTTTTGCCTGTTTCAGGTTTGGAATCACTGCTTTCAGATATTCTTCATCAGTAGCGGCTGCAAAACCATAGTTCACAGAGTTACCACCTAAGCCATCACCGTGTGTGACTTCAATTAAAGGCACACCTGCATCATCCAAAGCAGTGGCAATCGCAACCATTTGCTCTGGCGTGGTTTGATGGCGCATTGGGTGCATACCATCACGTAAAGTCATATCATTAATAATAATCTTAGACATTTTGGTATTCCTTAAGCTTCAGCAGTTTTGAAAACGTGTTCTGCAAACATTTCTGCAGTACGTGCAGCCGCTGCAGTCATAATGTCTAGGTTACCTGCATATTTAGGCAAGTAATCACCCAAACCTTCAACTTCCAAGAAAATTGAAACACGGTTGCCATCAAAAACAGGGCCGTTTACAAGTTTGTAACCCGGTACATATTTTTGCACTTCTTTGATCATGGCATGCACAGATGCTGTAATCGCTGCCTGATCTGGCTCACCTTCCACCAAGCAGTGAACGGTATCACGCATCATTAATGGTGGCTCAGCTGGGTTAATGATGATGATGGCTTTACCTTGTTTTGCACCGCCAACTTCTTCAATCGCGCCTGCAGTTGTACGGGTAAATTCATCAATGTTTTTACGTGTACCCGGCCCCACAGATTTAGTTGATACCGTTGCAATAATTTCACCGTATTCCACAGGTTGAACACGAGAAACTGCAGCCACCATAGGAATTGTTGCCTGACCACCACAAGTCACCATGTTGACGTTTGGCACTTCGCCCGCTTGTAGCAACGCTTCAAGGTTCACTGGTGGTACGCAGAATGGGCCAATTGCTGCAGGCGTTAAGTCAATCATCAACACGCCAAGTTCATTCAGTTTGCGACTGTTTTCTGCATGCACATAAGCGGAAGTTGCATCAAAAGCAATTTTAATGTCATCTTCAAGTACGTGAGGAAGAAGACCATCTACACCGTCACTTGTGGTTTTTAAACCCATTTTTGCCGCACGAGCTAGACCTTCAGATGTTGGGTCAATTCCCACCATCCACACAGGCTCTAACCATTCACTGCGTTGTAATTTATAAAGCAAATCTGTACCAATATTACCTGGACCAATCATTGCACATTTAATCTTTTTCATGCATGTACTCTCTTAGAATCTCGATTTATTCCGCAGCAAACGCAGCTGTCACTGAACCAAAGCCTTCAATTTCGACTTTAAATTCTTCACCTGGCTGTGCAACAACCATAGGACCTAAAGCACCAGTTAAGATGATGTCGCCTTTTAACAATGGACGACCACGGCGCACCATTTCATCGGCTAACCACACGGCAGCGTTTAATGGATTTGCTAAACAAGCTTTACCCACGCCTTGAGAAACTACTTCTTCACCACGGGTCATCACCATTTTGCAGTTCACCAAATCCAGATTTTCTAGCTTAACTGGTTTTGAACCTAGAACGAATGCAGCAGAAGATGCGTTATCGGCCACGGTATCAATCAAACTAATTTTCCAGTTTTCAATACGGCTATCGACCACTTCAATGGCAGGCAAGGCATATTCAGTCGCGCTGATAATATCCGCATACGTGTGTTTTTCTTTGGTTAGATCTTGGTTAATCACCAATGCAATTTCTGCTTCTACTTTTGGCTGAATCAGCAAACCTGCAGGAATCGCTTCACCATCACCATAAGCCATATCGGCAAACAACATGCCAAAGTCAGGCTGATCTACACCCAGTTGTGCTTGAACCACTTTAGAGGTCAAACCAATTTTACGCCCCACCAAACGACGACCTTCTTTTAAGGCACGTTCGGTATTCACTTCTTGAACGGCATAGGCAATATCTACGTCAGCACTTTCACCACCAAGTTCTGGGCGGATTGGCGCAATCGCAGTTTGAGAGAGTTCGGCAGTACGTAATGCTTGCGCAACTGATTCAACAACAGCAGAATTCGACATCAATGTTTCCTTAAACTGCAAAAATTGGGCATATACCCCGAGATGTTGGAAAGGTAATAATAGAAAATAGGGATGATGACCCCGATCTTGTCCATTCTCAGGACAAGCTATCCAGCTCAGAGGTATGTAAACTGATTAAGAATCGGAAAAATGGCGGGTTTATGCCAATACTTATTTTCTTTTTTTCAATAGCTATTAGCTATTAATCTATTTTTATAAAAAGCAAGCAAAACAGTTGTCTGTAGGCTATGACATTATTTTCCGAGTCATTGACTCGGCAATTCGCAGCAATCTTAAAATGTCTTAATCCTAACTTTAGACTAAAAGCTAAGCCTTTTTATGACGCTCCCAAAAGTACATAAAAAAAGAGCAACCTGAAATTTTTCAAGTTACTCTAATTTCAAATTCATCTAAATTGTTTTACTGGGTTTAACTCGCCTGACGTAAACGATATTGCTGCACTAAAAAATCATGCAAACTCGGCACATCATCTGCAATGGTTAAAGGCTGATAACGCTGCAACACCTCTACACTATGCACGCCATAACTCACGCCTACACGCGGCATAGCAATATTTTGTGCCATTTCTAAATCGTAAGAAGTGTCACCCACCATAATCGCTTGCCCGACCTGCACATCGGTACTGCTCAAAATTTCCTGCAGCATTAAAGGATCAGGTTTAGATTTGGTTTCACTTGCAGCACGTGTCGCCACAAACAAATCCTGACTTTGGGTTTGCGCCAACACTCGGTCTAAACCTTTACGGCTTTTGCCTGTTGCCACTGCCAATTTCAGTCCCAAACCTGACAACTCATCGAGCATATCTGCCACACCCTCAAACCAAGCATCGGTTTTTGAGTGTTCGACATAGTGTTCTGAATAGCACTGCAAAATCGCTTGATGCAGCTCTGGCACTTCAGGAAATAAACGCTGTGCCACTTCAGGCAAACCCAAACCAATAATACTTTTAGCCGCAGCATCGGTCAGGGGTTGCTGAAATTGTTGTGCTGCGAACTGCAAACTCGCCACAATTTGACCGACGGAATTAAATAAGGTGCCATCCCAATCAAAAATGATGAGTTCTACAGGTTTGTTCATATTAGATTCCTAGATTTGATTCGGCTTTTAAATTCCCTCGCTTTACCTTAACTCAAAAGGATAAACGACCAAGAATCAGCACATATATCACAACAAATATTCGATACGCGAAGGGCGACATGGATGTCGCCGTTTCGCTGTGGCACAGAGATGTTCCATCAGCGAAACAAAAGTTTTTTGTTACTTTTCATCTTTGAAAAGTAAGGCATAGCCTATACACCAAAAATTTAAATTAAAAACTTTAAAATGTGGCAGTGAATTACCCCTGAAAACCTCATCTCCTTTTTGCGAAACAATGTTCCTCATCTTTAAAAAGAAGCAAGCTGCTATCGCACAACAGAGAGTTACAAAAATTAAAACTCAGGTGGCGCCGTCGGCTTATCCGCCTTTTGCGCTCTCAACTGCGCCACCAAACTCTGCATATCTTCAGGTAAAGGCGCTTCAATCACAGGATAGCCTGGAATTTCCAAACGCATGGCATGTAAGCACAAACGACGTGGCGCAGGACCCCGATATTCAGTTTGATGACCATATTTATCATCACCCACCAACGGATGCCCAATGCTTAAACCATGCACACGAATTTGATGGGTACGTCCTGACAACGGCGAAGCATATACCAAGCTTGCATGCATAAAACGCTCAGCCACATTCCACTGGGTTTTAGACTCTTTACCTTCTTTAGATACACGTACACGACGTTCGCCATTCGCCAATTCATAACGATGCAACGGCGCATCAATCAATTGTTGATCCAAACTCACCTGCCCTTTGACAATCGCAGCATAAGTTTTTTGGATTTTATGTTCGCGCAATAAATCTTGCAGGGTTTTTAAGGTACTGCGTTTTTTGGAAATCATCACCAAGCCTGAAGTATCACGGTCAATACGGTGAATCAATTCCAAATATTTTTTACCTGTCGCAGCACGTAAGCCTTCAATCAACCCGTAGGCAACGCCACTGCCGCCATGGACTGCAATGCCCGAAGGTTTATTCACCACCATCAAGCCTTCATCTTCATAAACCACACGGCTCAATAAACCCTGTGCCACCTTGTCTGAAATTGGAGCAGCACTGTCGTCTTTTTGTTCATAGCGAATCGGCGCCACACGAATTTGATCGCCAATATTCAGTTTGGTTTCTGCTTTAATGCGCTTTTTATTGACCCGCACCTGCCCTTCACGAATCAAACGATAGATGCGACTTTTAGGCACCCCTTTTAAACGACTAAACAAAAAATTATCGATGCGTTGACCCGCTTGATGCTCATCCACTTCAAACCAAGTGACACTTTGCCATTGTTGGGTAGAATTCATACAGTTAAGAGACCTAATAAAATACTAAAATTGATTAAAAACTGATCATTTAGGCTATGCTTTACACAAGAAACATAAGCTTAGCCCATAGGCAGATGATGCAAGGTTTGATATAGTCAGCGCACGGAAACCATCGTCAGTGGGTTCACGTTGAATCTTTTCAGGTTTTTCTGAAATAGAGCAATCAACCAACATCCCACTACATACGAGCAGGTCCCAAAAGAATTATGCCGACGCCGAAGGCTTATTATATCGGCAAAAAAGCAAACTGTTGCGTTTAATTGTACCTCAGGTACATAAATCAGTTTGCCTGAAAAAATATGTCGCCAACTCTAGTTGGTTTTTAAACGTAAACTGATACACATCAGATTAGTCGCACCCTGAAAACCACTTCAGGCTAAAGCGTTTGATGTATTGGATCTGCACAATTTGTAAAGATACGACGATAATTCCGTATCAAGACACTCTATCTATGAAAGAAGAGATGATCTTCGAGCAATGTGACAGTGAAAGTTACACACATCCAATACACCGCTCGTCCGCCAGTGAAGCGATCAGGTGACTTTATCCGTTTAAAGGTTAAAGCCGTATTGCCATCATCAATACGTGAATCATACACCGCAGCCCCACACAAAAAGGCCGGTAAAAAAAACTCAGACCACAATTGGTTTTTTTGAGATCTGAGCAGTTGATCCGTGATGCTTGATGTTCGCTACGTGTCTAGCGATTTTTTGCTGTGTATCACTATTAGGTGTTACACCCATGAAACGTATGTTGATTAATGCAACACATGCCGAAGAAATTCGCGTTGCACTTGTCACTGGTCAGCGTCTTTACGATTTCGATTTAGAAAATCGTACCCGTGAACAAAAAAAATCGAATATCTACAAAGGTCATGTGACCCGTGTAGAACCTTCTTTAGAAGCCGTATTTGTTGAATACGGTGCAGGTCGCCAAGGCTTCCTGTCGATGCGTGAAATCGCAAACTCTTATTACAAAGCCGACCCTCGCCAAACTTCTAATATTCGTGAACTGATCACTGAAGGCACTGAGCTTTTGGTACAGGTAGAAAAAGAAGAACGTGGCAACAAAGGTGCTGCGCTCTCTACCTTCATTTCTTTGGCTGGTCGTTATTTAGTGCTTATGCCAAATAACCCGAAAGGTGGCGGTATCAGTCGTCAAATTTCAGGTTCTGTGCGTGAAGAACTCAAAGAAATGTTGGCATCTTTAAACGTGCCACGCGGCATGAGCGTGATTGTACGTACTGCGGGCATTGGTCGTTCACAAGAAGAATTACAGCTTGATTTACAACACTTGCTTGACCTTTGGGCGCAAATTCAAAACACCGCAAGCTCTGGCCCATCGCCAATGTTGGTACACCAAGAAGCAGGTGTGGTGACACGTGCGATTCGTGACTACTTACGTGATGATGTTGCCGAAATTTTAATTGACTCAGAACAAGCTTATAACGAAGCCTATAACTTCGTAAAAGCCGTGATGCCACGTCAGTTAGACAAGCTAAAAACCTATACTTTAAATGAGCCGCTATTCGCGCATTTTGGTATCGAAAGCCAAATTCAAACAGCTTATGAGCGTGAAGTGAAATTGCCTTCAGGCGGCTCAATTGTCATTGACCAAACTGAAGCATTAGTTTCAATTGACATCAACTCGGCTAAGTCTACCCGTGGTCAAGATGTTGAAGATACTGCGCTTAATACCAACCTTGAAGCTGCCGAAGAAATTGCGCGTCAATTGCGTTTACGCGACATCGGTGGTTTGGTGGTCATCGACTTTATCGACATGACCAAAGACCGCAACCAACGTATGGTTGAAGCCAAACTTCGTGAAGCAACACAAAGTGACCGCGCACGTATTCAATTTGGTCAATTATCACGTTTTGGTTTAATGGAAATGAGCCGTCAGCGCTTACGTCCATCACTTGAAGAAGCGACTGGTTACGTTTGCCCACGCTGTCACGGTACAGGCATGGTACGTGACCTACGCTCTCTTTCACTTTCAATTATGCGTAAAGTGGAAGAAATTGCCCTGCGTGAACGTCATGGTGAAGTTCAAGTCGAAGTACCTGTTGAAATTGCAGCATTCTTACTGAATGAAAAACGTCACAGTCTGGTTTACCTTGAGCAAACTTCAAATGTGCGTGTGACTGTATTACCTCACCCACACTTAGAAACCCCGCATTACGAAATTTCGTATAATCCTGAAGGCTTTGCACCAACCAGCTATGAACGTACTGAAGCAACTCGTTCAAGCGAAAAAGAGTTGGGTTATGAATCTTCTGAATGGCATTTAGAAGAAGCCGATCAATCGCACAGCCACGCTGCTGCACCTGCGGCAGAAAAAACTTCTGCAAGAAAACCACAAGCAGCACAGCAAAATAAAGCATCTGCACAACAGCAGCTTGCACCTGCGGCAGCCACAACAGCTGCAAGCCCATGTGCATGGTTAGAAAACCTGTTTGTTCAAAAGCAAGCCAGCACCATTGATCAAGCACGTAGTGCCAACAATGCGGCAGCAGCCATTGAGCAAATGGTAAATAGCGGTGCCGTGAGCCGTGGTCAGTTTGGTCAAATTGCAACTGCATCTGCTGCCCCTGCTGCAAGCAGTCAAAATGTATACCTTACACCATCGACAGTGGCACAAAAAACTGAACGTGACTCTGCAGAGAAATCTGCTGAACGTGAAGACAAACCGGCTCCTCGTCACAACAACAAAAAGCCGCGTCATAGCAACAACAATAACAAGCACAAAGAGCAACGTGAGCCACAAACTCAGCACGACAATCAACAACATCAAGTGCATGAAGAAGTGGTTCAGATGTCGCGTCAGGAGCAACGTCAGGAAGCGCGTGAAAACAAACGCAATTCTCGTCGTCAGCACAGCAATGACCAAGCACCGCAGCAGCAAGAAGCTCAAAATAACAATGAGCAGCAAAATGCCGTGCCACGTCGTGACCGTCGTAACCAGCCTCGTCCAGAACGCCCAAATCGTCACCGCGACCCAAGCGTATTGAATGAGCAAGCACCTACCGCAGTGGCTTCTAATCAGCCGAAAGTGGACTTAATTGATGCACCGCGTCAAGAGTTCAACACGACGGCTTTGGTGGTGAATGTCGATCAGGCTCAAACTGAAATTGTGGCATTGAATGCTGCGCCATTAGCGGCTGAACCAGTCACAGCAGTAGAAGCAACTGTGCCTGAAACGGTTGCTGAACCAACTCAAGCTGTTGCTGCGGTAGAAGCTGCTCCAGTTGTTGCAGAAGAAACAGCTGCACCTGCGGAAGTACAAGCACAACCGACTGCGCCTGCAAAACGTGCCAGCAACGATCCGCGTCAGCGTCGTCGTCAGCAACGTGAAGCTCAAGCACAGCAAGCAGCTGCACCAAAGTTAACGCCTTCACAGGTGCCAACTTTAGCGCAATACAGCATTGGTAGTCTGATTCGCCACGTCTATGGTGAAGATTGCTCAGTCCTGATTGAACAGTTTGGTTTAATTCCAACGTTCAATCGTGCTTTGCAAAAGTTCACCGATGAATATGCGGCAACGCTTGCAACAGCTGCGCCTGTGGCAGAGAAAAAACCTGTCACACGTGATGTGGAAGTTGCCAAAGCTGCTCCTGAAGCAGAACCTGCACCTGTGTTAGATCTGACTCCACCAAAACCTGTGTCAGATAAGCGTGTTGCCAACGATCCGCGTGAGCGTCGTCGTTTAGCCAAACAAGCTGCTGAGCAAGCCTTGGAACAAGCCAAGCAAGCACAGGCAGTAGAAAAAGCTGAAGCAGAAAGCACACCTGCAGCAGAGCCAACGACTGACGTTGTGGCAACTACCGACGCATCTGTAGAAGCAAACTCTACTGCAGAAACGTCTGTAGCGCTAAGCACAGAAGTCGAAGCAACTACAGAAGTAAACCCTGAAGTAGAGGCTACAACTGAAGCTACTCAGCCAGAGTTGAACGCGCAAGACGACCTTGCACAAACTGTCACTGAAACTGCAGCAGCGCAAGAAGAAACTGCCGTTGAAGTGGTCGCACCTGTACAAGTGGAATTAGCAGTAGATGACCCAGTCGAAACTGCTGAATCTGAACAGGACAAAGCAGAAAAAGAGAAAACTGCACGTCCGCGTCGCCCACGTGGTCGTCCACCTAAAAAAGTAACTCCGCCAACTGAGTCTTAATTCTCACTTTTGCAGCGGAATAAAAAAATCCAGTCATTTTAATGACTGGATTTTTTTTGCTACTTTAGAGCAAATGCAGTGGTGACTTAAATTTAAGCAAGTTAATTTGGTGTTAGGTGTTTTTGATTTTTAACAGCTTTTATAAAAACATCAGTCAAAGCTAAAAATTAGGTTGATTGCACTAGGACTAAGGGATTACAAAACAATAAGACGCGATGCTTTGCAGATGCAACGGATGATGACAAAAACAGGATTCTTATGTACCAGATGACAAAAAGCGATTTAATTGGCTTAACGGATGTTGCGGCAAAAATTCCGCAGTTTATGACTAAAGTGCCCCACCTGATCACAGGGTTAAAGCAAGCCTATTTACGCACACCCAATACGCCTGCAGGCTTAGGTCTTGCGTTTGAAAAAGCCGTGCATCGTAACCCGCATGGTTGTGCCTTGATGTTTGAAGATCAGCAGTACAGCTATTTGCAGCTCAACGCATGGGCTAACCAAATTGCACATTACTATTTAAGCATTGGCGCACGCAAAGGTGATGTCATTGCGGTGATGTTGGAAAATCGCCCTGAATTAATTGCCAGTGTCATTGGCTTGGCAAAAATTGGCGTTATCACGGCTTTGGTCAATACCGCACAAGTCGCCAAAGTTTTGGCGCACAGCATCAATTTAGTCAAACCAATTGCCGTGATTGTGGGGGAAGAATGTCGCCAAGCCATTGCCGATATTCGCCAAGAACTTGAGCTTGCAGAAAATCGTCTGTATTGGTTTGCAGATCAAAATACCCGTACCGATGCCGGCACTGCGCCTGAAGGTTTTCAAAATTTAGCGCAATGCATTGCATCATTCCCAAGCTTTAATCCTGCCACCACACAGTCGGTACAGGGCAAAGATGGGCTGTTTTATATCTATACCTCAGGTACAACAGGCTTGCCTAAAGCGGTGATTTTCACCAATAGCCGTTGGACGTTGGCTTATGGTACCTATGGTCATGTCTTGGGTTTAAATCAGGATGATGTGATGTACTGCACTCTGCCGCTGTACCATGCCACAGGTATTGTGGTGTGCTGGTGTGGCGTAATTGCAGGCAGTGCCACCTTTGCCATCCGTAGAAAATACTCCACTTCATGCTTCTGGCAAGATGTACACAAATTCAATGCCTCTGCGATTGGCTATGTGGGCGAATTGTGCCGTTATTTAATGGATGCGCCTGCTTCTGATTTAGAGCGTGGGCATCGTGTGACCAAAATGATTGGCAATGGCATGCGTCCTAATATTTGGAGCAAATTCAAAACACGCTTTGGCGTTCAGGAAATTCTGGAACTGTATGCGTCTAGCGAAGGCAACGTCGGCTTTAGCAATGTGTTTAACTTTGACAACACGGTTGGTTTTTCACCGACACCTTATGCGGTCATTCAGTTTGATAAAGAAAAAAATGAACCCGTACGCGATGCCAAAGGCAAATGCATGAAAGTCAAAAAAGGCGAAGTCGGCTTATTGATTGGAAAAATCACCCGTCGCTCACCGTTTGATGGCTACACCGACCCTGAAAAAAACAAGGCGGTGATGATGCAAAACGTGTTTAAACAAGGCGATGCCTATTTTAACACGGGCGATTTAGTCCGCGACATTGGCTTCCGTCACGCCCAGTTTGTTGATCGTTTAGGTGATACCTTCCGCTGGAAAGGTGAGAACGTATCCACCACAGAAGTAGAAAACATTGTCAGTGACTATGAAAAAATTGCTGAAGCTGTCGTGTATGGCGTTGAAATCCCACATACCAATGGTCGTGCAGGTATGGCTGCGATTACCTTAAACGAAGGCTGCCAGTTAGATGAACAAGACTTGCGTCAAATGCTGGTGGAGTTTAAAAAAGCAATGCCCGCTTATGCAGTACCCGTTTTTTTACGCATTCAAAAGCAAATGCAAACTACAGGTACATTTAAATATCAGAAGAACACCCTGAAAACTCAAGGTTTTGATTTAAAACAGTGTGATGAAAAAATTCTGGTGTTATTGCCAAACCAATCTGCTTATTGCGAACTGACCCAAGAAATTTACGACAATATTCAACAGTATCAATATCGCTTCTAAGCCACCAGGTTGCCTATTTTTTGATTAGATACGACAAATTTGTTGCATTTATAATCAAACATAGGCAACTTTTTTATTTTTTACTTGCGCTCGCTTCATATCTTGCTACAATACGCTCCATCAAACGAAGTGGTGCTTAAAACCCTCTGGTTTTTCTTGCACTTCACAATCAAGCCTGCTTGATTGCTGGTTCAGGGTCGTTAGCTCAGTCGGTAGAGCAGCGGACTTTTAATCCGTTGGTCCCGCGTTCGAATCGCGGACGACCCACCATTTCCTTGATCAACCTTAGATGGGTCGTTAGCTCAGTCGGTAGAGCAGCGGACTTTTAATCCGTTGGTCCCGCGTTCGAATCGCGGACGACCCACCATCTTCTTCAAGGTTGATATTCTAAAAATGATCATCATCATTTTTACTCCTCTGGGTCGTTAGCTCAGTCGGTAGAGCAGCGGACTTTTAATCCGTTGGTCCCGCGTTCGAATCGCGGACGACCCACCATTCCTTCTAAAAAATCCTTTAAATTACCAGTCATCACAGCACTGTTCTGTGGATCATACTGTTTCATAATTTACTATCAAATTCCCGTATTCTGCCCTGTTTGAATCACAGCCTTTTATCCACTACACCTTGCTCAATTCAGTTGTAGAAGATGTACCATCATTGGCAAATCATGCTTTACACATCCCAAATAAAAACTTGAGGCAAAACAAAAGCCCAAAAGTTTTTCACTCATAGGCTAAGGATTGAATGAGCGAATAATTAACTTGCTCTGATTAAATGATAATTTTGCGAAGGTAAGGGATTGGTTTTAAAGTATTCACGATTATTTTCTGTCGCAATCGCAATTTTGTTTTTATCCATAATTAAATTATGGTCTTGATCAATATTATAGTAAAAGTTCACCCCAGAGGCGCGTGCCACCACAATTTGATGTGCGTCTTCATCATAGAACCATAAGTCTTTGCGGTATTTTTTTTCATTGTCATAACTGATTTGCCCCGCATTGACAAAAATACGATGCGCTGTCCCATCAGGTAATAAGGTCAGAATATAATCGACTGTTCCGCGTTCGCACATAACAAACTTATCTTCACAGCTAATCTGAATAGTATAGCGTCCCACATAAGTCAGATGATTTTCGGGAATATGATGTTCTGTTGCAGCCGTTTGCATGGGTGCGGTTGCCTGCCCTGCTACTTCAGTCAGTCTTTTGGTTTCTACCTGTTCTGTATATTTTTGCACTGCAGCTTGCTCAAGTTGTGAATCATCGCATCCAAGCAATGCCACTGCACTCCATATAGAAACTGCGCAAATATTTAATTTAGCCGACACACTATCCCTCATATAGAGTGACCAGACCGAGTATTCAGTCCTATTCAAACCACCGAATAGACAGCTAATGTAAGGCATGCTTTTCCTCAATCCTTTGTGGTCAAGCGCTTACTCTGCCCATCGCTTCTCTCTGATATTTTAGGTGGATGCTGGTTTAAGCAACACCAAAAGTTACATAACTTTACTAATTGCCTTGCTCACCGCCCTTTAAAAACCCAAGTGCATCACCATTTTTATTCTATATACAGATGATGTGCTGTGAAGCTAAACATCGGCATGTATTTATTTTGAATTTTAGATCTCTTAAGGAGAATTAGATGGCCAATGTTGGTTTATATCGCTCTAACCGCTCAAATATGATTGCTGGGGTCATGGGTGGTATTGCTGAACGTTTTGGTTGGAACGCAAATTTACTGCGCTTAATTTTTGTGATTGTTTCCGTGATGAGCGCTGCCTTTCCTGGCATTTTGGTGTATTTGGTGTTGTGGTTGGTGATCCCTAAACAAAACCAGTCGAATACAACAAACTATACTCAGGGCTACACAAGACCTGTGCGCACGGTCAATCCTGATCAAGACCGATAAACGGTATTGAAATTTGAAAGACTGACCATATTTAAAGATTCATAGGCTTGAATCGTTTACCGATTCACTCGTAGACACCACCCTATTCACACAACTTTCTTCTTTTTCGCTACGATTGCTCCCCCAAGCATCGTAGCTTTTTTTTGCCTTTCAACCTGCAATATATTTTAAAAGTCACAGCATTTCAGGATTGAGTCGTGTTGAATACGCATCGACAATACAAGTCAATCAATTGGTCTTTACAGCAAGCTGTTGATTTAAGACGGCAATCATATCGGCACGGCTAATAATCCCCACCAAACGCTGCTGCTCTACCACAGGAATGTAGTTAAAAGAACGCTCGACAAAGTACGGTACAAGGTCTTGAATACTTTGTTGCGGTTGCACCGTGACCACTTGGCGCAACATGATATGTTTTACTTGATGTTTCCAGCTATAAGGTAAATCTGTTGCGTGTTTAAACCATTCCACCACTTCATACAGCGCCAAAGTTCCCACCAAATGTTGTTCAGTATCAATGACTGGTAAACTCATTAAATTCATGTGTTTGAATTTTTCTAAAGCACTGTGAATATCCTCATCTTGCTGCAAACTAACCACATCTTTACTCATAATATCGGCACAAGTCAGTGCTTGAGTTTGTCGTTCACTGGCTTTGTGTTGCGCTTCTAAAATGATTTTTTGTAAGTCGTATTCACTAATATCTAGCAACTGGGTTTGTGCATCTAAAACATCTTGAATATCTTGCGGCTGAATAGTGGCTTTTTGAGTAGGCGTTGGGTCTTGGGTACGTTGATTCAACTGTGGCGTTTGAGGATAAGGCTTGCCAATCATGCGGTTAAATACGATTGCAATCATCATCAGCAAAACTGAATTAAGCAGCACAGGATAAAAAATAAAGTGATAACCCAGCTCACGCACGGCATCTCCGCCAAGCACTGCGGTAATGGCCACTGCTCCACTCGGTGGATGCAGCGAATCGGTGGTCATCATCAAGAAAATAGATAAAGCCACAGCCACACTAAAGGCTTCGGTTAAATTTGGAATATATAAAGCACAGCTCACGCCCATAATTGCTGCAATACTGTTCCCAACTACAATATTCCACGGCTGCGCCAAAGGACTGGCAGGCACAGCAAACAACAATACCGAAGATGCACCCATTGGCGCGATATACCATGCGTTAATATCGCCCAACACCCACCAACTGATCAGGGAAGATAATGCCAAACCCAATAATGCGCCCAAACCACAAAGTAGGCGTTCTTTTAACGGCAATACTTTAAAATTGGGTTTCAGCGTATTCAGCCAATCAAGTTGTGAATGAAACACGGGCAGGCAATCCAGTGGTGACAATTGGACAAGATTATAAGGCAATCATTCAGTAAGATGTATTTGTTTTATATCTTTCATTTATCAGTGAATTTGTAAAACCCCAAACAACCAACCGCTAGTTGTGCTTTAACCTTTGCCAGCACCCCGCAAAATCCTTATAATTGAGCACAATTTTTCTCTAATTTTAAGTGGATGACCATGAGTCGCGCCATATCGCATATTGATACCTTTCAAGGCTTAATTCTTGCCTTACAAAACTACTGGGCGGAGCAGGGCTGCGTCGTTTTACAACCTTACGATATGGAAATGGGTGCAGGGACATTCCACACTGCCACTTTCCTACGTGCTTTAGGTCCAGAAACATGGAACGCGGCGTATGTACAACCATCTCGTCGTCCTAAAGATGGTCGTTATGGCGAAAACCCGAACCGCTTACAACACTACTATCAATTTCAGGTGGTGCTGAAACCAAACCCAGACAACATTCAACAGTTGTATTTAGATTCTTTAAAAGCAATTGGAATTGACCCATTGGTGCATGACATTCGCTTTGTAGAAGATAACTGGGAATCTCCAACTCTTGGCGCTTGGGGCTTGGGTTGGGAAGTATGGCTAAACGGCATGGAAGTGACTCAGTTTACTTACTTCCAGCAAGTCGGTGGTGTTGAGTGCTACCCTGTAACAGGCGAAATCACCTACGGTCTTGAACGTCTGGCAATGTACTTGCAAGGTGTAGACTCAGTTTACGACTTGGTTTGGACTAAAGGACAGTTTGGTACTGTAACGTATGGCGATGTGTTCCATCAAAACGAAGTTGAACAATCGACCTATAACTTTGAATACGCACCTGTAGAAAAAATGTTTGAACTGTTTGACTTCTATGAAGTAGAAGCGAGCCGTTTAATTGCAGCAGAATTACCGCTACCTGCTTATGAGCAAGTGATTAAAGCATCTCACTGCTTTAACCTCTTGGATGCGCGCGGTGCAATTTCTGTGACTGAGCGTCAGCGTTATATTTTACGTGTCCGTACTTTGGCACGTTCTATTGCACAAAGTTATGTGGCTGCACGTGCAAAATTAGGCTTCCCAATGGCTGAACCACATTTACGTGATGAAGTCTTGGCACAATTAAAAGCACAGGTTGAAGCGGAAGCCAAAGCGCAAAATACTGAGGAAAGCAAATAATGTCTAAACATACAGTTTTATTTGAACTCGGTTGCGAAGAACTCCCACCGAAAAGCTTAAAAACCTTACGTGATGCACTACTTGCAGAAACTGAAAAAGGTTTAAAAGATGCAGGCTTGGCTTTTGATGCAATTGAAGCCTATGCAGCACCACGTCGCTTGGCACTTAAAATTGCTAATGTTGATGCCGCACAAGCAGACACACAAAAACGCTTTGACGGCCCTGCTGTTCAAGCTGCTTACGATGCCGAAGGCAAACCAACCAAAGCCCTTGAAGGCTTTATGCGCGGTCAAGGCATTACTGTAGATCAAGTATCTACATTCCAAGCAGGTAAAGTTGAAAAAGTGTGCTACTTAAAAGACGTGAAAGGTCAAAGCCTTGATGCGTTATTGCCACACATTTTACAAACAGCATTGGACAACCTGCCAATTGCAAAACGTATGCGTTCTGCTGCAAGCCGTACTGAATTTGTGCGCCCAGTAAAATGGGGCGTTTTACTTAAAGATCATCAAGTAATTGAAGCAACGATTCAAGACCATCAGGCAGGTAATGTCACTTATGGACATCGTTTCCATGCACCTGAAGCAATCACCCTTGCACATGCAGATGAATACCTTGAGAAGTTAAAAGCAGCGCACGTTGTCGCTTCTTTTGAAGAGCGTCAAGCGATCATTGATCAGCAAGTAAAAGCATTAGCGGATGAAGTGAATGCGATTGCAATTGTTCCTGCGGATCTACGTGACGAAGTCACTGCACTGGTTGAATGGCCGGTAGCTTTACGTGCCAGCTTTGAAGAACGCTTCCTTGCCGTTCCTCAAGAAGCCCTGATCACTACCATGCAGGATAATCAGAAGTATTTCTGTCTGGTGAATGCTGAAAACAAATTACAGCCTTACTTCATTACCGTTTCAAACATTGAGTCTAAAGACCCGACTCAAATTATTGAAGGTAATGAAAAAGTGGTGCGCCCACGTTTGTCTGATGCTGAATTCTTCTTCTTGCAAGACCAAAAACAACCACTTGCATCACGCAAAGAAAAATTGGCCAACATGGTTTTCCAAGCGCAATTGGGCACACTTTGGAACAAGTCTGAACGCATTGCCAAACTGGCTGTTGCTTTGGCGCCAATTACGGGTGCAAATCCGCAAGATGCAGAAAAAGCTGCTTTACTTGCAAAATGCGACTTAACCTCTGAATTGGTGGGTGAATTCCCAGAACTTCAAGGGATTGCGGGAACTTACTACGCACGTCTTGAAGGTGAAAATGACGAAGTTGCAGAAGCACTGGGTGAACAATACTTACCTAAATTTGCGGGTGATGTGCTTCCTAAAACCAAAACAGGCACGACGATTGCCCTTGCAGACCGTTTAGACACGCTCACAGGTATTTTTGGTATTGGTCAAGCACCGACAGGTTCTAAAGACCCATTTGCATTGCGTCGTTCTGCGATTGGTATTTTGCGCCTTGTAACAGAAAACGGTTTAGATGTTTCAATTGAAGACTTAATTAAACTAGCCTTGGCTGCTTATGGTGATGTCTTGAAAGACCACGACAAGACTTTGGCAGATGCAGTCGCATTCCTTGAAGGTCGTTACCGTGCGAAATACGAAGATCAAGGTGTTGCGGTAGATGTGATTCAAGCCGTTCAAGCTTTATCACCAAAATCTCCACTAGATTTTGATAAGCGTGTGAATGCAGTAAATCACTTCCGTGCCTTGCCTGAAGCGGCTGCATTGGCTGCTGCAAACAAGCGTGTTGCCAACATTTTAGCCAAAGAAACCGCGCCTGAAGGTACTGTCGTTGAAGTAAACTTGGTAGAAGATGCAGAAAAAGCATTATTCGCTGAACTTGCAAAAATCACACCTGTGGTTGAGCCATTATTGGCAGCAAAAGACTACACCACTGCACTTTCTCAATTGGCTGCATTACGTGCGCCTATTGATGCCTTCTTTGACAGTGTCATGGTGATGGCAGATGATGCTGAGTTGAAAGCCAACCGCTTACGTTTACTCGCGCAGTTACGTGATTTATTTACACGTGTTGCAGATGTAAGTGTGTTGCAGCACTAAAGTCTTAATTACTTGTAAATTAAAAGAAACCCCGCTATTTTGATAGTGGGGTTTTTACATATTGATGAAAATGAAATTATCACAAGCTCAAAAAGCATTAGAATTTTTAAAATCTAATCCTAATCAAAAATTTACAGCTAGATTTATTGCTGATAAATTAATTGCTACATATCCTCAAGATTATATCGAGAAAAGAAATAATATTAAATTTGAAAACAATGAGGGTGCTTTTAAACAACAAGTTATTCGAGAGTTATATAGTATTTTCCCAGACTTAATTCAAAATAATCCTTGTGTAAAATATCAAGAAAGACCACGTCCACGCCAATATTGGTATGACCCCCCTTCAAATCTTTCACCAACAACAGGAATTGACTTCCATAATTCATTAATTATTGATGCAGAAGACAATAATCCACCACCAATTCAAGAAAAAATATTTTCAGAGTACGACTTATACCCTATTCTCATCGAATATTTGTCTAAAGAGCTAAACCTCTATAGCCTGAGAATTGATGAAAAAAAGTCTTCAAATAATCGTGGTCAAAACGGCAATCAATGGTTACACCCCGATATTGTTGCGATGCAACCCATTGATAAAAAATGGCATGAATTAATAAGAACTTGTGTTAAACATGGTTCTGGACAAAATGTGCGTTTATGGTCATTTGAAGTAAAAAAAGAATTAACAGGCTCAAATATCCGAAGTAGCTTTTTCCAAGCAGTCAGTAATTCCAGTTGGGCAAATGAGGGCTACCTAGTAGCAACCTCTATTTCAACAAATGAAGTTGAAGAAGAACTGCGTATGCTTTCAGCTTTACATGGTATAGGTGTAATTTTACTCAACCCAGAAAATCCAACAGAAAGTGAAATCCTTTTGCCAGCTCGACGACGTTCAGAGGTGGATTGGCAATCAATAAATCGAATTTTGACTGAAAACTTGGATTTTAAAAACTTTATAGAGTTGGTTTCTATCTACTATCAAACTGGACGTATTCGTTCACAAGATTGGAATCATTAATCTATAGGCATTTCACTTCAGATTCCCTATACTCAACCTAACAACACTCAACAAGAAAACGAGCTTATGAAACTTAAAACACTCATTTTATCGGGTTTAACTTGCCTTTCTCTTAGTGCGTGTACTTCTGCACCTGTTATTCCGCAGCTTACTGCAGGTGTTTTACAAGAAGTGAAAAATATTGAAGTTTACCCAGACACTGTCAATAACAGCGCCAAACTCACAAAATTTATTGATAAATGCGTGATCGAATTTACAGGCACACTGCAAGCAGGTCGTTCTATTGAACAATGGGCATTTAAAGGCAATGCATTAATTTCAGCTGGTTCTGCAACATTTGCACAAGATGGGACTAGCATAGCAACTCACTTTGACTTGCATGATGCAACTGTGCAAAAGAACTTCATCACCTTACGCAACCATTTTCATAAAGATGCGCTTGCACAATGCAACTAAGCTAAAAACAGCTTTGAATGTATCTTGATGTAGCAAGATTGTTGGACTTTCAATATAAATACAGCATCGCTTGATATTTCAAACTAAGATGATAAAAGCAGTGTAGCCATTGCTGCCCTGCTTTAACAACTCTCCAGAGTAACAAGACCCACAATTTTATGTGGGTCTTCTTCTTTAAGCCTGAAATGCTGCCATAATTTCAAATATTTTAAAGTTTCAAACAATGTAAATTTCACCTAAAAATACATCATACTTGCGAAAAATAAACACTGCAGATCATCTAGGCTTTATACAATGCAGTACATTCTATTCAAAACCTTTCAACGACCAGTATTCGGCATCCTAAGAGGCGCAGCACAATGAAAAAGATCAATGTCAGCATTTGTATTGGACTATTACTCAGTAGTGCTTCGGTGTGGGCACAAAATAGTGATGCGCAAATTCAAAGCAATAAACCAATTCAGCCTTATGCAGACAATCCAAACCTTTTGCATGTTTGGGCATATAAAACTCAGGAAGGCGTGATTCAAGCTGCACAAAAAGTCGGTGAAGTAACCGAAAAAGGTATTGAAAAAATTCGCCCATCGGCACATCAAGCTTTAGACAACGCCAAACAATTGGGCAGTCAGGGTGCGGCTCAAGCCAAACATACTGGGCAGCAACTTGCCAACAATGTAAATACTAAAATTCAGGAAACCAAAGAAGTGATTACAGGACAAAGTGATCATGCCGTGCCTATCTATCAAGCACCATTAAGCGCGCCTTCGCAGAATATCGCCCCTGCAGCCACCATTGCCGCACCTACTCAAGAAGCACAGACTCAGACTCCACCAAGTACAGATACTGAAGAAGAAATTAAAGTGATTAAGCTATAATTTTTTTGATTTATTGGTTTGCTCAAAATTATAAAAACAACTCAGTGCAAATAAAAAAGCCTGCATTTAATCTGCAGGCTTATTCATGTGATAGCGTATCGATTTTTGAATTTGTCGGAATACATAAGCGCCTAATCCCAACAATACCAACAAACCTAAAGCAAAAAATAGATAAGCCTTCGGCTCAGGCGCATCTGCAAACAAAGTCGCAGATAAAATGAAACTGGACAGCAAAACAAGCACAGCAGGCATCAACAACTTGGTCATACATACTACCCTTGGAATGATCAACAAAACCATGTTTTAAGATCATCTTAGCCCAATGGCAAAACAATACAAGTGTCTAAAATTTAAACCTTCTAAATAATGGATCAAACTTTGCAGCTTACTGTTCCAGTTCTAGGGTAAATTTGGCAGTATCTGGCAAATCTTCCACAAAGTCGTTGCCGCCAAACTCATCACTGCTCAGGTTCAAATCTTTATAGCTCAACACAAAATAGTCGCTATATTTTTTCAATATTAATGGGTGCATACCTGCAGCAAGTGCATCTTGTTCTTTGCATAGTTTCATGACATGACGATCATTCATACTAATTAAATAGCGTTCATCATTCAGATAAATTTGCACCAAACCACTGCCCTTTGCATAAATCGGAATCAGGAATTTATGGTTTAAGGCAATTGCATGTGCGGCATAGCTCTCAATTTTTTGGCTGATGATGTTAAACACCAAACCATGACCAAAATGGTCGAGCAAGACATTACGATTTTCATACGGTAACTGAATTTGTAAGCCAAGTTTGTTTAAATCGTGCTGATCGACCTGTTTATTGCTAAGCAAGGAGCGAATCAGGTTTTGTTTCAACTTGGCATCAAAAAAGTTACTGTCTAGCTGTAAGTTATTGTATTTTAAAATACGACCTAAAGACCAGCGATGGTTCGGCAAGACATTTTCAATCACTTTACGATAGTAAAACTTGCTGTTTTTTTTCACCTTGCGAATTTTTTGGTAAAAGAACGGCGCATCAAAAGGATGGGTTAAAAAGTCATTCAGTAATTCAGAGTTGGCTAAAATCGCAATTGCATCATGCCCTGTAAATGGCAAATGTAAGGTATGTAAATGCGGAATTAAAGGCTGAATTTTTAAATAATGCCCACGATCTTCAGCATAATATTGGTCATAGACCACAATATATTCACGCTGTGCCGATACATCTTGCGCTTGAATGCGCATATTGGCATTTAAGTCTGCATGATAAAACATGTTATAGCGTGGGTCATGAATATCTTCAGGGTCAATTGAATATTGCGGCACCAAAGCCACAATGCGGTTTAAATCCAGCAAATTGGAATATTTAATTGCCGCATAGCCACCCATTGAGCCGCCATAGCCCACGCGAATTTTAAACGGAGCAATCAGGTCTTGAATGGCTGCCAACATGGCACGCATAGAAGCTTCAGGAAACCATGATTTTTCCTTAGGCATGACCCCAATCACATTAAAATGAAACTTTTCCAGTGATTTTTCGGCATTAATAGACGTTCCTTTGGCCCGTGTAATTAAATCGCCAAAAGAAAAAATCAGCTCCTGAGATGAGCCTTTCATGAAAATAGCGCGGATATGTCCGTCTTCAAAAATTATGTGTTTGTCCATTCCCACACCGGCGCCAAGGCGCTGAATTAAACCGTTACTTTAAACTTGAATACCCTGTACGCAAGTCCAAAAGTGAATATGTTATTTTATAGATGCACAGCAGATTAAAAATCGCAAAATATGACACAATCTCTACATCCTGCCGCACAACAAGGTTTTGCTTTAGGGGCAAACCTATATCAACAAGTTCGTCCCAGTTACCCGCAAGAAGTCGATGTTTTCCTGCAAGATCAGCTCCAAGTTCCACTTAATAGCAATATTGTAGACTTGGGTTCTGGCACAGGAAAGTTCCTGCCACATTTGCTCAAACTGACAACTCAGCTTATAGCGGTAGATCCGATTGCCAGCATGTTAGCCGAATTAGAACAACTTTACCCACAAGTTAAGACAATTCAAGCACGAAGTGAGCAATTACCACTGCACGATCAATGTGCAGATTTGGTGAGCTGTGCGCAATCTTTTCATTGGTTTGCCAATCTGCAAAGTTTAAAGGAAATTCACCGAATCTTAAAACCGCAAGGTCATTTGCTGTTAATTTGGAATCAACGTGATATTTCAGTCAATTGGGTCAATGCACTGGCAAAGATGATTTTGCCTTTTGAGGGCGATACACCGCGTTTTCACAATCAGGACTGGCGTCAGGTATTTGCCGATACAGATTTATTCCAACTTACTCACGAGCAGAAATTTCATCACACGCATGTTGGTACAGTTGAACAAGTCGTGTCTAAGCGTTTGCTTTCGACCAGTTTCATTGCTGCAATGCCAACTGAACAGCAACAACAACTCAAAACACAATTTGAACAATTAGTATTAGAATATACGAATAAGCATGTGCAAGATGAAATTGAATTTCCCTATTGCACACATTTGTATGTCTATCAAAAAGTTGAATGAGAGGGAGCAAATAAATGCAAATAACCTTTAAACACGCGATTGCTCCCTTAACAATTTTTTTGGCGTTCTCCCTCAGCGCTTGCGAGCGCAGCAAAGTAGAACATGCAGACAAACTCAGCCCTGAAGATCAAATCATGCAAACTCAGGTCGAGCAAGCCGCGATTCAGCCCTTTGAAATGACTGCGGATGACCCGCATGATATTCAATTGCTGATGGATTATGAACAACGCCATGACCAAATGAGCAATGATTTGGAAGATGAGTTAGAACGCTTGCATGAAAGCCAACAACTCGATGCTGCATTTGCACAAAATCGCCTGCAGGACAACATTCAATCTGCCTTGAGTATGCTCAAAGAACTGGATTTAAAGACACCGCAAGGGCGTTATATTCAAGGCCTAATGAGTCATTATTGGGAACAGCAAGCGCAATATCTAGCAACTCAAAATACAACTTCTGCACCTTATCCTGTCAGCAAACAACAACGTCAGCAAGGCTTAGCAGACTTGCTACAGGCGCAGCAACAACTAGAACATTGGCGTGGGCAATATCCACAACTTGATGAATAACGTGTTTTACGGACGCTGCTGTAAATACTGATGCACTCCTTCAGCGGCAGCGCGTCCTGTAGCAAAACAGGCTGTCAGCAAATAGCCGCCCGTTGGCGCATCCCAATCCAGCATTTCACCACAGAGAAAAACGTGTGGATTGGAATTTAACTGCAATTGTGCAGATAAAACCTCACGTTTGACTCCGCCCGCACAGCTAATTGCTTCTTCAATAGGACGAAAACCCTTTAAAGGCACCGTTAAATTTTTAATCTGCTGCGCCAATTGCATAGGTTGCTGCCAAAGGGCTTTATCCACCAACTCACGCACGACTGCAGACTTCACGGCATCCAAACCTGCCTTACGCCAAATATTGCTTACAGACTGTTTTTTGGAAGGTTGCAACTTTTGGTAGAGTTGCTCAACGGTTAAATCGGGTAGCAAATCGAGTTGTAACTGCAGCGGTTGTTGAGCGTGCTGCAACTGTCGCAATGCTCGCCCTTGCTTATAAATTAAGCCACTTTCCAAACCATAATGGCTAATCACAATATCGCCCATGCTCGCTTCAGCGCCTTTCACCCATGCTTGCACACGTTTTAAAGGTTGTCCAAAAACTGGCTGCATATAGTTAGACCAGTGACATTCCACCCCTGCATTACTGGCTTGAAAAGGCTGAATTTCATTGGCAGATAACCAACGCTGCCATGCACCTTCACTACCTAATTTTGACCACGACACTGCTCCACATGCCATCACAATAGCGGCAAACTGCTGTTGTTCAACTTGCGCTGTACTTAGATTTTGAATACTGAGTTGATTGTTCTTTAAATCACATACCTGATGCCGATAATGAAACTGCACGCCTGCATCAACCAAGCGTTTTAACCATGCGCGTAGCAAAGGTGCGGCTTTCATTTCTTGTGGAAAAATTCGCCCCGATGAACCTACATAAGACTGAATACCTAAACCCTGCATCCAGTTTTGAATCCAAGCCGCATCCCATTGTTGAATCCACGGCGCCAACCATTCCGCCCGATCATAACGCTGAATAAATTGTGCAATCGGTTCGGCATGTGAAATATTCAGCCCCGTTTTACCTGCCATCAAAAACTTACGTGCCGCTGAAGGTTTCTGCTCATAGACATGCACATCATAGGCATACTGACTCAGCACTTCGGCAGCCATTAGCCCTGCTGGCCCTGCTCCTATAATTGCAATGCGCTGTTTCATGCCTGTTTACTCAGTTGTTGCACTTGAGTCTGCAGAAACTTTCGCCTCAACTGCAGCAGGTGTTAAAGTCAGCTGCTGTCCTTGCAAAGGCTGAAAATCATCAAAACGGGTTGTATAAGCTACTGGTTTGGTGATCAACAGTTCCTGACAACGCTCGCCACGTGCTAAATATTTGATTTCAAAGTGAGTGCGTGCTGAATCTACTGGAACATCCTGCTGAATAAATGGCAACTTCCACACTTCAATCAGCTGTTGCTGTGCTTCTGCAATATATTCAGGAATATTACTCACCAAAGTAATGCTGCCACCTGCTTTTAAGCGTGACAATAAAAACTCAAAAAACGGCATATTCAACCAACGCTGGGTGGCATTATGCGGTTCTGGATTCGGATATAAAATAAAGAATTGCTCGACTTGAGCAGGAAATAAAGCATGCACAATCCATGGAATCGCATCGGCATGAACAATCTGTAAGTTCTGCTGACCTTCAAGCTGATGCTGTTTTTGCATCGCCAAAAATTTTTCACGGGTGCGCTCAATTGCAATCAACTTGTGCTCAGGATGCTGCCCGCTAAACAATAGGGCGTGTTTACCTTTTCCGGCCCCAATTTCCACACAAACCGATTCATTGGCAATGGCTTGAAAATCACGAGGGGCATGCATACGCTGTGCTTGAAATTGACGAATTGGCATAATCAGATCAAACTTACAAAATTCGGCACAAGTCTATCAAGTCAGGTGCTATTTGCCTAATCCAATCCTGCATTTTTCATTTGGAGTTGATCATGCCACGTACTTTCCCTTGCCCACGTTGTGGCGAAGCTACACAATGGGAAGACAATCCTTTTCGTCCATTTTGTTCTGAGCGTTGCAAGCTCATTGATTTAGGCGCATGGGCAAATGACGAGTATCGTTTACCCACCCAAGATGCTCCGCAAGCAGAAAACTCTGAGGAATAAGCAATAAATTTCCACGCCAAATATTGCCTAAAACTACACACAGTTTCATGGAATTTTTCACATTTTTAGAAAAATTATTCAAAATTTAGTTGTTCTATAATTGCTTTCAGCAGAATTAGCACAGGTTATACTTTGCACTATTCGTGACTCCGTCACTGCACATAACAATAAAGAAAGCAAAAAATAACCTAGGAACATTTCACCATGGAAATCATGTTAAAAGGAATTGTAATGCTGTGTATTTTACTCTCTACCAGCAGTTTAGGCTTTGGACTGTACGCGCATGATTTACTCATGCTGTGCATAGGCATCTTACTGACAATTTTCACAATGCTGTTTGCAATTGAAAGCAAACAAATGCTGAATAATCCCTTTCGCAAATAAAAAAGTCAGCGACTGCTGACTTTTTCTTAAAGCATAAATACACACTGCTTTTAACCTGCTTGCCCCGCCACAAAAGGGTTGTTCTGTTTTTCAAATCCAATGGTACTGATGGGACCATGCCCCGAAATAAACTGAGTGTCATCGGGCAAACTAAAACACTCGCGCTGAATTGAATCTAATAATTGTTGATGATTCCCACGTGGAAAATCGGTGCGTCCAATCGAGCCTTTAAATAGCACATCGCCTGTCCACAAGACGCCATATTTTGCATTATAAAACATCACATGGCCTGGGGTATGCCCTGGTGCATAACGCACTTCAAAGCTTTCTTGACCCAATTGCAGCACTTCACCACCCTCTAACCACTGTGTAACCGTGACTTGTTCAGGGATAGGAAAACCATAACGTGCAGACACTTCTTGCAGTTGATCTAACCAAAAAGCATCTTCTTTCTGTGGACCAATCACAGGAACATTCCAGTAATGTTGCAACGCACCAACAGCCCCCGCATGGTCTAAATGTCCATGAGTGAGCCACAAAGCTTTCACCGTTAAACCCAACGCTTCAACTTCGGCTTTCAGCTTTTCAGGCTCACCGCCTGCATCAATCAAAATTGCTTCTTTGCTTTCTGCATCCCACACAATCGAGCAGTTTTGCTGAAAAGCGGTGACGGGAACAATTTTGACTTGCAACATGGTGGCGAACCTCAAAAATTAATGGCTTAGGTTAAGCTTTACAGCATCAAGATTAGCTTGAAGTAAATGTTTGAGCAAATCCAAATGATCGGCACGGGTATTCAGTGCAGGAATATAGGCATATTCTTTGCCACCTGCTTGTAAAAACAATTCTGCGTTTTGAATTGCCAATTCTTCTAGCGTTTCCAAACAATCTGCAGAAAAAGCAGGACTCATAATTTGCACCGACTTCACGCCCTGCTGTCCCCATTCTTCAAGTAAGACATCGGTATAGGGTTTGACCCATTCTTGTTTGCCAAAACGTGACTGGAAGCTAATTGCCCACTGATCATCATTTAAATTTAAAGCATCGGCAAGCAATTTGGCCGTGATCCGACAACGCTCTGCATACGGATCACCCTTATCGGCATACGGCTGTGGAATGCCATGAAACGACATCAATAATTTTTCTGCCACACCATGCTCGGCTTGAAATTCACGCACACTTTGCGCCAACGCCTGAATGTATAAAGGATGCTGATAATAATCACGAATGATGGATAAGCCCGGCAAATTACGCTGCTGTGGCACCCATTTGGCAACGGCATCATATAAAGGTGCAGTCGAAGTTGCCGAATATTGTGGAAATAAAGGGAACAAAATCACGTGATCTTGAGGATTTTGACTCAAAGCTGCCAAAGCCTGTTGAATACCCGGATTGCCATAGGTCATTACCGGTAGAATATTCAATTCAAACTCAGGATATAGCGGCAATAACTGCTGTTTTAAAGCATCAACCTGTTGCAACAAAATTTCCCGCATCGGTGAATCTTGCTGCCAGACCATGGCATAAGCATGTGCAACACGCTTAGGACGAAATGGCAAAATGAATAAGTTCAAAATGATTTGCCAAATCGGTTTTGGAATTTCAATCACCCGTTGATCGGATAAAAACTGCTTTAAAAAACGGCGAACCGCTGCTGCAGTCGGTTCATCAGGCGTACCTAAATTGGCTAAAAGAACGGTTACTTTGGGTTTTGCTGTAGACAACATCCAGCCCTCGTGTCTGATGATTGAGCCCGACTACTTTAACAGTTTTTTCACTCTGTATTGAGAGATTAATACGGTGTTTTAAATGAATAAACCCGATCGGTATCTAGCAAATTGCTCTCTAAAAGTTTTTGCGCTTTTGCCGTGGTTTGCCACAACATCCGCTGACGATCATCACGCCCCGCCTGCACAATCCAGTCATTTTGACGCATTTGCATTTTAATCTGATGCAAGGCCCGAATATTGATTTGGGCACGTGCAACTGCATGCGCACGTGGCATGATCCGACGTGCATCCTCCAAACCAGTTTCATTCAAATATTCATTCATGCGTTTCGAAAAATATTCTTCAGGGGTTGGATGAATAAAAGTATTGCCTAAAATTGCCAACAACTGCGCCCAACTTAAACTTCGCTCAACTTTCAGCTCTCTAAAGTTACCATCCTGATAGGCATGCATGCGATATTCAAAACGATATGATTCATTCATCGACACTTTAGATACGCTTAGAAACGGGTCTGCTTCGCGCTGTCCCACATCGGTTTCCAGCTGACGTAACTTACTTTTTAAACGTTCAATTTCATCATGCAAAGCTTGTGTATTTTGCGGGCGCACCCAACCAGAAGTCGGATAACGCTCTAGCATTTGCGACATATTAAAGCGGACAGCAAGCTCTAAATCACGCAGAGTGCGGTAGCTAAACACCTGATCGACTTCTTGTTGTAATAATTTACGGAACTCTTTGAATTTTTCACGCAATTCAGGTTTTTCATCATGTAAAGATGAATCACGTGAATCTGGGTCTTCGTGCATAAATACAATGATCGGCTTTTGCTTGGTGACTGCATAAATATACTCTAAATGCATATACCCCACGCCCGACACCGATTGCTCACCGTACTGGCTGCCCAATAGAATCACCACATAATCACAATCATCAATTTGACGGCGTGCAAATGCAGTGCTGAGTGGGGTACGTTGTTCTAAACCCCACGAAAAAAAACCCATTCCCACCAATGTTTGTGCCAAGATCACTCGTTCTGGCTGCATATCTGCCCCAGACGTCGAGATAAAGACCTGATAGCGCTTATCGAGCATTGGTTTCCCCTCTCCTATTGCCATTACAAGTCGGTCACCGTCTACTTGTAATGCCTTTCCCCAATCATAAAAAAATTATCTTAAAGTCAGTCCACAGTACTCACATTTGCGATACTCCAAGAAATATTGCCTGGAATAAGATGCTGCAACACGGGCTTTAATTGTTCTGCATTGTTCCCGCTGACATAACACGCAATTTGTAAAGTATCTGCCAAACTTTGTTCAAATAATAACTCATTTTTAATTAAAATGCGGGAAGTTTGACGCGCAACGGCAATTCCTGAGTCAATTAATGTCAGTTTCTGACCAAAAATGGACTCAATCGCAGGTTTTAGGAAAGGATAATGGGTACAACCGAGCACCAAATAGTCCGCGCCCTGATCGACCACAGGTTGCAAACTCTGCTGTAAGGAACTTAAACATGCCTCACTCATTTGCGCCCCTTGCTCAACAAAAGGCACTAAATCTAGATTGGTGACATTCAAGACTTGCACTTGAGCAGGAATCGCAAAACGCTGCATCACATCTTTAATAAGTTGTCCGCGAAAAGTCGCAGGCGTCGCAAGTACAGCCACAGTTTTGCTTTGGCTATTTAATACGGCAGGCTTTAAAGCAGGCACTAAACCAATAATGGGAAAATCTTCGCCGTAATGATCGCGCAGATAATCTAGACTAAAAGCAGAAGCAGTATTACACGCCACGACCGCAACTTTACAACCTTGTCGATATAACCATTCGATTGCAGCTGCAGTGAGTTCTCGAATATTTTGATCATCACGTGGGCCATACGGCACATGTGCAGTATCGGCATAATAAAGGATGCGCTCATTGGGCAAATATTCTGCAATTTCAATGGCAACTGACAAGCCTCCTATGCCCGAATCAAAAATACCAATTGGCGCACTGGCTTGTGCTTTTGGCATGGCTTGATTTAAGGGAGAAACAGGATGAATGGCTGTCATAGCAAGAGATTCAGCAATACAAAATGGGATGAATAAAGCTTAAACCTCAGCTGCTTAAATGCAAGTGCAAATCACCACTTTTCAACGATAAAATCGTTTCGCCCTGCGCATTTTCACTCAGCTCGCCCAATTCCACCAAATGTAAAAAAGCCGCACGCTGAATCAGGGCATTAATACCAAAACGCACATGCACATAAGGACGCAGCTCACCTGCATATTCACGCATAAAAATAGGATGCTCGGCATCAACAATCACAATATCCTGATGTGTAGTGATAAGTTGAATATAATTTTGCTGTCCGATTTCGACCACATCAACCTGATTGATGAACAAAGGCTCATCTTCTACCTGGATTTCAATTTGTTCCACTGGGGTTTTTAAATAAAACTTGCCCTGCTCTTTCCATAACACACTAGAAAACAGATCAACCAATGCCTGACGTTTGATCAATTGACCTTCGTGCCACCATTCTCCATTGGCTTTGACCAGCAAATCCATTGCTCCACAATGCTTTGGATGCCATTGCTCCAAAGGAGGGATTGATCTTTTGTGACCTGACTGTCCAGTTTTTATATATTGTGCAATGTGCATTAAATTTTTATTATCAGCCGTAGCTACATTTTCTGTCGGTTTGATTGAATTATCGTCATGCTTCATGCTGCAGTACCTTACTGACGGAAAAATAATACGATTCAGCCAATTGGCTAAGACTCGGTTTAAAACTATACTAGCTCACAATACTTACCCATACTGTAAAAGACACGATTAAATTTGTGTCTGGCAACTAAAAATACTCATGGCAGCACCGTTGCTTGATGCGGTTGCCACCTTCAATTATATGAGGAGTCCTACATGGAACACATCGAACGTGAATCGATGGAGTTTGACGTAGTCATCGTAGGCGCAGGCCCTGCGGGTCTTTCTGCTGCGATCAAAATTCGTCAACTTGCAATTGAAAACAATTTAAATGATCTGTCCGTTTGTGTGGTCGAAAAAGGCTCTGAAGTTGGTGCGCATATCCTTTCGGGTGCAATTCTTGAGCCTCGCGCCATCAACGAGTTATTTCCTAACTGGAAAGAAGAAGGTGCGCCTTTAAATGTGCCTGTGACTGAAGATAAAACTTTCTTCTTGATGTCACCTGAAAAAGCTCAGCAAGCACCGCATTGGATGGTGCCTAAAACCATGCATAACGATGGTAACTACGTGATCTCGTTAGGCAACGTGGTGCGTTGGTTAGGTCAAAAAGCCGAAGAATTAGAAGTTTCTATTTTCCCTGGCTTTGCGGCATCTGAAATTCTTTACCATGCCGATGGTACGGTTAAAGGCATCCAAACTGGTGACATGGGCATTGGTAAAGATGGCGAGCCAACGCATAACTTCACACCGGGTTATGAACTACATGCCAAATACACCATTTTCGCAGAAGGCTGTCGTGGTCATTTAGGTAAGCGTTTAATCCAGCAATTCAATTTGGATAAAGATGCCGATCCGCAACACTACGGGATTGGTATTAAAGAACTTTGGGAAATTGACCCTGCAAAACACAAACCAGGTTTAGTCATGCACGGTGCAGGCTGGCCATTAAGTGAAACAGGTTCTTCAGGCGGTTGGTGGTTATACCACGCAGAAAACAACCAAGTGACTTTGGGTATGATTGTGGACTTGTCGTATACCAACCCACACATGTATCCATTTATGGAAATGCAGCGCTGGAAAACTCACCCTCTAATTAAACAGTATCTAGAAGGCGGCAAGCGTATTTCTTATGGTGCACGTGCTGTGACCAAAGGTGGCTTTAACTCATTGCCAAAATTCACCTTCCCAGGTGGTTCTTTAATTGGTGATGATGCAGGCTTCTTAAACTTTGCCAAAATCAAAGGCTCTCATACCGCCATGAAGTCTGGCATGCTTTGCGGTGAAGCAGTATTTGAAGCGATTGCTGCAGGTGTCGCAAAAGGCGGTGACTTGGCGATTGCTCGCGTAACTGAAGGCGAAGATTTCTTTGTGAAAGAGCTAACGGCTTACACTGAAAAATTCAACAACAGCTGGCTGAAAGAAGAACTTTATAGCGCACGTAACTTTGGCCCTGCAATGCATAAGTTTGGTCAATGGATGGGTGGTGCGTTTAACTTTATCGACCAGAACGTGTTTAAAGTACCATTTACTTTGCATGATTTAGTGCCTGATTTCAGCGCACTCAAAACTGTAGATGCAACCAGCTTTAAACCGAACTATCCAAAACCAGATGGCAAGCTGACTTTTGACCGTTTATCTTCAGTGTTCGTATCGAATACCGTACATGAAGAAAATCAGCCAGCACACTTAAAGTTGACAGATACCTCTATTCCAGTGAACGTAAACTTACCTAAATGGGATGAGCCTGCACAGCGCTACTGCCCTGCGGGTGTTTATGAAATCATGGAAAATGATGATGGTTCAAAACGCTTCCAGATTAACGCAGCCAACTGTGTTCACTGTAAGACTTGTGACATTAAAGACCCATCACAGAACATCACTTGGGTAACACCTGAAGGTGGCGGTGGTCCGAATTACCCGAATATGTAATTGCGAATCGCAATTGAGAAACCCAAAAGCAGTGCCTCGGCACTGCTTTTTTATACACAGTTTACAAAATTACCAAGGTCTCATAATCCCTTACATTTTTCAGGTATTTCTCTATTCAAAAGCAGGCGATTGAATAACTTTCCTTGTTATGCTGTTTTTGCTTATTTTTTATCTTTTCTATTTTTAGTTTTTTATTTCGTTTTTTTCAGACTTGAACAACCGAAAATGTTGTTTTGTCAGCTTTTATACAATGCTATTCGGCATTTTATGCAGCACTTAGCACGGTAGCAAAATGTTGTAGATGCTGACTAAAACTGACTTGAGTGGAGTATAAAGCAGTACTTTGAGTTTTATCTTGCTCAAGCATTTGGTTGTTCTTCTTATTTTCATTAGAAGAGGAATTCCAACATGCTTAATTTAACAGACACCCTCAACCAACTTAAAAATGTGCAGGCACAACCTGCAGTCAGCTTATTTCTACCCACACATCGTACCTTTCCAGACAATCAGCAAGATGTGATTGCTCTTAAAAACCAACTTAAACAACTCGAAGAACGCCTGTTGGCAGACTATGACAAACGTCTGGTGGCACAAATTTTAGAACAGATTCATCATCAAACCAAAGATTTGAATCCCAACTACCATTTAGACAGTCTGGCTATTTTTGCCACAGCCGACAGTGCACAAGTACTGCGTCTGCCATTCCCTACCCAAGAACGTATTGTGATTGATCAACAATTTTCAGTGCGTGATTTTATTCGTGAGCTATCTTATGCAGTGCAATACTATGTGGTAGTGATCAGTCGTGAAGTTGGACGTCTGATTAAGGCCTCCAATGATCGTGTAATCCATGAGTTTTCTGTAGATGACAGCGACTTGAATGAACGACTGCCACATGGTGCATTTCCTGTTCAAAATGATAACTTATATAGCACCAGCGGTGCAGAACGTGCCACAGCCGCCAATGAAGACCGTTTACTCAAAGAGTTTTTAAACCGTGTCGATAAAAATGTGCAAACTGTACGTGCCAGTGAGCCATTGGGCTTGGTCATTGTGGGTGATCGACGCAATATCAGTTTTTATGAATCTATTTGCGACCAACCCAATGCCATTATTTTCAGTGTAGATAACGTCACTCAGCTAGAACAAGGCAGCGCACAACACATTATTGACAGTATTCAGACCGAGCTAAAAAGCCATCAACAACAATTGCATCAGCAACATGCGCAGCAACTGGATGAACTCTATGCCAGTGACCGTGTTGTGACCGATCTGCAGCAAATTTATCAGGCAGTGTTGCAAAATAATGTCGATACTTTATATGTTCAACAAGGCTACATGCAGGCGGGTTGGGTCGATACCGACCAGCAACGAATTTATCTAGATCAAGCGCACGCACCTGACAGCGCACAAGCCACAGACGATGTGATCAACCATATTATTGATGCAGCACAGCAACACGCTGCCAATATCGTATTTATTCCTGCCGATTATTTACAGTCCAAAGCACCACTGACTTTAATGAGTCGCTATGCGGTCTAAAACTCAGTCCATTTGACTGTGATCTAAAAAACAGCCATGCAGATTTATCTACATGGCTGTTTCAATCAAGATTCAAACTTCTCATTCATACGCAAATCTACGCTTTTTCATGACTTTCTCATGAATAAAACGATCAATTAGAATCGAGTCGTTACCGCCAACTGTACCCGATGACTGTCGCTATGTGATCGCCCGCTATATTCATAATTCAAATTGATAAAACTATGTTGTCCAAAGTAAAGTTGTGAACCTAAGGCAGCATGATATTGACCTTGATCGGCATGCCATGCATCAAACTTCAGTTTCTCCGCTGTGCCTACATAATGGGTATCTAAATATGCTTTTTCCTGAATCGGTTGGCTGTAATACAAGCTGCCTTGCAATTGCCATGCTGGATTCAACTGGTAATTGGCTTGCAAACCTGCACCAAAATTCCAGCGCTGCATCACCAAATCATCTAAGCTGTTGACACCATCCTGCTGAGTTTGTTCGGCATGAACATAATGTTGGAACGAAGCGTCTAAATACGGTTGAATCTGCATTTTTTGACTGAGTGGATAGCTATAATCTAGACGCAAACCTGCGGCATACATTTGTCCATCAAACTGTATTTTTTGTGCTTGAGCATGACCACGCTGCGCGTCAACATCCACCTGCATGCCTTTTAACCATGCCGCGACACTTAAATCACGATTAAGCTGCTGTGCTGTCCCCATAGTTAGTGCATAGGCTTTGCTCTGACTGCTATTTTTTGAGCCTGTTTGTACGGCATCATCTAAGTTCAGTTGACTGAAATCGGCCTGCGCTGCCAAGGTCATCCCTGCCAGTTTTGTTGCCACACCAACACCTTGATGATGACTACGGCGCTCACTATTTAAGCCGACATAATCCATATCATAACTTTGGTAATCACCCGAAAACCAAAGCTGTTTGGGTTGTGCGGTTGCCAAACGCTGTGCAAACTGACGTTCTTGCTTGCTGCTTTCTTCTGCGACATTTAAAACGGTATTGGCATAAAAACTTGGATCAAGTTGATGAAACAGTTGATTCAATGCCTGCGTAGAAACTGTACTTTCAGCAGCATTGCTATAACGTATAGTTTGAGCAAAATTGTTAAATAAGCGATTGGCAAAAACTTTTTCAGCATCTTCCAGCGTTTCTAACTGTTGTTTCTGATCAAGACTTGCTAAAACTACATCTAAATTACGGGCAACCTGAGTACGTCCTTCAAGTTCAGCAGCAAGAGCCGCCACCGTTTCAGTCGATTTACGCTTTGCCGTAATCACCACATCGGTATTGATTGTATCTGCCGCACGTACAGGCTCGCCCGTTGCATTCAGTTCAGGACGATAACTAACTTGTGTCAACTCAAATAATGGATTGCTTGAGCGATAGGCATCGAACTCACGCTGTACGCCTTGTTGCGCACGTAACACTGTGGTTTGTGAACCTTGTGCAGTAATAAGTGGCTGATCAAGTGGCACTTCATCAAACAGGTTCAACGTCCCTGCCAAATTGGCAGTTCCCGTTACCGTCAGCAAATTGCCAAAACGTGCTTTAAAACCCGCATGTTGCTGCTGATCTGCAGCAATCTGCATCGAATAGTTGCCTGTGATGGTTAAATTGCCTTCCTTTCAAGAAATGCACTGCCTGTTTCGACTTCTAAAGTGTTTTGTGAGGGTTCAAGTTCTTGAATCGTACTACCCATCTCAACTTCAGATGTATCTTGTGGTACTTCAATATCTTGAATTGCACTATCGACCAAAACGGTGTCGGTTAAAGCAGGCTCTACTGCAGGTGGAGCTACCACATCGACAGGTTGCTCTGCTTCTGACGGAGGTGATTCAAGTGTAGGTATCGTATCAGGCTGATTGACATCATTATTTTCTAAAACGGTAGCATCATCGCTAGGTACAGCATCATTGCTGTCTAAAAGTGAATCTTCAGTTGGTGATGTATTGCCATGATCTGTACTGCCACCACTCAAACCACCACCATTGGATGATACATCGCCATGATCTAGCTCTAAATTCACAGGAGGTTGATCGGTAATGGGGGCAGATGGTGCGACAGGTTGCTCTACTCCGCTGCCAATGCCTTCATTTGTAGTCGGTTGATCTTCTTGGCTGACATTTTCTGCCCCCAACACATCAGTGACTTGAACCGTGCTTGACTGAGAGCCTGAACCCGATGAACAGCCTGAGATACTCATGGCCAATAAACACGCCACACTCAGTGGCTTTAAAGAAAAGTTTTGCTTTTTATCTAAAATCATACCGTACTCAATCAAAATGATGATAACGCAAGATTTATTGATGATTGATCACGTAAAAAATTAAGCAGATTTTGCTCAGTCTAAATGGCATATTTTTTTAAGATAAAGACAATCAGTTAAGCCCCCCAAAATTATTTTTCTTAACTTGACTACTTTAATGCGACAGCTTAATCAGCTTTTTCAGCCTTATAAAACATAAACACTGCCATATAACATTCAAACCAAGCAAAACCCCAAATCTGCTTAATTTTATCCCCAAATGTTCTGCAATCGAACTCAATAAACTGATCGCATTATAGGCTAATTTTTCCATATATTAAAAAATATTTAAAATAATTTTGTTAAAAATCAATAATTAAACAATAGACTAAACTCACACTCTAAAAATTATTTCTTATACAACACACAGAGCTTTGTTAGATTTTGCACAAGCACACAACTTGCCCTATAAATGCAGAAAAGTTGAAAAGTCCCTTAAAAAATGTGTAGCAGATAACGCAACTCGTGGATCGTTTCGCCATTTTTTAACTCAAACTGTGAAGCAGGTTGGATTGATGCAAAATTGATGAAAAATTAAAAATAAAGTTGAACGTCATGGCTAAAAACACAAAAGGCATATTTCAACTTGCATGAATTGCAAATGAAATATGCCTATATGGATCACATGACTATTTTATCGTGTTTAAATTATAGTGTTCTAAAAGTGCTGAGGCTAATTTTTGCCTATTAGCCTTTTTTCACCAAATAATGAAATTCTTTATTGCCTTGCTCATCTAAGCGTTCTTCTTGCAATAACAACTCATGCCCCAAATGCATGCAAAATTTTGGAATATCCCAAGACGTCGAATTGTCAGTTGCAAACACTTCAACCACATCGCCAGACTTAGATTTGCGAATGGCTTGATGCAGCATCATCACAGGTTCAGGGCAACGCAAACCGCGGGTATTCAGTTGAATACTAGGTGTGACAGGAAGTTCAGACATGCACAGACTCGATATTAAAACATCGGGCTAGTTTAGCATAAAGCGCAGCCTTGTTTTATGTGTTCCCGCTACGCACAGCAACACATCTCGTGACGTAATTGCCGTCATTTTCTCCCAAGATTAGCAATAGACAACTGTATTTTCTAAGGTATGATTAAGCTAAGTTTTTTAGATATAAAGAGTCTTTAGGAAAGATCATGCACGAGGAATCAGGCCCATCGTGGGGTATGCGTGGCCTAAGAAAATGGTTAGGCACTGCACCAGAAACCCGCGATGAATTGCTAAAATTAGTACAAGATTCACGTCGTTTTTTAGAACCCGATACGGTGGCAATGCTCGAAGGTGTTCTGGATTTACCTGCCACCAAAATCCGTGAAGTCATGACCCCACGTACCGCCATGATTAGCTTACAAGAAGATGATGAGCTACTCGACATTTTGCATGTACTGGTCGAATCGGCACATTCACGTTTTCCTGTGTTCTCATCTGACCAACCCGACAACGTGGTGGGGATTTTATTGGCAAAAGATTTATTGCCTTTACTGACCGAACAAAGAACCAAAGTCGATATTCGCGCCTTAATGCGTCAGCCGTTATTTGTGCCTGAAAGTGCTCGTTCAGACCAAGTATTGCGTATGCTCAAAAACACCCAAACCCATATTGCAGTGGTGATTGATGAGTATGGCACCACTTCGGGCTTGGTTACTTTAGAAGATATTTTAGAAGAAATTGTCGGTGAAATTGAAGATGAACACGACAATATTGACGAAGAAGCAGAATACATCATCCCCGATCACGACCCAAAAACGGCAAATACTTGGTTAGTACAAGCACTTACACCAATCGAACATTTTAATAATGTTTTAGATGCAGATTTTTCTGACGATGAAGTAGAAACTGTGGGCGGTTTATTGCTTCAGGAAATTGGTTTGGTGAGTGATTTGCAAGGACAAGTGATTGCGATTGGCAACTGGGAATTTACCATTCTTGAAGCAGATGCCCGCACTATTCATCTGATTCGAGCCGTACGTCAATGAGGACTTTTTTTTCCAAGCTGTCTAATCCTGCAGAACATCAACAACTGCCCTTAATTTATCCATTAATCATTGCCCTATTGGCAGGTGCAGTGTTTAGTTTGGCACTTGCTCCCTATCATTACTGGTGGATTGCCTTACTTTCACCTGCTTTGCTGTATGCGACTTTAAGCAAACGCACCCCGAAACAGGCCTTCTTGATTGGTTGGTCTTACGGGATTGGGTTGTGGTTTGTCGGAGCATTTTGGCTCTATACATCCATTCACGTCTATGGCGACACCAATGCCTTTTTAAGCGTGCTGATGATTGTCATTATGGCGCTGTTGATGGGTTTGTTTACTGCCGTACAAACGTGGTTATATCGTCGGTTTTTCCCTGAAACACCACTGACTTTTGCACCGCTATGGGTATTTTTTGAATGGGCGAAAACTTGGGTCTTTACAGGTTTTCCATGGCTGTTTGCAGGTTATGCCTTCACCGAACGCTTTTTGGATAGCTATGCACCGTTGTTTGGTATTTTCGGGGTGTCTTTTGTGGTCATCTTGCTGGCCTGTGCGTTGGTTGAAGTCCTTAAAAAGCGTATCTTCTGGCTGATTCCATCGGCAATTTTACTTTTGGGTGCATGGGGTGCAGCACAACTCAGTTTTGTAACTGCAAAATCTGAAAAGCCACTCTCGGTTTCTCTGATTCAAGGCAACATTCCTCAAGACTTAAAGTGGCTAACCGAATACCAAATTAAGACCTTGGAAATTTATACCCGCTTGACCCGAACTGAATGGGGACGCGACATTATTGTTTGGCCTGAATCATCCATTCCAATGTTCCAGACCGATATTGAACCGTTTTTGGATGCCATGAAAACACAGGCTGAAAAAACGGGCAGTTCGTGGGTGACAGGTATTCCGTATTGGGACTTGCCTGAATCACAAGTGCAGCAACATCCAATGTATTACAACAGCATTATGGCAACGGGAGATGCGGCTGAAGGCTTGTATAAAAAGCAGCGTCTGGTGCCTTTTGGTGAATATATTCCGCTTTCAGGCTTACTGAGTTGGGTACTACCTGCGATGCAAAATGACCCATCCATGAGTGGTTTTTCACGTGGAGCGTCTGAGCAAAAACCGCTTGCAATTAAACAGCATCATTTGGGGGCAGCCATTTGTTATGAGGTGGCTTATCCGAACCTGACCCGCCGCAATGCTAGCCAAAGTGACTTTTTGGTAACAGTATCCAATGATGCTTGGTTTACGGGTACTGCAGGGCCATTGCAACATTTACAAATGGTACAAATGCGCGCCAAAGAAAATGGACGCTGGTTTGTTCGTGCCACCAATACAGGTGTGACCGCATTTATTGACCATCATGGGCATATTGTCAAACAAGCGCCAATGGATCAGGAATTTGTGCTGCGTGGTGATCTGCCTGCCATGCAAGGTCAAACACTGTATACCCAACTCAGCGATTGGCCTGTGCTGATTTTCTCATTGCTGTTGTTAATTATGGGGTGGATTTATCGACCACGTCAGGTGGATGTGTCGTTTAAATCACGTCGTTAATAGTACTGTTCAATAGCGGCTAGAAATAACCATTCATAAAAAAACCGAGCATTAAGCGCTCGGTTTTTTTGGAGTTCACTGAATCAATATATAGACTCAACTCATCTTCTATTAAGGCTGATAATAAATGTCGGCATCGGTACCTTCACCACCCTGCTGACCATCTGCACCAAAAGAATATAAATCAAATGGACGACCTTCTGAACCCGGAATCACATATTGAATGTCATTATCCCAACTGTCTTTCGGATAGCCTCCTTTCACATAACCGCCTGGTAACCAGTTTTTAGCCGAAGCAGGCTGATTCACCAAGGCATCTAAACCACCATCTTGCATAGAGGGATATTTTTGATTATCAAGTTTGTATTGATCGAGTGCACCTGCCACACCTTTTAAGGTAATTACCGTGGTATCGACTTTGGCTTTTTCACCTCGTCCCATCACATTCGGTACGATTAAAGCCGCCAACACACCTAAAATTACAATCACCACCATGACTTCAATCAGGGTAAAACCTGACTGTTTGCTCGGTTGCTTCTGTTTCATTCAATCTCTCTCATTTATTGATATCAATTCGACATTTATTTTAGATTCTGTTTGAAGAACGATGCTTCAAAACGATTTAAATCATATTGTTCATATTCACAATTGGCAGCATGACCGCAATCACAATCACCAGTACAATACTCGCCATCAGTACCAACATCAACGGTTCCAATAGTGCCAAAAGGGTAGAAATAAGCGTAGTCACTTCACGGTCTTGCATGTCTGAAGCACGTGACAGCATACGGTCTAACTCGCCCGAAGCTTCACCACTTTTGATCATTTGTACCATCATCGGTGGAAAATAACCACTACGCTCCAATTGCGTCGCCAAGTTGCCACCTTCGGTGACTTTTTCTGCCGCCAAATTGACCGCATCTCGAATGACCCAGTTGTTACTGACCGCAGCACCAATTTTTAGCGCATCCACCAAAGGCACACCCGACTGAGTCAAAATAGACAAGGTACTGGCAAAACGCGCAGCATTAATCCCACGTGATAATTTTGCAAATAACGGCAACTTTAAGGTTAAACGGTCAAAGGCATAATGCCCTGCGGTGGTGCGTAAAAAACGCGCCAAAAACAATACTCCGACCACAGAAACCACCAGTAAAAACGGCCATGCAACACGAATAAAGTCACTGGCTTTCATTAATGCCACGGTGATCCACGGCAAGGCGTCTTTACTTTGATCAAAGGTTTTAACAATATCGGGTACGACATAGGTCATTAGGCCCATCACAATCGCAAAAGACATCAGCATTAAAATGATGGGATAAATCATCGCCCCTTGAATTTTTTTCTGCATGGCAAAGCGGTTTTCGGTGTAATCTGCCAATTGCTCCAAAATTAAATCCAAATGCCCCGAACGCTCGCCTGCGGCAATAGTGGCAATATATAAATCTGGAAAACGCCCCGATTGTTGTAAAGCATTGGCCAATGAATAACCTTCCAATACTTTGGAACGCACCGACATCAGCAAATTTTGCACATGGGCTTTTTCACTTTGTTTACCCACAGCACGAACGGCTTCTTCTAAAGGAATCGCAGCAGCCACCAAAACCGATAACTGACGGGTAAGCAAAGCCAAATCATAGGCTGTGATTTTTTTCTTAAACCACTGTTTACCACTGTGTTTATCTTTTTGTTCAACTGCATCGACACTGACAGGAATCCATTCTTTGTCGCGTAATTGCTGACGGATTTGTCGTGCAGAATCACCCTCTAAAACACCTTTTTGCTGCTTCCCTGAAGCGTCAATGGCCGTAAATTGATATGCTGGCATTGTAATGCTCTAATTTTCCAAAATTTCTTGCAACGCGGTTGCGTCTGACCACTAAAATCATTCATATTCTTAGATATAAATTCTGTGCTCACTCTAACACATGCCAAAGTCGAGCACGAAGCCATTTTCACAGGACGATACGACTTTTTCTATGCCAGATTCAACTTTAGACCCACAGCCTGTTTATCGTATTCGAGTGGCTGTGCCCGTATATCTTTACGACTGCTTCGATTATATGCTCAGTGCAGCACAATATCAGCAAGCAGAAGTGGGTGCGCGGGTCTTGGTTTCTTTTGGTCGGCAAAACTTGGTCGGGATTATTGTCGAAAAACTGGCACTCGATACTCCAATTGATCCACGCTTTAAACTCAAAGCCATTAGCGAACTGTTAGATGAGCAAGCGATTTTAGGCCCTAAAGTTTTAACTTTGTTGACATGGTCGGCACAATATTATCAATTCCCGATTGGTGAAGTGATGCAAAGCGCCTTGCCTAGTTTATTGCGCCAAGCCAAACCCTATAATTTATTGGCACGCACTTGGAAATTATTGGACGCACATGCCGAAACTAAAATTACACGCTCGGAAAAACAACAAGAAGCCTATAAAATTTTAAAGCTGCATCCTTCGGGAACTTCTGAAAATATTTTAAATTTGGCAGGCATTGAAACAGCAACCCTAAAAGCCTTGGCGAATAAAGAAATTTGCGCATGTGTTTTGGAAGCCCAAGATTTTAGCCCAATGCCAGTGACTTTGGCGCAAATGCCTTTAACCCCTAATCCAGATCAGAAAAAAGCCATCGACAGCGTACTTAAAGTACGGCAGCAATATAAGGCATTTTTACTGGATGGTTTAACGGGTAGCGGTAAAACTGAAGTGTACTTACACATCATGCATGAGGTACTAAAACAGGGCAAACAAGTGTTGGTGTTAGTACCTGAAATTGGTCTAACGCCACAAACCATTAGCCGTTTCCAATCGCGTTTTCACTGCCACATCGCCCTCTTACATTCAGGTTTAAATGATTCCAAGCGTTTGCAGGCGTGGCAAGCCGCACAAACGGGCAAAGCCTCGATTATTTTAGGTACACGTTCTGCGATTTATACCCCATTGCCAAATTTAGGCTTGATTATTTTAGATGAAGAACACGACCTGTCTTTTAAACAGCAGGAAGGTTTTCGCTACCATGCCCGTGATGTTGCGCTCTATCGTGCCCATCTGGAAAATTGCCCTGTTATTTTAGGTTCGGCAACTCCAAGCATTGACAGCTATGCACTAGTCGATCAAGGCAAAATGCAATGTCTGGAATTAAATCAACGCGCGGGCACGGCACTCATGCCCAAAATCCACCTGATTGATTTAAAAATTGCCAAAAAACAGCACGGTATTAGCCAACAATTGATTGATGAAATCAAAAAACGCTTGGCTAAAAAAGAACAAGTTTTGGTGTTTTTAAACCGACGCGGCTATGCACCCGTATTGATTTGTGAGAGCTGTGCATGGCAAGCCAAATGCCCGAATTGTGATGCCAACTTTACCTTGCATCATCAACCTTATACACATTTGCATTGCCACCACTGCGGTACGATTCATCGTAAACCTGAGCAATGCCCTGCCTGCAACCATGCAGAACTCAAACCAATTGGCATGGGCACTGCCAAAGTCGAAGACAGTTTAAACGAGCTGTTTCCCAATGTAGATGTGATTCGGGTAGATCGTGACTCAACCAGTCGTGTTGGCAGTTGGCAAAAAATTTATGACCGTATTCAACGCAGCGAACCACTGATTTTATTGGGCACGCAAATGCTGGCCAAAGGGCATCATTTTCCGTATGTGACATTGGTGGCAATTTTAGATATTGATTCAGGCTTACTTAGTGTGGATATTCGCGCACCTGAACGCACGGCTCAACTGATTGTGCAAGTGGCGGGACGTGCAGGGCGTGGTGAGCATAAAGGTGATGTTTATTTGCAAAGTGTGCGTCCTGATCATCCACTTCTCACCACATTGGTCGAGGGAGATTACCGCAAGTTCGCCAAACAAAGTTTAAAAGAACGCAAAGCTGCACAATTACCGCCTTATCGTTACAGTGCTTTGATTCGCTGTGAATCTAAAAGTCAGGAATTAAACCAGCAATTTTTACAACAACATGCACAATGGCTTAGAGAACATTCAGAACAATTAATTGAAATTTGGGGGCCGATTCCTGCGCCAATGGAACGTAAAGCAGGACGTTTCCATGCACACATGGTGTTGTTGTCTAAAGATCGGGCACGCTTACATTTTTATATCAGGAACTGGTGGCAAAATATGTTGCATGAAAAGCCATCCAGCATGAAACTAAGTTTAGATATAGATCCGCAAGAATTTAGCTAATACTGTAAATTGAAACTTAGCTGTATCAGCACTTATTTCAATAATCCACCGCTTTAAACTTTGGATGACCACATGTCCTTATTGTTACAAATAACCATTTTTCTAGGCGCTTCATTGGTTTTGGTTCCCTTACTAAAACGCTTTGGTATTGCGACCGTATTGGGCTATTTGTTTACAGGCATTTTGCTAGGGCCTAGCGTATTCAATATTGCCAGCGACCCCGATGATATTCAGGAACTGGCAGAATATGGTGTGGTGTTCCTGATGTTTATTATTGGCTTAGAACTGCGTCCACAACGGCTGTGGGAAATGCGCAAGCCCATTTTTGTTTTGGGTAGTTTACAGGTCGGCATCACGGGTATTCTACTTGCAATCTTGGCTTTTTTTGCCTTACAGCAAGGCATTGCCTCAAGTGTGGTGATAGGTTTTGCACTGGCACTTTCCTCTACAGCCTTTGTGCTACAAATGTTGCAAGAAAAGCAGCAACTCAACAGCAGTTATGGACAACAATCCTTTTCCATTCTGCTGTTTCAAGATATTGCCGCCATTCCTTTAATTGCCATCATTCCCATGTTAGCAGGTGCAGAATCGACTCATCATGGCATTGCTTATTTTGCTGCAATCATGGCGACCTTTAGCGGTTTGTTCTTATTTAGCCGTTATCTCATGCGTCCATTTTTTCGTTTTGTGGCTAAAAGTGGCGCACATGAACTGATCACTGCTGTCGGTTTATTCATTGTACTTGGCGTGGTCAGCATTATGGATGTGCTGGGCATTAGCACCACCTTAGGTGCATTTTTAACAGGCGTATTGTTGGCAGATTCCGAATTTAGACATGAGTTAGAAGCCAGTATTGCCCCATTCAAAGGCTTATTGCTAGGCTTATTTTTTATGACCGTCGGGATGAGCACCGAACTGGCAATCTTAATGAATACCCCTTGGCTGATTGTAGGCGGTGCATTGCTGCTCCTGCTCATCAAACTGATTAGCCTCACGGCCATTGCCCGTTATTTCCAATATTCTTGGCGCAATAGTTTGTTGTTGGCGACTTGCTTGGCACAAGGCGGTGAGTTTGCCTTTGTGGTGCTCAGTGTCGCACAAAGTGAAAGTGTGCTCAGCCAGGCCATGCTGCAACCACTGACCTTAATTGTGACTTTGTCGATGGTGTTGACCCCAATTTTATATTGGTTGATGAGCAGTCAAATTATTCCTCGCTTAGAACGTGAAAAATCGCCTGAATATGACGAAATTCCCGATACACATCACCCCATGATTATTGCGGGTTTTGGTCGTTTTGGACAAATTATTGCCCGTGTGGCGTACTTGCAGCATCTGCACTTTACTGCCATCGACAGCAATATGGATAAAATTGATTTTGTGCGGAATTACGGCGGTAAAGTCTATTATGGCGATGCCACTCAACCTGAAATTTTACGTGCCGCAGGCATCGAGCATGCCAAAATCTTTATTCTAGCCATTGATGATATTGAAGACTCAATGAACGTGGCACGGCATATTCGCCTGAATTATCCAGCGCTAAAATTACTGGTACGCGCTCGTGATCGTCATCATGTGCACTTATTGCGCGATTTAGGCGTTACCTATATTTGGCGTGAAACGTATTTATCCTCTTTAGGCATGGCCTATCAGGCTTTGCGCGATTTGGGCATTAATGAAAAAGATGCCTATAAAAGCATTGAGTTGTTCCGTGATTATGATGAACAACTCTTGGCACAACAGCAGCACATTTATACCGATGAACAAAAAGTATATGAAACCCATCGTAACGCTTTGGCAGAACTGGAACACCTGTTTGAAAGTGATGCACAAAACCGTGAAATGCCCTTGGGTGTCGATTTAAAACGCGGCTTGCATAGCAGTCATATTGATGTAACACGTGATGCAGCAAACTGACTTGTGTTTTACAATATTGCCACCATTAAAACAGGGTTATGGAGAATTTTATGTCTGATTTACGCCAACGCTTTTTTATTGAAGATAGCCCTGTTCGTGGTGAAGTAGTTCATCTCGAAGAAGCTTTGCAAACCATTTTGAAACAACGTGATTATGTGCCTGCGGTACAAGTGTTGTTGGGAGAAATGCTTTGCGCCACTGCCCTACTGGCCAGTACCCTAAAAATTAAAGGGCGTATTAGCTTACAAATTCAGGCATCTGGCACATTTAAATGGGCCATGGCGGAATGTAACCACTTGGGTGAAGTGCGTGCGTTGGCAGACTACGAACAAGACCCGCGCTTTTTAAGCGCTGAAGACAGCAGTACCGTCCTGAAAAGTTTGGTCAGTCCTGTACTGTTTATTAATATCGAGCCTGAATTTGGTGAGCGTTATCAAGGTATTGTGCCTTTGGACAAAGCCAATTTAGCTGAATGTTTAATGCAGTATTACGACTTATCGGCACAAATTCCAACTCGTATTGTGTTGGCAAGCAATGCCGAACGTGCGGGCGGTTTGCTGATTCAATTGTTGCCGCGTAACAGTGAAGAAGAACAACAACGGGTCGATGAAGATTTATGGCCGCGTGTGACCATGCTGACTGAAACCTTAAAAGCGGAAGAATTGACTGATTTAGACGTCAATGAAATTTTGTACCGTTTATACAATGAAGAACAAGTGCGTTTGCCTGAAGTGGAAGCCTTACGTTTTGGTTGCACTTGCTCCAAAGAGCGCTGTGCCAATGCCTTAATGCAAATTGGTGTTGCTGCGGTACGTGAAACTTTGGAACATCAGAACCCTATTACTATGGATTGTCAATTCTGCAGCACACAATATAGCTTTAGTGCCGAAGAAGCCTTAGGTTTATTTGGAGAACATCTCAGTTAAATGGCATGGTGAATACCATGATTAATATGTGATGTAATGCTGAAAATTCATCAAAAATGAGCAGTACATTCTGCTCATTTTTTATTTACGTGATGACCATCGTCAAAACCTATTATTTTATTACTTTTCATGTGATTAATTTCACAAAACTTTCATGCAATTACTAGAAAATACCGCGTAAATTGGGTATAAATAATCCCATATTTTTTTTATGCCTTTATATATTTTAGGCTGCTTCTTCTCTGGGATATTGATTTTATGAACACCCTGTTCTTTTCTCGTTTAGCATTCATCAGCGCGATTTGCTGTTCAAGTTTAGCTTATGCAGCCAATGCAGACCCACTTTTGGGCAAATGGAAAACATTAGACTACCGCACAGGTTTTTCATTGTCTGACGTAGTCATGAGTAAAGATAAACAAGGTGCGTATGCCGCTACGATTATAGAACTACGTGCGGTTCCTGGCGCACCGCGTTTGGAAAATTGCACACTCTGTACGGGTAAAAATAAAGATAAGCCACTGTTAGGTTTTGTGCCATTAAGTCACTTAAAAGCTACGCCAAGCAATCAAATTGAATTTTATGAAGGTGACTATTTAGACCCGCGCACAGGTAAACAATATAAAACTCGTGCACGTTTAAGCAGCAATGGCAAACATTTAACCCTTTATAATGTAGACCTTGCCACCAATGCCAGCCGCAAAATGACGTGGGTGAAATACTGATATTATTCCTCACCAATGCGATAAAAGCTGTGTTCTGCACACTTTTATCGGAATGATTAGATTTAAATTACCAACTCCATAACACTTATATCTTTTCCTGCCTGACATCTCACACTGCTCAATTTGCTTGTTTATTACATTCTTGCTATAAAACCCGAAATAGAATTTTTACTCTATTTTTTAAAATAACAATTTTGGGGATGCTGTTCATGAAAATAAATTTCAGAGGGATTTTTGCGGGTTTCGTTTTAACAACCCTCTCAAGTGTTGGCTTTGCAGAAAGCGATCTACTGGTCGGTAAATGGAAAACCATTGATGACCGCACAGGTTATTCACGTGCCGATGTCGAAATTCGCAAAAAGCCAGATGGCACTTATGAAGGCATTATCGTGGAAACCCGTAATATTCCGGGTGCAGAAAAAATGGTGATTTGTAGCAATTGTCCAGGTAACTTAAAGAATAAACCTTTTATTGGCTTGCCATTTATTTGGGGCTTTAAACAAGATGCTAAAAACCCACGTGAATTTAACCAAGGTCATGTTTTAGACCCAATTGGCGGTAAAGTTTATAAAGGCAAAGCTCGTTTAAGCGCTAACGGTAAGCGCCTCACCTTACGTGGCTATGTAGGTGTTTCAGTGATTGGTCGCAGCGTGACTTGGGTAAAATACTAATTCCAAAAACTAAGATATTGATTTACAGGGTTCTTTTTAAAGAGCCCTTTTTATTACCAAATTTTGAAACAATCCTTTTAAACACCGTACGACCGTTCAATCCAAAATATTGAAATAAAGGATGGCATTGAATAAAAAATAGACTAATATCTATAAGACATCTATACGCACAAGCCAAATTGACACATCAATATAACAGGCGTGAGCACAGCAAAGGGTTGGCTGAATTTCACCAAAGGAATACAAATAAAAGATTCTATTACAGCGTACACAGGCTAAATTAAAGAGAATCACTTATTGGATATCCACCAATTATTGATGTAAAGCAATCCCTCATTTCAGGCGAGCCAACTCGTTTGAATTCGATCAGAAGGAGTATGCCATGACCACTATTTTATATCGTGAAATCACTTCAGACGGACAGCACACAGAAATTATTGAAGAATTTACCCAGTTAGATTTAAAAAAATTTGCCGAAGCGTGTGGGCAAAGCCCTGAATGGGTCTTACAACTTTTAGAATATGACATCCTGCCTTCCCGCCCTGCCGAACGTATCCACCAATTTTTTGGTGAAGATATCAACCGTGCACGCCAAGCCTATCGGCTGCAACGTGATTTTGATGCCAGTTTTTCAGCTGTCGCCATGATGCTTGACCTGATTGATGAAGTGCAAAAATTACGTAAAGAAGTTAAACATCTGAATTTTCAACATAGTTAATCCTCACGCTCTAGTTGTGTGATTCATCACCTTGCTAGAGCGTTTTTCTTTCTATGCCCGTAAATTTTTTTGATGAGAATGATCTACACAATGAAAACTAAAGACTGCAACAAGAAGATTAAAAATATGTTTCCTGAGTTTCGTGATTTAATTCAGGGATTACGCGACAGCAATCCACATTTTTCAAAAATTTTTGAAGATCACGAACAGCTAGACCGTGAAATTAGCCAGTTAGAGCTTGATCCTGTGCATCAGATTAATGATGACATTGAAGCGCTGAAACGCAAAAAATTAAGACTGAAAGATGAAATGTATCACTTGCTGCTTAAAGCGCAAAATGATCAATTAGCTTAAAAGCTCATACAAGTCTAAACCGTACATCTAAATGCAATGATATGCAGGACACAGCAAGAAAAGGCAAAAAGCAAAAAAGATGGCATATTCAAATCTGAAGCTAGTGTTCAAAAATCTGCCATCTTGAGCTAAATGTCTGACTATCCTGCTCAATCTGTGGATAAGCTTATCAGTCCTATGGATAACTTTTGAGGTCTGTGGACAACTTTTAAATCAATACATTATCTTGTGACATATATTGGATGTGGAACTCAATTTATCACCACATCTGCAAGTCTATCTTCTGGATTATTTAATTTTAGTCAGTTTTTCGACTTCTTTAATGGTGCCTTTCACGGTTTGCTTAATGGGTTCATAGTCTAAAAACCAAAATAAATTCATGGGTTGGTCATTATGTTGCTGTGCCAACATATCAATCACACTTTTTTCACCCAGACCGACAAGGTGCCTACGATAAAAATAATACAGCAACAACAAAGTAGTCATCACCATTACCCCAAGCATGATCCAAAAGGCCTGTGCGTGTTTCAGCCCCGGCATAAACTCAAAGTTCATACCATACACCCCTGTAAATAAAGTCAAAGGTGCAAAAACTGCGGTAATGATGGCTAAAATCCGCATGTTTTCATTGGTCTGGTTGGCAATAGCAGAAAAATGCAGATCAATTGCGGTTTGCACTGCAGAGCGTAAGCGAATGGTATGCTTTTGAATTCGTTCAATGTGACTGGTCAAATCATCCAAACGTACCAAAATAATATCCTGCCGTTCACTACGTTTTTTGCCACGTAAATGTGGGTAGTTATCGACAATTTCATCACGCAATTCCTGCAAGGCTTCTATTTGCTCTTCACATAAATTTTCAACTTGCTGAAACGCCATATTTTCTTGCAGCAATTGATGCCAACGGGTAAAACGACGATGTCCCTGCAACAACTCTTGTTGCCAATATTCCACACGGCGGGTTAGCGGCATGCGAATATCCAAGTAATCATCCGCTACCAAATTCAGTAAACGCAACGTTAAATCTAATGGTGTTGCTGCCAGTTTGCGTGCTTTATTCTGTTCTTCAATCGGGCGTTGTACCGCTGCTTCCACACGTGACAAATAGCTTTCCATGACTTTATTGCCCTGTTCCCGCACACTAATCAAAATCTGCGGTGTCATAATAAAGCTCATCGGCGTAGTGGCCAGTCCAAAAATCCGTTCATGTTTCTCCCCGACTTGTTGCCCTGTTGCAATACGGTCTTCGGGTGTGATCAGTTTACGGAAAATCAATAAGTCATAATCATCTAAAGTATCAAACGCACATGGATGCTCTATATTTAAAATATCGCGCACATGATATTCATTGAGCGATAATTGACTGTACTGAAAAATCTCTTGTTGCCACTGTTCTGCACGGTTAAGCACATCATCACGGGTGCAATCAATCCAGATAAATTCAGGCTCAAGCCCTTCAATTGCCTGTTTTTGCACATAAATATTGGTTTTATGATTGGTATGCAGATAAAAATAATAACTTTGCATAGAACGGGCACTCTATTTCAGTTTTTTTGTACGGTTTTTTGAGATTTTAAGATGTACTCAGTTTAAGCATGGATCAGGCTTCTTTTCAAATACATGCTGTAATTTATGCCGCTTTTCATACAACAAAGATGGTTTGTACGATGCAACAAAATTTTTAGCATAAAAAAACCCGCATTCAGATTGAATACGGGTTTTTTGACCATTTCAGATCATCAACACAGCATTACGCTTGTTCGATATCTTTCATAGTTAATTTGATACGACCACGGTTGTCTACATCAGCAACCTGTACTTTCACTTCCTGACCTTCTTTCAACACGTCTGCAACGTTGGCAATACGCTCATTTGAAATTTGAGAAATGTGAAGTAAACCGTCAGTACCCGGAAGGATATTTACGAACGCACCGAATTCAACAATACGGATTACTTTACCTGTGTAAATTGTACCCGGCTCGATTTCAGCAGTTAAAGCCTGAATTTTTGCAACAGCAGCTTGTGCAGCAGCTTTGGTTTCACCAAATACGCGCACTGTACCGTTGTCTTCAATATCAATTGCCGCTTTAGTTTCTTCAGTAATTTGACGGATGGTTGCACCACCTTTACCAATTACATCACGAATTTTGTCTGGGTTGATGTTAATCACTTGGAAAGTTGGCGCATGCATTGAAATTTCTGGACGCGCACGTGAAATCACTTGGTTCATTGCATTTAAGATATGCATACGACCCGCATAAGCTTGGTTTAATGCAACTTCCATAATTTCTTCGGTGATGCCTTCAATCTTGATGTCCATTTGCAGTGCAGTAATACCGTTGGCAGAACCTGCAACTTTAAAGTCCATGTCGCCAAGGTGGTCTTCATCACCCAAAATGTCAGAAAGTACCGCGAAACGCTCGCCTTCTTTCACTAAGCCCATTGCGATACCCGCAACTGGTGCTTTCAATGGAACACCTGCATCCATAAGTGATAACGATGCACCACAAACAGACGCCATAGAAGATGAACCGTTTGATTCAGTAATGTCAGATACGATACGAATTACATACGGGAAGCGATCTGCTGCAGGAAGAACAGCTTGCACACCACGACGTGCCAAACGACCATGGCCAATTTCACGACGTTTAGGGCCAGACTCACGACCTGTTTCACCTACAGAGTATGCAGGGAAGTTGTAGTGCAACATGAAGTTGTCAGTTTTAGTACCCGATAAGGTATCAACCATTAAGGCATCACGTGTATTACCTAAAGTGGTGGTAACCAAAGCCTGAGTTTCACCACGGGTAAACAATGCAGAACCGTGCGCACGGTCTAGAACGCCAACCTGTACGTCAAGCGCACGAACGGTTTTGGTGTCACGACCATCAATACGTGGTTTACCAGACAAGATGTTGTCACGTACGGTACGGTATTTAAGATCTTCAAAGAGTTCGTTCAAGTCATCTGCAATGCCAGTTTCGTCATTTTCAGGAACGAATTGCGCAACGGCTTCTGCTTGAAGTGCATCTAATGCCGCATAACGGTCTTGTTTGATGGCAATGGTATAAGCTTCAGAAATTTTTGCTTCAAACGCTTCTTTTAATTTTGCACGAAGGTCTTCGTTTTTCTCAGGAGCAGTCCAAGTTGACTCAGTTGCACCAGCAGCTGCAGCAAATTCTTTGATCGCTTGAATCGCGATTTGCATTTCGTCATGACCGTAAAGCACTGCGCCTAACATTTGGTCTTCTGAAAGTTCTTTCGCTTCAGATTCAACCATCAATACAGCAGATTCTGTACCTGCAACCACAAGGTCAAGGTCAGATTGCGCCATTTGTTCAAAGTTCGGGTTCAGTACATATTCGCCGTTAATTAAACCCACACGCGCCGCACCAATTGGGCCACGGAATGGTGTACCTGCAATTGCAAGTGCAGCAGAGGTACCTAACATTGCAGCAATGTCAGCTTCCATTGTTTTGTCAGAAGATACAACAGTCGCAGTGACTTGAATTTCGTTGTAGTAACCTTCTGGGAACAACGGACGAATTGGACGGTCAATTAAACGTGAAATTAAAGTTTCTGCTTCAGAAGCACGGCCTTCACGCTTACCATAACCACCTGGGATACGACCTGCAGCATATTGTTTTTCTTGATAGTTAACAGTCAGTGGGAAGAAATCTTGACCCGCTTTTGCTGTTGGTTGAGCAACCACTGCAACCAATACAGTCACGCCACCCATAGTAATCATTACCGTGTTGGCTTGACGCGCTACACGACCAGTTTCAAGTACAACTTGGTGCTGACCAAATTGGAATTCTTTACGAATAATATTAAACATCGACATGTTTTATTTTTTCCTAGTTCTTGTGAACAATTATTCTCGTGGAGACCCCTAAGGTTTGGCATTCACAATACAATTGTTTAGGTAAATGACAAAGCTTAGAAGCCGACCTCACTCGAATGAAACACGATTTTTAAACACAAAGAAGGAGCGAATCATTCGCCCCTTCCACTGATCTAGCCAAGGCTAGATATACTTTAGTTTTCAGTAATACAGCATTCAACATGCAATAGTCCGAAAATAAAAGCTTAAATCGAATTAACGACGTAAACCTAAAGCAGCAATCAATGCGCTGTAACGAGTCACATCTTTGCCTTTAAGGTAGTCAAGTAACTTACGACGTTGGTTAACCATACGGATTAGACCGCGACGGCTATGGTGGTCGTGTTTGTGCTCTTTGAAGTGACCTTGTAAGTCATTGATTTGAGCAGTTAAAAGTGCTACTTGAACTTCTGGTGAACCAGTGTCGTTTTCAGCACGAGCAAATTTAGCAATGATCTCTGCGCGATCTGCGTTTGTTAAAGCCATTCGATTTCTCCGAGATGCTTAATAAAAAGATTTGATACCGATCAATTGATTACTCAATTGACTGCCGTGCATCACTACAGCAAGGGCATTATTTTAAGGCAAAAACGTGCCGATTGCAAAACAGAACGACAAACAAGCGCTTTTAATTTTGAGATGTCCCAATAAAAGTATGATTTATGCTGAGGGTGTACACATCATGTTAGGTATAAAGTACCTACGGAAAATAAATATACAATTGTATATGATTGATAATATGTAATATTTTGCCAACCACTTTTCATCTACTGGAATATTTTGCCGTTAAAATAAAACAGCCCGAGCATAGCTCGGGCTGTTTTTGCGCTGTAGTTTCTTGTCTTATTATTCTTATTGTTTTGTTTATTGTGGTTATTTGCGCGTTTTCGCGTCTTATTCTCTGAACATTCCTGTTCTTGCTTTCACGTCCTTGTGTGGTAGATTTTGCCACAATACCAAAGTGAAAGAAGTCGTATTTCTCGTATCTGTTTGTAAGCTTTTTCTTACAACAGGTAAGCATTGTCAGCATTTTGCAAATCACCCAAACTTACAGGCATAAAAAAGCCCTGTAGTCTCTCCCAAAACTACAAGGCTTAGCGGCTGTAAGTTTCCTCTTCTCACTCACGTCCTGTCAGTTCGCTGTCTTTCGACATTTATCGTTATTATTCTGCGATTATGCTCAACTATCCCTATTGAGCTTTTTATGTGAAGTCATCTTCTCAAAAAGATCTTGAAATCTCTATGCGCAAATTTCTCGAATCAATGTAAGCCATTTCGTACAAAACCATCTCTTATTCAGTTTTACTTAACAATCCAAAGCGTCATTAATTCTGGCTAATAAACCACTGCTGCGACGGGTACGAATCATCAAAGCTTGCTGCAAAGCTTGCGCATCAACCAACAAACTTACGACTTTTTTAGCACGGGTAATGGCAGTGTAGATCAGCTCCTTACTCAGCAAGTTTTTTGCCGCAGCATCCAACACCACAGCTGTATGAGTAAATTCAGAACCTTGCGATTTATGAATAGTAAGTACAAATGCGGTTTCAATATTTTTAGGTAAGCGTGTTGCAGGCACCCACTTATTTAAACTTGGAAAATATACTTCAAACTGGCGCTGATCATTCTGCTCTCGCATAAAACAGATGCCAATATCACCATTCGACAACCCCAGTTGATAATCGTTATAGGTCATCATGACGGGGCGTCCTGCATACCAATCGCCATGTTTGGTTTGTTTTAACTGTTGCAACAAGCGTTTTTCAATCTGCAAATTCAGTTGTTGTAAACCCAAATGACCATGACGAATTGCGGTTAAAATACGGTAATCATCAAATACATTCACCACATTCTCAACATGCGCTTGAAATGCTGTACTTGATTGTTCCAAGCCCAAAGTATGTGCTTTTAATACCGCTACATAAGCCTGATAACCATACATCAGCTGATCATAATAATGCGCTAAATTTTCCGCTGAAATTTGCCCATTTTGCTGAGGTAAATATTGCAGTTGTAGGGCATCTATTTCGACTTGCTTAAATTGAATTGGCTTTAATTCACCTGCTGCCACGACTTGCTGTTCAAACTCAGCCAAAACCTGTGCAGGAGAATGTTCTTGCTGAATAAACTTCGCCATTGCGCCAATTTTTGCACCTTCAGCAAAACGACGTGTGGTCACTAAATTGACACGGTTATTTGCGAGTTCAGGCACTTGCTGTAAATCGGCCAATACTGTACCGACATCGACTGAAGCCAATTGATTGGCATCGCCCAACAGAATTAAACGTGCCTGCGCAGGAATGGCAGCCAATAACATCTGTGACAGGCTTAAATCCAGCATCGACGCTTCATCGACCACAATCACGTCATAAGGTAGAGGTTGTTTAGCGTGAAAACGTGGCTTGCCTGTATTGCCTAAGCCCAATAAACGATGCAAAGTCACGGGTCGTAATTGACGTAAAGCATCGACATTAAACATTTGTAAAGCTTGACTATTCAAGGCATTTTGCAAAGCTTCATCCATCCGCTGTGCCGCTTTGCCTGTTGGTGCAGCCATCGCAATCCGAATATTTGGCAAAGCTTGATTAAGCACCGCAACAATATGCGCCAAAGTATAGGTTTTTCCTGTACCTGGCCCACCAGTGATAATACTTAAACTTTGAGTTGCCGCAGTCTGTAACGCTTTTTGCTGCTGTGGATCTTGCAATAAATTAAGCTGTTCGGCTTGTAATTCAAAGGACAAAGGCGGCTGCGCCTGAATCCGTAAAATATCGCTAGCAACCTGATGTTCCAGTTTCCAGTAGCGATACAAATACAAACGCTGCCCATCAAATACAAACGGTGCAATTTGTGGATCAGGATTTAAAGCGCTACGCTGCAAGTTCATGTGCAAATGTTGCAATGCCGCCACTTGTTCTGCGGTTGCAGGAATACAGCTATCCCCTTGCTGAATAGCATCGAGTACCTGTTGCATCAAAATTTGCGCTGAAGCATCAAAAGTGACATTGCTAAATGGCGGCTGACATAGGTAATCCATCCACGCCTGCATTGGCGTTTGAGCTGAATTTAAGTGAATATGCTTGTTTTCCACACAGTTATCCTCAAAGTTATCCACAGGATAAGCAATTGTTTTATTAAGTCGATAAGCTGACTTAGCGTTATTTTTTAAGTTCAAAGTAACCCAATATTTGATCTAGTTGCAGAATAAATTCCGCATCTGGCCGCCAATGACAAACCCCTTGCCCTGCTTGCCCCTGCATACCACGCAAATACAAATAACTGGCTCCACCCAAATGTTGCCGAATATCATAATCTTGCAAACGACTGCCCAAATAACGGTGCAACGCCACCAAATACAAGGCCGCTTGTAACCAATAACTCGATTGGGTCATGTTGTGTTCAAGGTTGGTTTTTTCATAATCGCGCTGATCGGCACCCAAATAATTACTCTTATAGTCGGCAATGTGATAACACTGCCCATCAAAATAAACCAAGTCAATTGAGCCTGTCAGATAACGCGCAGTAGCGGCTTCATTTAAATCTTGAATAGGATGTCCCGCATCTTCAAACAATTGCTGAATTGCTTGAATAAATAAGCGCTGATCTGCCAACGCCAAATAGAATGGAAACTCTGATAAATAATGTGCAGTAGATAAGGCGGAAAGCTGGAAAGTATCGTGCAAAGGAGTATTCAACACATCCTTCAGCCACTCGGTCATGTGCGCAAAAATATCTGCTTCCTGCACAGTCGCGCTGCCTTTGGCAGTGTCGAGTTTTGCAATCAAATCTACCAATAACACATCTGAATTAAACTCTTTGTCGTTATGAAAACGGCGTTTGACTTCTTCAAAAATGTCATCATGACTGGCTTGAAAGTCGATATATTCAAAGAGTTTATGTAAAAAACTCCCCGCTTGAGTACCACGCTGAAAATTAGCTTTGATCCATGCAATCGGTTGAGCCACCTGTACGATTTCCTGTTCCGTTTCGACAGGTTCCTGATTGATTTCGTCGGCAGCAGCAGCCTGCTCCTCGCTTGCCAATGCCAAAGTATCGCTACGCATGGCGGCAGGTAAATGTTGTGCCAAGCCACTAAAACTGGTTTTGGTTCGTGGATAAAAGCGACGCTGCGGAAAATCTGCAGCTTCAATCTTAATTTCTTGCACTTGTTCAAGTTGTAATGCTGCCGCCAATTGTGTCAGAGGTGCTTCATCACAGCTCCATGCTGCTGCAATTTCTGCTGAACTTGGCGCTTGTAAACGCCAGACATTTAAACCAGCAGATTTTGGTGCAGCCTCTTTTTTACCTTCTTTTGCAGGCGTAGGCTGTTTTAGCATCGCATAGACCCGATAACTGGCACGGGTGAGTGCCACATACCAAAGCCGATTCAACTCTGCCAAACGGCGCTCACTGTGCTGCTGCATTGCTGTGGCATCTATGTCTTTATGTTTAATGGCAATGATACGTTGCTCAATGCCTTGCTCTTCCTGCGTTGCAAACACCAAAGCAGACTTGTCAGATTTGGGCGGCTGATCTGCCGACATCAAAAAGACCACTTTAAACTCCAAGCCTTTGGACTGGTGAATGGTCATCAATTTCACGCCTGCCGCATTAGAAAGTTTTCGTTCAATTTCCCAATCGCGTTTGGCAGGTGATTCAACTTGCTGTAAATACCAGTAATACAGCATGTAAGCCCCTTGATGGCGTTCACTTTGACGACTCAGCAATTCGGTTAAATGGCGTAAATTCACCACATGCCGTTCATTGTCAAAACTGCGTTTTGCCACCAAATTTTCCCAAATTTTAAATAAGTTCAGGCAGTAATTCCATGCGGTTAAAAAGCCTTTATTGACCCACATTTCCCGAATGCAGTCGAAGTCATAAATAAACTGACCTAACCCCTGTTGCTCAAGTTCAATCAACTGTTGCAGGTTATAACCCAATAAACGTGTCAGTAAGGCACGCTTGACCTTGGCTTCATCATAAGGATGTAAAATTGCAGTTAAAATTGCCGCCACATCTTTGGCTAAAAAGCCTGTAAAAACACTGCGCTGGCTACTTCTATTGACCTGAATTCCAATCCGCTCAAGCTCGTATTGGGCTTGATCTAGCTTTTGATGACTGGTCGATAAAATGGCAATATCATCAGCTTGCAAAGCAACTTTGCCTTCAGAATGATCAAAATATAAATCGCCTGCGATACCTTGATTTAATAACGCGCGAATTTTCCATGCAATTTGAATGGATTCATCCTGATCATGTTCCACCGTCACCCAACGCAGCGGTGCAGGATTGACCTGTTGCCGATCCATTAAAGCAGGATGAGGACGTGAACCTGCAATGACAGGTTCATAAATCACTTTTTCACCAAAAGCGGGTTGGCGTTGAAATAGCTCGTCCACCACACAGACCAACTCTTTCACTGAACGATGATTTTGTCTGAGTGAATAAATGCGACCTTGCTTTTTCAGCACGTCATCACGGGCATTGTTATAGGTCAGCATATCGCCACCGCGAAAACCATAAATCGCCTGCTTAGGATCGCCCACCATAATCATGCAACCGCGCGCATACCACTTCGGATTACGCCAAATTTGCGCCAGCATGTCGTCTTGATCTTGGTTAGTATCCTGAAACTCATCCACCAAAATCAGTGGATAACGGGTATGCACAAACTGCGCAAAACGCTGCCCACGTTCGCCCTGCAACGCTTCGGCTAAGCTGCGAATTTGTTGGGCAAAAGTGGTTTCCCCTTTTTGCTGTAAAAGTTGCGGTAAACGCTGCTTGACGTGTTGTACCAAATAGAATTTTAAATTGGTATCCACCAATTCAATTTGACGCTCAAAATTAAGTTTGGCATCCACAACTGCTTTAATTTTTCGGATTACAGGATGATCAAAAAAAGCATCTTGCACCTCTTGCGTACATGGCGCTTTCGCTTTGTTAAAAATTGATTTTCTGAGCTTACCGTCTTGGTTCAAATATAGTGCAAAGACCGCATTAAACAATGCGGCAAGATGTGAATTAAAATAATGTTCTAAAGGGCTGTGCTTAATTTTTTCAATCAGTTTTGGCAAAGTCACTGTAAATAGTGGCTGCAACCCCTTCTTATCACTCCCCGCGACATAATGGGAAAAATTAAAGCTATATTCACCATCATAATATTCTTTTAATTCTTCAATTTGCGTCATGGTGATACTGGCTAAATTCTGCAACGCCTCTGCTAAATCCTGAACCTCCAACTGTGCCTGATCTATGCCTTGAATCTCTGCCGATGCAAAATTTAAACTGGTATTGACCAAACCCTCATAATTGGCTGCCGATTTCAACCGCCCACATAACAGCATATAGTCCACAACATGCTGAGGCTGTGCCTGAATCCATTCACGCAGCACATCATGCACCAATTGTTCGGTATAGACCGATGCTTGGTCAGTAATATTGGCGCGCTCAATTTTGCCACTTTCAAAGGAAAATTCACGCAATAATTTTTGGCTAAAGCTATCTAATGTTCCTACAAATAGCTCATCCAGTTGCGCACTCACCAACTTCAAACGTGAACTGGCATAGTCCAGTTTTAAGCGATATTCCTGCAGAACATTTTTGAGTAAAGGGTCTTGTAGTTGTGTAATTTTTTCTGCAAGGGCACGCTGATCTAAAGACTGGTTTAAACACTGATCGATATATTGTTGGGTTTCAAGCAAACGTGCACGAATACGACTTTTTAGCTCGGCTGCTGCGGCACGGGTAAATGTGGTCGCAATCACCTGATTAGGCAAATAATCTTTCAGGAAAATCCGCACCATCAAACTAGATAAAGTATAGGTTTTTCCTGTACCTGCCGATGCTTCAATCCAATGCAAGCCTTTGAATTGCATCTCTTGAATTGGGTCATAACAAATTGGGAATGGGCTAGATGAGTTCACGCAGATTCCCCTTGTTTTTGAAGATTTTTCGCAGATTCATAATTTTCAATGATGGGCTGATACAGTCGATGGCTATATTGCTGAAATGCCTCAATCAACAACGGTTCAGTTTCACTGTCTTGAAAAATAAATGACCAGTCTGGGTGATTTTTCTCACTTTCATCAATAAAGCTCCTCCTAGCACCGTCATGCCAATGTTTTACGAAGCTTTCCATATTCAAAACTTGATCGGACTGAGCTTCATCCCACTGAATTTCAAATTCTTTTTTATCTTTCATTTTTAAAACCAAAGCCGCAGGCAATAACACAGGATATTGCTGTGCGTGTTTCCAGAACTCAAACCACTGGGCTAAATACTCGTGTGCTTGCTGTGCATGGATATTGGCAAAATGAATCACCGCATCTTTACACACCACAATCCGCTCTAAATCTTGATGTTCTGTGTTCTGATAGGCCACCCAAAACAAATATTCCAACCACACTTCGGCATATTTTCTTGGTCTGGCACTCGCTGCCACCACGCTACACCAAAGCTTTGTCGGCTGTTCAGGCACTTGAATACGGATATGCAAATGCGGATTCATTTTCCAAAGCTGTTGCGTTGTTGTGGTTGCCTCGTCTGCAAATTGCTGGAGTGTGTCACGTAAATATTGCTGTTCTTGCAGTCCCGTTTGAAACGTGGCATTTAAGGTTTTACCCACAGGCAAGGTATCTTGCAACAAGCTTTCTGCATCTTGCTCGCCATGTTGCAGTAAAAAATCACGCACACTATATTTTTCCAAGCCATTTAAAATCAGCGGCTCGTGGTTCATTGCAGCAGTGTCGGATTGTAAATTTTCGACCCCAATCGCTTTTAAATAGGCACGCGCAGGGAAACACACATCTCGAATCCATTGCATACTGTCGAGTACCACCACGTCTTGTGGCAATAATGGATATTCACCAAACCATGCTTCGCGTGGTGTGGTTTCTTGCTGCATTTGTTTGGCAACCCGATACCATTGATCTTTAAAGCGAACTTCACGGCTTTCGGCAAAACGCAGTTGATCAAAAGGTTGCAAACTATGCAGGTAATAAAGAGATTTCAATTGCGCAGGAATCTCGACACCGTTCAAGTTTAAGCGTGAATCGCTAGCCCTATCGGGATGTTTCACAATCAATTCCAAATGCTGCACAAATTCCTGCACCAGCACGGATGGATCACGTACCTCACCATCGCTGACATCAAAACCGTTATAAAATAACCAAACACTGTCTTGCGCCAACAATAAACTGTCTAAAAACGCCCCCTGATCATCCTCAATGCGTGAACGATCTCCCAGTTGTGGTTTTAATAGTTGCATCAAATCAAAAGCCAATTGCTGATCACGACTTGGGAACACGCCATTGTCCAAATTCAACATCACAATCAACTTATATGGCAGCGGACGAATTGCACCAATTTGGCTAAAGGTAATGGCGCCCGATGGACTGGCTTGTTCGAGTTGGGTTTCGAGCTGGGCTGAAATTTCTTGCAGAATATAATCCAGCGGTAAGCTTAAATGACGCAAATCTTGACCCGACTGCACATCAAAATAACTGGCTAAGGTCAGCATACGGTCATGTTTTTGCACCAAACTAAACACCGATGCCAACACATCTACCCCTGCATCCTGAAACTCACTCAGGTCTTGCATCAGTTGTTTAAGCCAATATTCCACCGTTTTGGCTTGCCCCAATTCATGCTGAATTAGCCAATCACGGCGCTGTGCAAAATCCTGATAAATTTGAACCAGTTTAAAAATCAATTCAAAATCGCTACTTTGCACATCGGCATAACTTAAAGTGTGCTGAACCACGCAATGCTCTGGCACTGCAACGCCCAAAGCCAAACGATCTAAAGCAAACTTTAAGCTGAACCGATAATCTTGATCATCTGCACTCAGGCTGCGTTTTAAATGCTCGGCATCTAAACCACGTTTAAAACCTGCATTGGCCAACAACTCATTCATGCGCTCAATGTTGTTTAAATTCAAGGCATAACGCTGTTGTGTGGCAGCCAAACTCAACCAGTCGCCAAACTCCTCAAAGCTAAAACGTCCTTGTACTAGCGCTATACGCCCAACCACCGCACGCCAAGCATTATGAATGTCTAAAGAGCTGATGCCTGCAATTTGAATAGGCAAATACACACTATCTTGACTGAGTTGATGCCCTAAAGTAGCTTGATTCTGCTGTGCTTTTTGTTGTCCTTTCTGATAGAGATCACGCTCACTTGGCGGTGCAGCAAATACGCTGCGAATTAAAGACTCTTGTTCTTTGAGTTTCGGACTCAATACCAAAATATCACTGGCTTGGCGGCTGTCATCTTGTCCTAGCCATGCAATTAAACGATCTTTGAGTACCTCAAGCTGACGTAAACTTGAATGACACACATGAATTTGCAATGACTCATCGGCAGGATCTAAGTCATACGCCTGCGCGACTGGCTCAACCAAATTCAATACATCCGATTGAATTTTACCCAGTAAATGCTGCGGCTCTTCTTCAGGGAAAAGATCATACCACTCGCCTTCATCACCACTTGACAACGCCGCCAATAAAGAAAAGTGATCACGTGCCTGTTTACCAAAGCGTGTCAGCAAAGGATGATGTGACTCGCGCATATCGGCATTAAATTCGCCATTATATTTTTTGATATATGCAGCAATATCATCATCACTTACGGTTTTATTTTGACTTTCCATCTCACGAATAAAACGACTTTTGATTCGCGCATCCATGTTTAATTTCCACTTAGGATCGACCATGTCTGCCCAATATTCTTGCGATGGGTTGTAATGCAGAATAAAAATATCCATATACTGCGCCAAACGGCGGATAAACAGCAACTGACTTGGCGGCAAATCCAATAAGGTAAAAATCACCAACTGTTTGGGTAATTTGTTAATACACGAATTTGGATTTTCAGGCTCGCCCAAAGCTTGCCAAAATTGCAGATCAATCTCCTGCATTTTTTCAAAATCTGCATGAAAAATATGCAACCACAACCAACTTTGCCATTGCTCTAATTCTTCGGCTTGCTCTTGAGTAAATGCGGCTATTTCCAATGCCGCTTGTTTTTCTTCTTCGCTCTCAAAGTTTTTAGGGATATAAATTTGCTGCTTTAAGTTCAGGCGTTTCTGCTGTCCCCAAACCGCTAACCAATTGCTTTGACATTGGCAGACACCCTCGCAGCCTTTTTGGCAAAAACCACGATAAACCATGTAATTGCTAAATAAACGTGAAACTTTATCTGCCACCCAATACAGCATGTTTTGCTTTTTGAGCTGCTTTTCTAAACCCTGTGACAATTGCTCTGCGCTGTCATAAATTCGCTGAATCAAACGATGTAAAGCATGCTCGGCAGGAAGTGGGTTTTGTTCGTGTTGTATCCACGGTTGTAAGTCATAAAACACACGCCATTGCATCACAATACGCGGAATATTTGCCTGACGCACCCGATCTTTATCGTCTAAAACTGCCTGATAAGCGGCCCATTGAAAGGCACGAATACGATGATGAAATTCAGTATTGGCACTAATGCCTTTTTGCTCGGCTATTTTTTCCGTCAGCCACTTTTCTACTGCCACTGAAGGCACAATAAAATGCTGGGTTTGTAGCACCTGAAGCGGATTCGATGTCGGTTGACGTATGGTTTTCAGCATTTCATTGACTAAAACTTCTATACGTTGGCTTTGTATGACATGAATCGCCATAAGGTATCCTTTAATTTATTTTGAATAAGAATGTATTAAATGTACTAGAAGGCCGTTGATCTATCATTTGCCTCAAGCACAACAAAAGAATAAAGATTATTGGCTATACACTTACAACGGTGTATGACACTTTACAAGCATACTTTTATTGCCTACTTTATTCAAAAAGTGCTTTGAATAAAGTGGTTTAATTTACCAAACAGCATACGATTATCCGCCATTTTAAGGTTGTACTTATGATAAAAAGAGAGACAATTCCAGACAGTATTGATCCAAGCCTAGACTTGGAAATGATTCGTGCAGAATGCCTAGAACTGGTCAAAAAACGTGCCTATTTTTCTGCAGGTGCAGCCATCATTCCTGTGCCGTTCTTAGACGTTGTCATTGATGTGGGCATCTTGTCGCAACTGATTCCAGAAATTAATGCACGTTTTGGCTTATCTCCTGAGCAAGTCAGCGTGTATGATCCTGAAACCCGAAAAGTCCACTGGAGCGAATTGCGTAAACGCGGTGTGGAATTTTCAGGCTTAGTCGTGGCGCGTACTGCAGTAAAAAAATCCCTGAATAATGTCGCAGCCAAGTACATCACCAAACAAGTCACCAAGTTTATTCCATTGGGTGGACAAATGGTGGCAGCAGGTTTGGGTTATTTTATTATGAAAAAAATTGCCGAAACGCATGTTGAAGAAAGCTATAAACTGGCAAAAAGCATTCAGCTTAAACAAGCCAAAGTTGTGAATGCTTAATTTTTAAACTAAACAGGCTCAAATTCAGCTAACTTAACACGCAGTCTTTGCATCCTCGAGGCAGATTATTCTGCCTTGAGTTGTTTCAAGATGGTTCTTAAAATTTCCAAACGTGCTGCATTTTTGTCATTACTCGGAATGATGTGCCACGGTGCATATTCGGTACTGGTACGTTGCAGCATATCTGCCGCTGCCACCAAATAATCATCCCAACGGCTACGGTTGCGCCAGTCTTCATCTGTAATTTTAAAACGCTTATGTGCGGTTTCCTGACGTGCTTTAAAACGCAGCTCCTGCTCATCTTTACTAATGGCTAACCAAAATTTGATGACGACAGTTTGATGATCATTTAAGTCTTTTTCAAAACGGTTGATTTCGTCATAAGAACGCTGCCATTCCAGTGGGCTAATCAAACCTTCTACACGTTCTACCAATACCCGCCCATACCAAGAACGGTCAAAAATATTGATTTTTTCTTCAGGCAGAATTTTCGTCCAAAAACGCCACAAATAAGGACGACTGATTTCAAAGGCTTCTGGCGCACTAATGGTGTAAATTTCGTATTCACGCGGATCCAGTTTTTTTACAATCCGTTTAATCGCGCCGCCTTTGCCTGCTGCGTCCATTCCTTCAAAAACAATGCTGACATTACGGTTATCTAAACGCAGTGCATCTGCCACTTTTTTCGTGAGTTTCTTTAACTCTGCTTTATAGTCATCCTCATTGACCGATTCAGATACAGGATTAAGCAAAACTTCTGGAATTTCTGCAGCTTGCCAAGTGATGCCCGAACTGGTCGGATGCACAGGACAATGCTCTAAAGCACGTAAAATATGCTGTGCAAATTGTTGATCGCGGATGGTTTCATCTTCGCAATCAATCATAATCCAGTCATCGGTAAAGCGTTGGCGCAGCTTTTGCAAGCTGTCATATTGCTTTTTATTGCGCCAATCCAAGCCGTGCAATTTATGCCAATGCACTTCGCTCGGTTCCATATCATCTAGTCGTTTTTGTAGTGATTTCCACGATAAATCGAACCAGATTTTAATGACATCCACATGGTTATTTTTTAAGTCTTCTTCATAGGCACGCATTTTTTCGACATAGTTATCAAACATGGTGTCATCAATTTTTTTAGACACATGCATGGCTGTGCTTAATAAGTCACTATACCAATTGCCAAACATCACCATAATTTGACCTTCGGCAGGAATAAAACGTGCATAAGGCTGCCAAAGTGTCTGTTTGGGATTAAACGGGTGTGGCGCATCGGCTTTTACCCTTAAATAACGCGGATCGACCCATTCCCTAAGTTGTTTGACCGACTCTCCTTTCCCCGCCAATTCAATGCCGCTCACTAAAATCAGCAAACTTTTGGCATTTTTTTCACCTTTGGTATTTTTTAAAGCATATTGGGCTTCAATTAGCTCGACTGAAAGTTGTTCTTCTTCCATGAGTTTAAATTCAGTATGTGCTTGTGACATCATCTACCCTATTGTTGTGTTATTTAAGCTCTGCTGATCATTCGTCTATATTTACGATATTAGAATGAGCGACAGACTTTGATCAGTATACGAATATCGACCCATTTTTTAACAACTTTTCGCGTATTTTTGTAGATTAATCTCACACACTGACCTTTGCCGTTTGGAATTCTGTGTAATTTGTCATAGCGACGAGATCAAACTCACATTAAGATTTGCCCATTCAACTCAATAATGAGACACCCTATGTCTAAACTTGCTGCTTTAGATGAGCTGTTAGAACTGTATTATCAATTTAAATATCATAAAAATCCTATGCTTTTTCAACGCTTACAAGATGTTCAAGCATGGCAAAAACAGCGTATGCAACGCACCCATGCCACACAGTTTGCCGAAAAGCACAATGTCTTGATGGCTGAATATTTTTTAAACCGCTTATATGGCGGTCCAGATTTTGACGCTTTGGCAGGTCAAATTGCTCGCCTACTGAAATATGCACACAAAGCTGAAAAAATCATCCCTGAAAATGCAATAAAAACAGGGACTTCTGGGGTAAGTCTGGCGATTTTGGCAGTGCAGTTAGATGAACAAGTCGCGATACAATTGCTACAGGACTATCCTGAAAATATGCCTTTAAATGATGAGATGATGCGTCTGACTTATTTAAAGCTCGATCAGGGCGAAGCACGCTTAAAACAATTAAATATGTTGGATGAACTGGGTAAAAACCTAGATAAATATATGCGCTCTTTTGTGGTCTATACCGCTTTTAAAATGTGTAAAGGCGCGGCGCAAAAATACAGTTTTCAAATTATGTATGAGTTTATGCAAGATGGCTTTTTAGCCATGAAACCATTAAAGTCCGCAGAGAAATTTGTGAAGCAATTTACTACCACAGAACGGGAAATTATTGCCAAAGTCCATGCAGGTGATTTACATCCATTTTCATAATCCCAATGTGTGAAATAACCAACACTTATTCAGCACACTTACGCTATCTTTGGTTTTTTCTGTATATTATTCATAACAATTGCATGATGATTACTGTACAAGTGCTTAGAATCTGTCATCATGCATACACTGCAGCCTTAAGCCTTTTTATCCTGAGGAGTGACTCCAATGTCGAATGAAAATCAAACGCCTACCGCTACTCCCGAGTCGGCACAACCAACAGACAAAGTGAGTCCATTCTTAACCGAACCTCTACCGCAAGGCGCTCCACAAGGTCAGCAACAATCTTTAGAACAAAAATTAACGGATACACCTGTTACGGGTTCAGTGCCAAAATATAATTTGCCGCGCGGTGCCAACACAGGCAATGTCGGTGCAACCACACACTTCGGCTACCAAACCGTCAGCAGTGAAGATAAAGCCCAGAAAGTCGCAGAAGTCTTCCACTCGGTTGCAAGCAAATACGACATTATGAACGACTTAATGTCATTTGGTATTCACCGCTTATGGAAACGCTTTGCGATTAATATGTCAGGTGTACGTCGTGGTCAGCGCGTACTGGACATTGCAGGCGGTACGGGTGACTTAGCCAAAGTCTTTAGCCGTGAAGTTGGCCCTACAGGTCATGTGGTACTCTCAGATATTAACGAATCTATGCTGAATGTTGGCCGTGACCGTCTAATTGATGCAGGCTGTACCAATGTCGATTTCGTGTTGGCGAATGCCGAAACTTTAGAACCATTTGAAGACAACAGCTTTGACTTACTGACTATTTCATTTGGTTTACGTAACGTGACCGATAAAGATGCAGCTTTGGCAGCGATGTACCGCGTACTCAAGCCGGGTGGTCGTTTATTGATTTTAGAATTTTCAAAACCAGTATTTGAACCGTTCTCAAAACTCTACGATTTATATTCATTCACAGCATTGCCAATCATGGGTAAAATTGTCGCAAACGACTCAGAAAGCTACAAATACTTGGCTGAATCTATTCGTATGCACCCAGATCAACGCACCTTAAAAGGTATGATGGAACAGGCAGGCTTCCAAAACTGTGATTACCACAACCTGACTGGTGGTATTGTTGCCGTTCACCGTGGTTTTAAACTCTAAGGCGTACCGCAATGTGGTCAATTCTCGCCCTTGGTGCAGTTGAGAAACTGATTCATCATGTTATTGATTTGGATGCGATTACTCGCATCCAGCTCAACCAACTACACGGCAAAATGTTGCGTGTGGTGCTCGATTCGCCACAGCTTTCTGTAGATGTCTTTTTTGATGACAACAAAGTTCGTTTAGAACCTACTGCAACAGGTCACAGCGAGCAGCCTTCTATTTTTGAGCAACGCCCGTTTGATCAAGCGCAAAATATCAGCCCCGCAACGGCCACTTTGCATGTTAAAAATGTGGTGCAATTGCTCAAACTGTTGCTATCCGATGAAGTGGGCAATATTCCCCTACAAGGTGACTATCATCTTTTACAAGATATTCAGCGCATTATGCAGCAGGCTGAACTAGACTTGGCCGCACATTTAAGCCCTTGGATTGGTCCTGCTTTGGCTCATGAAGTTGGCAAAATTCAGCTTGCACCCAAGCATTTAAAACGCAGTCTACACAGCCATTTGTTCTTTGCTGAAGATGCCCTAAAAGAAGACAGTGGTCTATTTGCCCCACGCTGGCAAATGGATGACTTACAACAAGACACGCGCATTTTTCAACAAAATTTAGACCGCGCCGAAGCCAAAATTCAACAGCTACAAGCGCAGCTTGATGCACAGCCAGATACCGCTTCTGACACCTTAAACTCCACTCAACCCTAGGGAATAAGTCTTTATGATTCCGCACGTTTCACGTTTACTCGAACTTTGGCGCATTGCCGCGCACTATAGACTCGACACGTTGTTTCCTGCGGAAGAACTACCAGAAAAGGCACGTCATGCGCTCAGTTTTATTCGCATGCACCCTGCGGCTTGGTCAAGTAAAGAACGTAAAAACCCGCTGAAGCTCAAAGAAGCTTTAGAAGAAATGGGACCATTGGCAATTAAACTTGGGCAATTGCTGTCTACGCGTCGTGACCTGATTCCGCCTGAAGTTTTACAGCAATTGGTATTGCTACAAGACCGTGTCAAACCGTTCGGTTCTGACGTGGCACAAATGCGAATTCAGCAATCCCTTAAGGCAGACATCAACACCCTGTTTGCCCGTTTTGATGAGCAACCTTTAGCAGCAGCCTCTATTGCGCAAGTCCATACCGCTGCCTTGCATGATGGTCGTGAAGTCGTGGTTAAAGTCACCCGCCCCGATATTCGCCAGCAAATTCTACAAGATTTTGAAATTTTGGAATGGCTCGGCGCAGCACTGGAAAAACGTCTGGAAGCGGCACGTGCTCTACATTTATCTGAAATTATTCAGGACTATCGTCAAATTATTCTCAACGAACTGGATTTGACCTTAGAAGCGGATAACACCCGCCGCATGCGTCACTACTTTACAGGCTCAAGCATGATGTATGTGCCTGAAGTCTATATGGACAGTAAAGATGTAATGGTGGCAGAGCGCATTACAGGCGTGCCAATTTCCGACACAGCAACCTTTGATCGTTTGGGTATGGATCGTGCCGATTTGGCAGAAAAAGGCCTCACAATTTTCTTTACCCAAGTGTTCCGTGACAACTTTTTCCATGCCGATATGCACCCTGGCAACGTCTTCGTGGAAACCATCAATCCGAATAATCCGCGTTTTATTGCGCTAGATTGTGCGATTATGGGCGAGCTGTCCAAGCATGACCAAATGACCGTAGCGCGTATGTTGCTAGCAGTGATGAACAGCAACTTTATGCAGCTGATTCAAGTCGTACATCAAGCTGGCTGGATTCCACCAGGCACAGATCAAGATGCCTTAGCCCGCGAAATGCGTCGTACTGTCGGGCCAATGGTGTCTAAACCGATGCACGAATTGGACTTTGCAGGCATTCTGATTCAGGTCATGGATATTGCACGTCGTTTCCATTTGGAAATTCCACCGCAATTGATGCTACTCCTGAAAACATTGGTGCATGTTGAAGGCTTGGGCACAGACTTATATCCAGAACTGGATATCTGGAAACTGGCAAAACCAATTTTAACGGATTGGATTAAAGCCAATATGAATCCAGTCAAAAATGTCAAAGAAATTGGGCAGCAAATTCCCGACCTGTTACTGGGTGCGCAAGACTTACCAAGTTTAATGATTGACAGTTTAAATGGTTTAAAAAACCAATCGGCTTGGCATTCCAAACAATTGCATGAATTACAAAGCATGCGTCTACAAATGGAACATCAGCAAAAACGCAGCTGGATTTTTGGCAGCATTATGGCCATTTTCCTCTCCATTGCGATTATTGCACCGTGGTATGTCTCTATTGTTTTAATCGCGTTGGCAAGTTTCTTGGCGATTTGGCGTATAGCTAAATAAAGCCACATTGCTTGATAACAAACTGATTAGACGATAAAAAAATTAGAAAGCCTGTTTTAAAGCAGGCTTTTTTATCACGCTGATTTTCTCTAACTCATCCTAAAAACTACCGCATGACTCATCAGTCACCAAATGATGCCTCTCGCCATTGTTGCAAAAATCACCACGCCTACAATTAATGCACATTTGTAGCGTTATAGATCAAGCATGACTCAGCTTTTGCATAAACGTGCCCCTGCACTCAGTATTCGCGCAGGACATCTGGCACGCCAACTGATTGAACAAGAAGGCTTACATGCCCAACACGTCGATATTATTCCAGGTGCAGCAGGCGGCCCCAAAGGTATTGGCATTCAAGGCTTAGACCAAGCTATTTTTGGCGAGTTTTTTGCCCAAGCCCCAAAGCGTCGTACTGTGGTCGGTTCTTCAATTGGCAGTTGGCGCTTTGCCAGTATTTTGGCGTGGGGCGCAAAACAAGGCACTGAACGCCTGTCCGATTTATATACCAACTTGTATTTTCATAAAAAAATGTCGCGCCAAGAAGTCGCTGAGATTTGTCAAAATATGCTGTTTGAACTGATTCAGGGACAGCAACAACAACTGATTCAGCATCCTGACTATCACCTCACGGTCATTTCCGTCAAAGCTCAACATATTTTCCAAAGTGACCAAGCCTTGCCTTTGCTAGCATCTGTGGCTGGAATTATTGGTAGCAATGCCATTGCGCGCAAACATAACCGCTTATTTATGCAACGCGTCATCAGCCAACCTGCGCAAGGTCAGCAGTTTATGGTAGAGGATGATTTTGTCACCCATTACCAAGCCCTGAATGAGCAGAATGTCGCACCGTGGCTGCTCGCCTCAGCGTCTATTCCCGGGGTGATGTCTGCTATTCGTGACATTCCTGATGCGCCCGTGGGCAGTTATCGGGATGGTGGCTTAATTGACTACCATCTAGATTTACCTTACCAAAGTCAGGGCATTGTGCTGTACCCACACTTTACCGACAGCATTACCCCTGGCTGGTTTGATAAAATGTTGAAGCATCGTAAAGCCAATCCTGAAAATCAGGCCCGGACACTCTTGCTATCACCTTCGGCAGAATATTTAAGCAGCTTGCCTTTAGGCCGTTTGCCCGATCGTAAAGACTTCACCTTAAAAGGTTTAGATCAGGCACAGCGCATTCGCTTATGGAAACAATCGGTGGCAGAAAGTCAGCGTTTGGGCGATGAATTTCTGGAAATGGTGGAAAAACAAAACTTCCCTCAATTTATGCAAACGCTTTGACAGTACAAATCTGGCAAGATAATTTAGGTAAATTGTCTTGAATCACGTACACTATAGGGACGATGCAAAATCGTGCGCTCAGAAAATAGCGTCCATACAATTTAAATTAATTTTGGTGAACAACTCATGAATAACTTGCAATGGCTCGATGAAGTAAAATTTAACGAACAAGGATTAGTGCCTGCCATTGCACAGCATCATCAAACAGGACGTGTGTTGATGGTGGCGTGGATGAACCGTGAAGCCTTGGCACTGACTGCCGAAAAAAATCAGGCGGTGTATTTTTCACGTTCACGCAATAAATTGTGGCACAAGGGTGAAGAATCTGGACACTTTCAAACTGTGCACGAGATTCGTCTGGACTGCGATGCCGATGTGATTATCCTGCAAATTGAACAACATGGTGGAATTGCTTGCCACACAGGGCGTGAATCTTGTTTCTATCGCAAACTCACCGCCAATGGTTGGGAAATTGTAGATGCACAGCTGAAAGACCCGAATCAAATTTATGGTGAACAAGCCGCCAATGCTCACACCTTAGCCATGAGCCAATCAAAGGCACAAGCTGAACAGGTTGAAGTTTTGGCTTATTTAGGGCAAATGATGAGCGAGCGCAAAACCGCTAATCCTGACTCATCTTATGTAGCCAAGCTATACCATAAAGGCTTGAATAAAATTTTGGAAAAAGTCGGTGAAGAAACCGTGGAAGCAATTATTGCCGCCAAAGATTTCAACACCGAAGCCAATGCCAACAACAAAAATGACCTGATTTATGAAGTGGCCGATTTATGGTTCCACAGCATTGTCATGTTGGGTTATTTCGATATTGAACCGCAAGTGGTACTGAATGAATTGGCTCGTCGTCAAGGTTTATCAGGCTTGGTTGAAAAAGCCAACCGTAGCCATTAACGCGAAAAGCCAACCCTGATCTGTGTCTGTAATCACCAAGCCTCGCCCGACCTATGAGCAAGCCACTGCTATAGATAATGCACGTCTGGGCAAATCTTTTAAAGTGATTGCCTATGCAGGTACAGGTAAAACCACGACCTTACAAATGATCAGTGATGCCATGCCAGAACGGCGTGGCATGTACTTGGCATTTAACAAAGCCATTGCCGCAGAAGCACAAAGTAAATTTCATCGTCAGGTCGATTGTCGTACATTTCACTCGCTTGCATATCGCAGCGTTCCACGTGGAGTCACCGACAAATTACGCCTACCCCGTTTAAGTCCAAGTTTTATTGCCAAAGAGTATCGTTTAGAACCGATTACCCTTAGACGTATGATGGGCGGACGCTATGAAAAATATGTGTTGATGCCAAGTCGTTTAGCCAGTTTGGTGGCCAATGCCGTGAGTCATTTCTGCTCGACCAGTTCGCAATACCCTGCCCCACGACATTTACAAGCACCCAGTTGGTTGCATCCAGATGACATCGACACCTTACAAAAGCATCTTTATCCTGCGGTAGAACGACGCTGGTTGGAGTCAATTGACCCGAATCATCAGGCAGGCATTGGACACGATATTTATCTGAAACTTTGGGCCTTGTCTGAACCCAACATTCCTGCCGATTATGTGCTGTTTGACGAAGCTCAAGATGCCGACCCGCTCATGCTGGGCATTTTACTCAAGCAACGTAATACTCAAGTGATTTATGTGGGCGATGCGCATCAGCAAATCTATGCTTGGCGTGGTGCAATCAATGCCATGCAGCAATTACCTTTGCCTGAATCACGACTGACCACATCGTTCCGTTTTGGTGAAGAAATTGCCCTGACCGCCAATGCCATTTTAGGTGGGCTGAATGAAACCGTGCCACTCTTGGGCAATCCAGAATTACATTCCAAAGTGGTCAACAAACCGCATACCAAAATGCGTGATGCGATTTTATGCCGTACCAACGCCCGTGCCATGGAACTGCTACTGGCAGGTTTAGTGCATGGCGATAAAGTCAGTCTGCAAGCCGACCATGTGCGCTTAAACCGTTTTGTGGATGCTGCCGCGATGCTCAAACAAGGCAAACGTGTGACCGACGTTCCAGAACTGGCATGGTTTAACTCTTGGCATGATGTACATGAATATTGTGAAACCAACGATGGCAGCGACATTAAACCTTTGGTCAAACTGGTGGATGATCATGGTACTAATCCACTCAAACGGGCGTTGGCAAAAATCACCCCAATTGACCAAGCCGACTATATTATTTCGACAGCGCATAAAGCCAAAGGTTTAGAATGGAATCGGGTACATATTGAAGACGACTACCAATTTAAACTGAACGACAAAGAGCATAAAATTAGCGATGAAGAATTAAGATTACTGTACGTGGCATGCACACGTGCTAAAGTCAGTTTAAATATTCATCATATTTACGATTTGGTACAACAACTGAAAATAAAAATGCCGACATCGTTACGCAAAGCGGTGGGGTAATTGCAGCAGGTGCGCTATGAAAATTACATCGGTTCATTTCAGACACATCACCCATTTTGCAGACCTAAAACTCGAACTCAATTATCACGACCTGCCCATTACGCTTATTTTGGCAGACCAAAGCGCGGGTAAAACCTCGCTGTTACGATTTAGTTATCAAGCACTGACTTGGTTTGCCGCTCGCTATAAAGACTTACGCACTGCGGGTTTGGTGATGCAAGATCAAGATATTTTGTTCAACCGCTTGCAAGCTAAAATTGATGTTTGTGTGGAAATTCCAGCAGAAATAGGCAGTTTGGCAGAATCAAGCAACACGCAAATTGAAAGCACCCAACATTGTGACTGGCAATTATATAAAACCCTGAATAGTAGCGGCGTAGGAGTAAGCAAAGCAGAAACCGCCAAGCTTGAAAAAATGGTGCAGCTCTATCAACACGCCATTAAACATGACCCGATGCAAGGTCTACCGCTGATTGCCTACTACCCTGCAGAACGCTTCGTGAATGAAGTTAATTTACTCAATAAAAATAATCCGCTGATTTTACAACCTGGACATGCCTACGAAATTGCTGCGATTCCATTCACGACATTTACTCGTTTTTTTGAATGGTTGCGGGAAATTTCCGATATTGAAAATGCCCAAAGTGCGCAGCTTTTACACAAGCTATATCAGCAACAACAAAGCGAACTCGCACAAACCCTGAATCAGTCCTTATTGCATGCCTATACCCAAATGCATGCACCGAGTTTACAAGCACTGAAAGATGCCTTACAAATCGTGCTGCCTGAAATTGAAGACCTATATCTACAACATCTGCCTAAATTACAACTCATGGTGCGCTGTCAGGGCAAAGATATGCTGTATCAGCAATTGTCGAACAGTCAGCGCAACTGGATTGCTCTGGTAGGCGATATTGTACGTCGCCTCTGTTTGCTAAACCCAAACAGTTTGTATCCGTGTCGCGAGGGAGATGGTATTTTGTTGATTGACCAGATTGATCATCAGCTCGATCAACAACAGGCCGCACAAATACTGACCCGTTTACATCAAGCTTTTCCGCGCTTACAAATTATTGCCACAGGCAACCGCAGCGAACTTTTGGAACAAGCGGAACGCTTTCAATGTTTAAAACTGGAACATCAACAGCTGCATCCCATCGCATGGCAAAGTTTACAACCGCAGTTTGCAGAAATTTATGCTGATGTGCTAGAAACCACTCACACGACAGAAGACGTCAGCCTACAAGAACAAAACCCAACACAATTAGGCACGGCTGAAATTTTGCAGCAGATTCAAAACCATTTAACTGCCGAACAAAAACAGGAATTGCTGCAACGCTTACAGCAATTGGATAGTGAGCCAACACCTGATCAATTGCCTGAATCTTAATTGCCGAAGTCTTTCAAGGCATACTTGGCCAAAAAGCAAGGAAATACTTTATCCCGCATATAACAGACGGTATATAATGACTTTGCTGTATGCAAAAAAATTGATGTTGTTTTATTCATGTAATAAAATCAGATTAATTTTGAACTTTTATAGTAAAATCCGATTTTGCTGTAGTTTTTAAAGTTGCGCAATACAACTTTTTTTATACCTTGAATAGTGTCTATTGACCTTTCAAACACGGTGAATGCTGTAAAAATGCAGCAGATGCAGATCAACTTCATCCATAGTTCAACTAGGTTGTAGATTGACGCATCTAAATATTTTTAACACAGCTTTAACCAAACCAAGCACAACCTTATTCGCTGCATCGTCAGCGAAAGATCAGCATATTTTTTGCTGCTTGAGCCGCCTAGCCATGTAAAATTATTTTTGCATGATCTTGTTTTGAGTTTAAGTTGCGACAATACGCTCATCAAAACAATAGACTACGTGTTTACTGACACGACTGATTGGCTTTCAAGATTGAATCTTTTGGATGGTGTGTTGCTGTCCTGTAATCCTTGGAAGATAAGATTCATCCTTTAGGTTTTCAACCTATTCACGACAATGGATATGAGTGTGCTACCGATTATTATATTGTTACCGTTAGTACTGGGCACAACCCTTGTCTCGTGGCTGAAACAATTTTCACGCGGGGTAACGGCTTTAGGGGCGATTGGCGTCAGTCTGAGCAGTCTTATTCTGCTCCTGACTCAAGCAAAAGCAGTCTTTAATGGCGAAACGATCATTCAAACATGGTCTTGGCTGCCACAGTTGGGGATTGATTTAAGCTTTCGTCTAGATGCGCTTGGTTTATTATTCTCCTTGCTGATCACGGGGATCGGCACACTCATTTTTATTTATGCCTATTATTATTTAAGTCCACAAAACTCGCTCAGTAAACTCTATGCTCTCCTCATGCTGTTTATGGCTGCCATGTTGGGAATTTCGCTCTCCAATAACCTGATTTTGTTGCTGACTTTTTGGGAACTGACCAGTATTTCCTCTTTCTTATTGGTGGGTTATTGGAGCAATTACGAGGCAGCACAACGCGGCTCACGTATGGCACTGACCATTACAGGCATGGGCGGACTCGCCATGCTCGGTGGTTTTGTGTTATTGGCGCAAATCACAGGCACCTATCAAATTGACCAAATCTTAATGATGACTGAACAAATTCAAAGTCATCATTTATTTGTACCAACTTTATTGATGATTTTATTGGGTGCATTTACCAAAAGTGCGCAATTTCCGTTTCACTTCTGGCTACCCAATGCCATGGCTGCACCCACGCCTGTTTCTGCCTATCTACATTCGGCAACGATGGTCAAAGCAGGGATTTTCTTGCTGGCGCGCTTATTGCCAATTTTTGCAGGCGCAGCGTTATATCACAACCTAGTCACCTTTATTGGTCTATTTACCCTGTGTATGGCAGCATTCTTTGCCATTTTCAAAGAAGATTTAAAAGGCTTATTGGCGTATTCCACCATCAGTCATTTAGGTCTGATCATGTGCTTACTCGGCATTGGTTCACCGTTAGCAGTAGCTGCTGCAATTTTCCACATCATCAACCACGCTACCTTTAAAGCGGCCCTGTTTATGATTGCAGGAATTATCGACCACGAATCAGGCACACGTGATTTACGTAAACTTAGTGGCTTATGGCAACTATTACCCTTTACCGCCACCCTCACTATGATTACCGCGGCCTCTATGGCTGGCGTACCGTTGACCAACGGCTTTTTGTCCAAAGAAATGTTCTTCACTGAACTGGTAGCAAACTTATCTGGCCCTGTACTGTTGGTTTCTGCAATTGTTGCGACACTGGCGGGTATTTTTGCAGTGGCCTATTCAATACGTTTGGTACACGGCGTTTTCTTTGATGGTCCAATTGGTAAAGATGTCCCAAACAAAGAAGCTCACGAACCTCCGTTTGGCATGCGTGCACCCGCAACTTTATTGGCTGTTTTATGTATTTTAGTCGGCTTGATGCCTGCCTTATTGGTCGAGCATATTGTCAATAGCACGACTCGTGCCAGTACCCAACTGTCGCAGTTTGAAGGCACACATCTGGCAATTTGGCATGGCTTTAATCTTCCCCTGCTGATGAGTGTTATTGCACTGCTTGGCGGGATCATTTTCTATTTCTCGCTCGCCAAAGGTGGAAAAATCCGTGAAATTGACCTCGACCCACATTTAGGTCAATTCCAAGGCAAACTGCTGTTTGAATTATTCTTAAAACATTTGCTACAAGTTTCACGCAAAATCAAACGTAAAACCGAAAATGGTTCACTGCAAAGCTATTTGGTGTGGATCATTGCTTTTACGGTATTCATGGTCGCGCTACCATTATTCAATCAGGGATTAACAACTGGCACACGTGAACTCACACATGCGCCTATGATTGCCATTGTTTTATGGTTATTGCTGTTCTCTGCCTGCTGGATGATGCTGTGGTTCCACCATGAGCGCATCAAAGCTGTCTTAATCAGCGGTGCAGTTGGCTTGGTCGTCACCATGATGTTTGTCGGACTGTCTGCTCCCGACTTGGCACAAACTCAAATCACGGTTGATGTCGTCACCACTGTTTTATTGCTGATGAGTCTATCGCTGCTCCCACAATTGACCCCGTATGAATCTAGCCGTTCACGTCGTTGGCGAGATGCCTTCATTGCGATTGGTGGCGGCATTGGTATCGGCTGGATTGCGTGGCTGGTTATGACTCGCAACCACAATTCAATTTCATGGTTCTTTAATCAGCAATCCATTCCACTCGGTGGCGGAACCAACGTGGTCAACGTCATTTTGGTGGACTTCCGTGGTTTCGATACCTTTGGCGAAATTACCGTCTTGGGCATTGCCGCGATTGGTACGCTGTGTTTAATGGATGGTATGCGTGCTCACGGCACCATCATGACGCAGGGTTTAACTTATCGTTTTAATCCTTCACCGTTGATGTTACGTATTACCGCCTCATGGATTTTACCTATCGCCCTTGTGGTCAGTCTGTATATTTTCTTGCGCGGTCATAACTTACCAGGTGGTGGCTTTATTGCAGGCTTAATTACCGCAATGGCGCTGATTATCCAATACATTGCGCTTGGTCAAGATCAGACCGAACAAATGCTCAAAGCCAAATCTGGACGTTTATACGAAATTTGGATTGGTATGGGTTTAAGTATTGCAGGTCTGACAGGACTTGCCGCATGGTTCTGGGGACGTCCATTCCTCACCAGTGCACATATTTATGTCAATCCTCCGATTATTGGTGAAATGCACCTCGCTTCGGCTGCCTTATTTGATGTAGGCGTGTATGTCACAGTGGTTGGCGCAGTAATGTTGATGATTTCTGTCTTGGGCGACTCACGTCACTCAGGCATGTCTGGCCCACTTCCAAAGGAGTAATGCAATGATTAGTATTGAGTTTTTAATTGCGTCTGCCATTGGAATGTTAGTCGCGACAGGGATTTATTTAATTTTACGTGCCCGTACCTTTCCTGTGGTTTTAGGTTTGGCGATGATTGGTTATGCCGTCAATATTTTCTTATTCAGCATGGGGCGTATTCAGCTCAATGCACCTGCAATTTTGACTGAAGCTTCAAAAGTCACCGACCCATTACCACAAGCCTTGGTGTTAACCGCAATTGTGATTGGCTTTGCCACCACTGCATTTATTGTGCAATTGGCGCTGCGTAGCCGTTATGAAACAGGGACAGACCACGTCGATGCCAAAGAAGAACATCCACTGCTTGACCCACGTGAGGATGAGCCATAATGACTGATTTCCTCCAATTTTGGCTACAGCATTCACCTATTTTTAGCATCCTGATTCCCACCTTTACCGCATTTATTTTGGTGCTATTAGGCAATCCGGGCTTTGGTTCACTCTCGCATGACTGGCGTCAGCCATGGCGTCGTGGCATTAGTTATCTTTCTGCCACGCTCGGTTTAATCACGGCGATCAGCTATTTAATTCAGGTCAGCAGTGGGCAAATTATTATTTATAATTTGAGCGAATGGGCCGCCCCGTTTGGCATTATTTTAGTGCTAGATCAACTGTCTGCCCTCATGTTGGTACTGACTTATTCACTTGCCTTGCCATTACTGTGGTTTTCCAGCAAAAAATGGGATGAACGTGGTCGCTATTTTCATACCATGGTGCATTTCCTACTCATGGGACTTTGCGGTGCATTCCTCACAGGCGACTTATTTAACCTGTTCGTATTCTTTGAAATCTTGTTGCTGGCCTCGTATGTGTTGTTATTGCACGGTCAGGGCAAAGCACGTTTTCAACTCGGGATTCATTACGTCACCATCAACCTGTTAGCCTCTGCCCTGTTCCTAATTGGTTTGGGGATGATTTACGGCAGTGTCGGCAGTTTAAATATGACCGATGTGGCGCGTCTGATTCCGCTACTCGATGCTGATGCACATAAAATTGCGGTGGCAGGTGGCTTACTGTTATTTGTGGTGTTTGGTATTAAAGCCGCCATGCTTCCTGTCGGTTTCTGGCTACCTAAAACCTATGCCGTGGCGACAACCCCTGTGGCAGCCTTATTCACTATCATGACCAAAGTGGGTGTGTATGCCATTTTGCGGGTCAATGGAACCGTATTTGATGATGCGCTGAGCCATAAAATCCTACAAGACTGGTTGCTGCCGATTGGTCTAATTACCTCACTGTATGGGGTCATTGGCGCAATTGGTGCAGAGCGCTTACGTCGTTTTGTCGGTTTTATGGTGCTGTCTTCGATTGGTACGATCCTGATCGCCATTTCGATGCTGAACACACAGGCATGGTCAGCCGCACTGTATTACTTAGTACACAGTACCTTAATTGCAGCGGCTTTCTATTTGCTGTGTGGCTGGATTACCTCACAACGTGGCGCATTTAAAGATCACTTCAATATTGCCCCGCAAATGAAGCAACACAAAGTACTGGCAATCACATACTTCATGATTGCCTTAATGATGGCAGGTTTGCCACCGTTTAGTGGCTTTTTGGGCAAGGTCTTTATTTTGCAAGCCACCGCCAATATGGCACATCAAGGCTGGATTATTGGCATTATTCTCTTGGTCAGCTTGCTGAGTATTATTGCATTCACCCGTGTCGGCTTTATTTTATTTTGGCGCGCGACCAAACCTGAAGATGATGCGCAAACTGAAGCCTATTATGAATATCAGGCACTACCTGCGATTGCACCGCCCCGTAATGACCGTGTCATTTATTTTCTCCTAACGGGTTTAGTGCTGTACGTGGTATTTGCCAATCCAATTCAACAATATATGCTGAATACTGCACAGCAGATTCAACATAATGCGGCCTATGAAGCACTGATTCTGAAAAAAGACCGTGCTGCAAATGTGATTAGCGTACAACCTTATGATCCATTGTACTTACCTGAAACCAAGTACGGTGGCGAAGCAATTGACACCAATGCACATTTAATTCCCTATGTGATTGATCCAAACACCTTGGAAGGCGAGCATATTTCTGACTATAAACAACGTCAGATTCAACAGCAAAATCGTGAGGAAGCACAGCAACCTAGCGATACTCAACTCAAACCTGCGGAGCCCTAAACATGCAAAAAACGAGACCAAAAACTTCGTTTTGGGATAACCTGCTGCCACACCCGTTTGTATCTGTCTTGGTGGCACTGAGTTGGCTGATGTTGGCGCATAGTGTTTCTGCAGGGAATCTGTTGATGGCACTGGTCTTGGCGCTCTTGATTCCCAAACTGATCCAGCCCTTTATTGCGCGTACACCAGACATCAACTGGACTGCAGCCATTCGCTTATTCTTCGTGGTGGTCTGGGATATTATGATTTGTAATATTCGTGTCGCAAAACTGGTACTTGGCCCAACAGACCGTATGCAGCCAAAATGGTTCCGTGTCCCTCTCGAAACACAACACGAACAGGTCAACAGTATTTTGGCGATGATCATTACCACCACACCAGGCACGGTTACAGCAGGTATTGACCAAGACCGTGGCGATATTTTGGTGCATGCCTTAAACACTGCAGATGAAAGTGTAGATATTCAAGACATCAAAAATCGTTATGAAAAACCGCTGATTGAAATTTTTGGTGCACAGTCAGGAGAAAAGCAATGATGATTCTGCCTTATGCACTTGGAATCTGCATGGTTGCGATTACGCTGTCCATGTTTATGTGCCTATATCGCCTGATTATTGGCCCTTCAATTGTAGACCGCCTGTTGGCCTTGGATACCTTGTTTTTAAATGCGACCTGCTTGGTGGTGGTTCTGGGTATCTATTGGACCAGTACCTCATTATTTGAAGGTGCGTTATTGGTGGCGATGCTAGGCTTTGTGTCTACTGCAGCACTGGCGCGTTACTTCACCAGTGGTCATGTGATTGATTAAGGAGAATGAACATGCAATTACTCATGGAAATTTTAGTGTCATTCTTTTTAATTATTGGCGCATTTTTCATGTTGGTGGGCGGCATTGGCATGGTTCGCCTACCCGACTTATTTATGCGACTGCATGCCCCTACAAAATCCAGCACTTTAGGACTAGGCAGTTTCTTAATTGCAGCCATTATTTATGCGGCATTTGAAGGACGATTTGGCTTTGCAGAAGTATTAATCACCCTATTTGCGTTTATTACCGCGCCTGTTTCTGCCAATTTAATGGCACAGGCAGCACTGCATTTACGTTTACGTTCGATGAGTGGCAATGTGCCTGAAACCTTAGACCGTCCATTACCGTGGCAACGCCAACGTCGTAATTTACGTCGTTATGAAAAAAAGTCCCATGATGATTTGGTCTAGAATATTAGTCAGGCATTAAAAAAAGCATCGTATCCGATATAACCTTGCTTACATTGCAAAAGCTCAAACATGATAGACAAAAAAATGCCACCCGAAGGTGGCATTTTTTATCATCACTGATTTATTCTTCATCTTGCTTAGGTGCTGCAGGAGGTAAATCTTTTACCGCTTCTGCAATCAAACCAAACATATAGTTACCATAGGCATTGGTTTTATCGTAGTGAAAACGCAAACGCGGGGTAATACGTGTCTTAATACGACGGCTTAACTCATGGCGCAAGAAGCCTGATGCTTTATTCAACACATCCAAGGTTTCTTTATTTGCCGTTTCGCTTTGCTCATCGCCTAATTCACGTCCCATGACGGTCACGTACACTTCCGCATATCCTAAGTCTGGGCTCACCTTCACTGCAGAGATGGTCACAAGACCACCTAAGCGTGGATCTTTCAGCTCTTGGCGAATCAGTTCTGACAGCTCACGCTGTACTGTATCCGCCATACGCTTCAGACGTTGACTACCCGCCATTAAAGACTCCGTTTAATCAATTGAACATCGTACACTTCAATCTTATCAAGTGGTTTGATGTCTTTATAGCCTTTTACTGCAAGACCACATTCCATACCTGCGCGAACTTCTTCCACCACGTCTTTATAACGACGAAGTGACTCAAGCTCACCTTGGAATACCACCACATCATCACGTAATACGCGAATTGGTTTGTTACGGTGAAGTACGCCTTCAAGTACCATACAACCTGCAGCTGCACCGAACTTACTTGAGTGGAACACTTCACGCACTTCTGCAACACCCAAAATAGTTTCACGGTGTTCAGGTGCAAGCTTACCGCTCATCGCATCTTTCACATCATCAATTAATTGATAGATGATGCTGTAGTAACGAATGTCAATACCATCGGCATCGGCTTTTTGACGCGCAGTATTGTCAGCACGTACGTTAAAGCCCAGTAATACAGCTTCTGAAGATTCTGCAAGCGTAACGTCAGACTCAGTGATCGCACCTACGCCTGAACCAATCACACGTACACGTACTTCATCGGTAGACAACTCGCCCAATGCAACAATCAAGGCTTCCAAAGTACCTCGTACATCGGTCTTCAATACCACATTGACAAATGGAACGTCTTTTTTGCCCATTGATGCCATGATGTTTTCAAGACGCATTGCGCTTTGACGCTCAAGACGTTTTTGACGCTCACGATCCATACGCGCATCGGCAACTTCACGTGCTTTCTTCTCGTCATTTACAACAAGAACTTCGTCACCTGCCATTGGCGCTTCAGGTAAACCTAAAATTTCAACTGGAATTGAAGGACCTGCAGATTTAATACGCTTACCGTTTTCATCAGTCATGGCACGTACGCGACCATAAGATGAACCTGCAAGTACCAAGTCACCTACATTCAAAGTACCGTTTTGTACCAGAATTGACGTCACTGCACCGCGACCTTTATCTACACGCGCTTCAATCACCACACCTTGCGCTGCACCTTCTTCAGATGCTTTCAATTCCATCATTTCTGCTTGAATTGAAATTAAGTCAAGAAGTTCATCAATACCTTGACCTGAATGCGCCGAAACCATTGCAACAGGTACGTCACCGCCCCATTGTTCAGGTACGATTTCTTTGGTGGTCAATTCATTCAATACGCGGTCTGGATCAGCCGATTCTTTGTCCATTTTGTTAATGGCAACAATAATTGGCGTACCCGCTGCACGCGCATGGTCAATGGCTTCTGCAGTTTGTGGCATCACACCATCATCTGCCGCAACGACCAATACCACGATATCTGTCGCTTTCGCACCACGTGAACGCATTGCAGTAAACGCTGCGTGTCCCGGTGTATCTAAGAAGGTGATAATGCCTTTATCGGTTTGTACGTGGTATGCACCAATGTGCTGGGTAATACCACCCGCTTCGCCTGCAGCCACTTTGGCACGACGAATACGGTCAAGTAATGATGTCTTACCATGGTCAACGTGACCCATGATGGTCACCACTGGTGGACGTGTCGTTTGAACACCACGTGCCTCTTCAGCAGCTTCAAGTAAGTTATCTTCAGCTTGCGTATCAGATACTAGAACTGGGTTGTGGCCCATTTCCTCAACTACAAGTGCTGCAACTTCTTGCTCAATCGCTTGGTTTTGCGTAACTAACTCACCCATTTTCATGAGTGATTTAATAACTTCGCGTACTTTAACTGCCATTTTTGCAGCCAAGTCCGCAACCACAATCGTTGCACCAATTTCAACATCATAAACTTGTTTTTTAACTGGTTTTTCAAAGCCGTGCTTGTTGGCTTGGCTCGTTTTCAAACCGCGTTTATGTGAGTTTTGGCTGAAAGACTGTTCTTCCTGACCACGACGACCACCTTTTTTCGGTGAACGTGTATTGGTGGTGCTGGTACCACGCTTGATTTCACGGTCTTCTTTGGCAAATGAATCTTCATAAGCCTGACCCACAAGACCAGCCGCCAATGGAGAATCATCTACCACACGAATGGTAGCGGTTGCATCTTCATTTGAGTATTTAGATGCCATCTGACGCATTTGCTCAAGCGTACGTTGCTGCGCTTCTTCAGCAGCTTTACGACGTGCTGCTTCTTCAGTCGCTTTCAACTGAGCTGCTTGCGCTTCACGCGCTTTCTTTTGCTCAGGTGTTTCAGTGACTTTCACTGCTTGCTTCACAATTGGCTTGTTGGTTGACTTACGTTTCACCACAACCGCAGCTTTTGCAACTTCTTGCTTGGCTGTTTCTTGCTTGGCTGCTGCACGCATTGCATCTAAAGCTTGTTTCGCTTTTGCGGCACCTGCTTGAGGCGCGTCTGCTTTCGCTTTGCTCTTTTCTGCCACGTCACGTGCTTGCTGTTCTGCTTGCGCTTTTTCAGCTGCTTCCGCCTGTGCTTTTGCCAGTGCTTCCGCTTTAATCTGTTCAGGATCTGGCTTTACAAATGTATGCTTCTTGCGAACTTCTACATTAATCGTTTTCGCTTTGCCCGAAGTACTTGCCACTTTAGCGGTACTGGTGGTTTTACGTTTCAACGTGATTTGTCCTGCTTTACCCTCTTGACCGTGAACCTTTTTTAAATGGTTCACTAGGGTACTTTGTTGTTCCGTGGAAATAATATCGTCAGCGTTACGCTGTGGTAAACCTGCGTCACGAACCTGTTCCAGGAGTTTCTCAACTGGACGACCTACACTGAGCGCTAACTCTTTAATCGACTTGTCCGTCATATATTACCTCCTAGTTAAACCATGATTCGCGCGCTTTCATAATCAATTGACCCGCTTTATCTGTACCTAGACCTTCAATATCTTCGATATCGTCAGTCGCTTGGTCAGCTAAATCATCAACTGTGATGACACCACGAGCGGCAAGCGCATAAGCGATCTCTTGTGTCATGCCTTCCATTGCTAGAAGTTCTGCACTCGGATCTTGGATATTTTCTTGCTGTTGCAATGCGTCTGCCAATGCCACTTCTTTGGCACGACCTTGTAACATTTCAACAATTTCTTCATCTAAATCAATTTCGTCAAATGTTTCCGCAGGAACATACGCAATTTCTTCTAATGAAGTGAAGCCCATTTCTACCAATGCCATCGCCAAATCTTCAGCAATGTCTAGACGTGAAACAAACAAGTCTAAGTATTGTTGCGCTTCATTTTGCTGACGTGCGTGATACTCTTCTTCAAGCATCATGTTCAGCTTATAACCTGTGAGTTCAGAGGCTAAACGTACGTTTTGACCTTGTGAACCAATTGCACGTGCCAACTGATCGCTGGTTGCGAAAATAATGTCGGCAGTACGTTCTTCTTCATCAATCACAATACCCGATACATCGGCTGGCTCTAAAGCACTAGCGATATATTGTGCTGGATCATCAGACCACACCACAACATCAATACGCTCACCATTTAACTCTTGCTGTACCGCTTGGATACGTGTACCACGCATACCAATACATGCACCTACAGGGTCAATACGATGGTCGTTGGTTTTTACTGCAATTTTTGCACGTACACCTGGCTGACGCGCTGCTGCTTTAATTTCGATGATTTCTTCAGAAATTTCTGGAATTTCTTTTTTCATCAATGCAATCAGCATTTCAGGCTTGGCACGTGACAACAACAATTGTGCACCACGACCTTCACGGTTCACGCTGTACAAAATTGCATTCACACGCTGCTTAGGACGCAAAATTTCTTTGGCGATCATTTCTTCACGCGCCAAATATGCTTCTGCATTGTCGCCCAAATCAATAATAAAGCCATCTTTGGTTTGCTTTTTCACTTCACCGTAAATCAGCTCGCCTACTTTGGCTTCATAAGCATCTGCAACCAATGCGCGTTCTGCTTCACGAATTTTTTGCACAATCACTTGCTTGGCAATTTGCGCAGCAATACGACCGAAGTCAATTGACTCAACTTCAAGTTCGCGAATATCGCCAATTGACCACTTTGCAGGGTCTACATCAGAAATTGCATCTTGGCATGCAGGCATTTCATGATCTTCATCTGCCACCACTTCCCACTGACGGAAAGTGCTGTAGTCACCTGTTTTACGATCAATTTCCACACGTAAACGTGCTTCTTCTGAGTTTGTGCCTTCGTAGAATTTCTTTTTCGTCGCAGCAACAAGAGCCTGTTCAAGCGCCTCAAAAATTGCCTCACGACTTACACCTTTTTCGTTACTAACCGTTTCAACGACGGTAAGAATTTCACGTGCCATAAGTCACCTATTCGTTCAGATTCTTATTAATTTGATTAATCTTGGTAAATCAGGTTTGCTTTATCAATATTGTGACTGTCAATCTCCAATACCTGCTGTTTTTCCACTTCGACCTGAATGGTTTCATTTTCCAGATCTACAGCAACCAATTTCGCTTGAAATTTACGACGGTTTTCTACAGCACTGATTAAACGTAACGCAATGGTTTGCCCAATATATGCAGGCAATTGCTCTAATTGGAAAAATGGACGATCCCAACCCGGAGAGGATACTTCAAGTGCATATTCACCTGAAATTGGATCATGCACATCAAGCATTGCACCAACTTGCTGGGTTACACGTACACAATCTTGCACACCAATACCACGACCTTGCTCTAATTCGCCATCTTCATTTAAGACAGGTTCTGCATTTTCATCGACAGCTTTGTCGATATAAATACGTAACAAAGAACGCTTACCTTGTGGAATAAACTCGATTCCCCAAAGATCCACATCACATGCTTGCACTGCTGGCGCAATTAAGTCCTGAAGTGCTTGAGTTTTATTTGATAGCTTCATTTACTCTCGTCATTCTGCTGCGGTTCAATGGTCTTATTTGACCACTACACATTCATACAAACTATAGTAGTAGTGAAACATGACACTTTGACTTTAGGCCGCGCACGGCTTGTATCGACACTACACGATAGCCAATAAAAAAGGGCGTAATCGCCCCTATTCTTGCACAGTAAAACCAATATCCACTGTGCAAAAAGGCCCACCTAGTTGTGAGCCTCTTTAGAAACTTGGTTGCGGGGATTAGACTAAATCTAACCATCTTTGCTAGTTTATTATGCTGAATTCAATCAACTAAAACTAACGTACCACACCATTAGAAACTTGGTAGCGGGAGCTGGATTTGAACCAACGACCTTCGGGTTATGAGCCCGACGAGCTACCAGACTGCTCCATCCCGCATCAACGTGCAAAAATTATATACAAATATGAATAAGTTTTCAATCAAACTTAGCATTTTTGCCTGACTTAAGTTGCACCTTAGTCAGTATAAAGCGTAAAACTCATATTAGAGCATAATCACACTTTTAAAATATTGGTAGCGGGAGCTGGATTTGAACCAACGACCTTCGGGTTATGAGCCCGACGAGCTACCAGACTGCTCCATCCCGCAACAACATGTAAATACTTATCTCAACCTAAAATAATTTAAGTTGCCTACGCTTAATTCACGATAAGCTTAGGATTGATTGGTAGCGGGAGCTGGATTTGAACCAACGACCTTCGGGTTATGAGCCCGACGAGCTACCAGACTGCTCCATCCCGCATCAACAGATTTGCTGCTTAACACCAACTTATGTTTTCTGGATTATAAGTTGGTGCGGAAGGGGGGACTTGAACCCCCACGCCCGAAAGCACTACCACCTCAAGGTAGCGTGTCTACCAATTCCACCACCACCGCAGCTGTGACGCATTCTAGTCGCATCATGCGAAAAAAGAAAGTGCTAAATAAAATTATTCAGCGCTTTTAGGCGCAGTTGGTGAAGTTTCAGGCGATACTGGCTGTGCAGGTGCAGTCGTTTGTACAGTCTGCAAACTATATGCACCTGTGGTTTGTTTCTTGGCAAACACCGCTAAAGTTAAACTGGTTGCAAAAAACAATGCTGTTAAAATTGCCGTTAAACGGGTTAAAAAGTTACCTGAGCCTGACGCACCAAATACGGTTGCCGCACCACCGCCACCAAAAGAAGCGCCTGCATCTGCACCTTTACCATGCTGAACCAAAATTAGTCCAATCATTAAAATGGCTAAGATAATATGTACTACCAGCACAAATGTTTGCATGCTGAACTCCTCATTATTGTGTATTTGCAAAGGCTTGCGCAATTTGATGGAACGATGCCGCATTTAAGGATGCACCACCGACCAAAGCACCATTAATGTCTGGGCAGGCTGCTAACTCTACGGCATTTTCTGGTTTTACACTACCACCATATAAAATAGGTAGAGTCACCGCATAAGCGGTGATTTGGCTTAAACCTTCACGGATTTTTGCATGCATGGTTTGCGCATCTTCAGGTGATGCGGTCTTGCCTGTACCAATTGCCCAAATAGGTTCATACGCAATCACTATCTGTTGCCATTGCTCAGCGTCAACCACAGCAGCAATATCACAAATTTGTTGCAAAACAACTTGCTCTGCCTGACCGCTTTCACGTTGTTGCAGACTTTCACCCACACAATAAATAACTGTCAAACCTGCCTGCAAGGCATTTTTAACTTTTTCATTCAAAATGCTTGGTGTGTCTGCAAAAAGTTCACGACGTTCTGAATGCCCAACCAATACATAATCAATTTGACTGTCTTTTAGCAATTCTGCACTGACTTCGCCTGTATATGCACCCAAACCCGCAATACGGGAAAGGTCTTGTGCAACGGTATAGACAGGACGTACTGCTTCGCTCAATGCAGCTTGAATTTGAGTTAAAGCCAAAGTGACAGGTGCAATCCCCAAATGACACTTTTCAGCCTCTACAGGGCTGTCTTGTAATAATGTTTTAAATTCAGAAATAAGTTGCTGAGCATCGGCATGTATCGGATTCATCTTCCAATTGCCAACCACCCAAGGCTTAATCGTCGTAGCCGACATAGAATAACCTGCAAAAACAATTCATTTAATCGCGCACATTCTACACGCAAATCACATTTCTGCTGAGTTTTTTGTACAAGCTTTGCATCAAACTGCTGCATGAAGTATCTTTTCATGGCAGGACTTACAATTTTTTTAGCAGATTAATGTAACTGGTTCATGCTTTTAGGCGATACTTAGGTGGTGACAGCACTTTCAGATATGGTATTTTTGTGCAACAAAAGTATAATTTTAAGATACCAATTATAAACAATCTTGATTTTGAGGACGTTGGGGAATGTCAGTACAACAAGCTACACCTAGATTTACAGGTTTTATTCGACGTTTGGTCGAAGATGGGCTCGTTTCTGCTGAAAATATGCAAACTGCCATTAAAGCCGCACAAAAAGATAATGTTGATATTGTTCCCTATCTCATTCAAAACCTAAATATCGCGCCTTTAATCATTGCTGAAAAAATTTCTAATGAGTTTGGCGAACCTATTTTTGATTTAAGCGTGTATGACTCTGCGCTCATCGTGCGTGAAGGCATTGATGAAAAGCTTTTCAGCAAATATAACCTTTTACCTATTTTTAAGCGCAATCACCTGCTTTACGTTGCGACCAGTAACCCGACCAATATCGAAGCAATGGATGCCATTCGTTTCAACAGTAAAATGAATATTGAAGCCATTGTGGTCGAACACGATAAATTGGTAAAACTGATTGAACAAAACTTTGCGAGTGAGTCTGCTTTTGAATTTGAAGATGATGACTTCGATCTCAACTTTGAAGATGGTAACAGCGAACCAGAACAAGCTGCAGAAGATGAACCGCAGGGTGATGAATCCCCAATTGTTAAATACATCAACAAATTACTGATTGATGCAATTCGCATGGGTGCTTCGGACTTACACTTTGAACCGTATGAAAAAACCTATCGAGTGCGTTACCGTGTCGATGGTGTATTACGTCAAATTGCCACCCCACCCTTACAGTTAGCTAACCGCTTGGCATCACGTTTAAAAGTGATGTCCCAAATGGACATTTCTGAAAAGCGTGTCCCGCAAGATGGTCGTATTAAATTAAAACTATCTAAAAACAAGTCCATCGACTTCCGTGTGAACTCGTTGCCAACATTGTTCGGTGAAAAAATCGTACTGCGTATTCTTGACCCATCTAGCGCGATGCTTGGGATTGACGCTTTGGGCTATGAACCAGAACAAAAAGAATTGTTCATGGAAGCCTTAGAAAAACCGCAAGGCATGTTACTGATTACAGGCCCAACGGGTTCGGGTAAAACGGTATCGCTATATACAGGCTTAAATATCTTAAACAGAGAAGATACCAACATTTCCACCGCCGAAGACCCTGTGGAAATTAACTTAGAAGGCATCAATCAGGTTAACGTCAACAATAAAGTAGGCTTAACCTTCGCTGCCGCCCTGAAATCTTTCTTACGTCAAGACCCTGATATTGTCATGGTGGGTGAGATTCGTGATCTTGAAACTGCAGAAATTGCAATTAAAGCTGCCCAAACAGGTCACATGGTTTTATCTACCCTACACACCAACAGTGCGCCAGAAACTTTAACGCGTTTACGCAACATGGGCGTTCCTTCCTTTAACATCGCAACTTCGGTAAACCTCGTCATTGCACAGCGTTTGGCACGACGCCTATGCCCGCATTGCAAAGCTCCTTCCGATATTCCAAAACAAAGCTTATTGGAAATGGGCTTTACTGAAGCCGATTTGAGCAATCCAGAATTTCAGGTCTATCAACCTGTAGGCTGTTCTGAATGCCGTGAAGGTTATAAAGGACGTGTTGGTGTTTATGAAGTGATGAAAGTCACACCAGAAATTTCTAGAATTATTATGGAGGATGGTAATGCCATCCAAATTGCTGATGCGTCAGCAAAATCGGGGTTTAACAATCTGCGTCGTTCGGGGTTACTTAAGGTCATGCAGGGGGTGACTTCATTGCAAGAAGTCAATCGTGTGACCAGTGAATAGTTGTAAAATTTAAAATAAGGATAAATACGCATGGCTGTCAAAAAAGCACAGATGATGCCCACCTTCGTTTATGAAGGGATTGACCGCAAAGGGGCTAAGTTAAAAGGGGAAATTCCAGCGCGTAATATGGCCTTGGCAAAGGTCACATTGCGTAAACAAGGGATTACCATCAAGACGATTCGCCAAAAGAAAAAGAATATTCTTGAAGGCTTAATGAAAAAACGGGTGTCGACATTAGACATCACTATTTTCACGCGTCAGCTTGCCACTATGATGAAAGCAGGTGTGCCTTTGGTACAAAGCTTTGAGATTGTTGCCGAAGGTCTTGAAAACCCCGCCATGCGTGAAGTGGTTTTAGGCATTAAAGGTGAAGTGGAAGGCGGGAATACCTTTGCTGGCGCATTGCGTAAATATCCTCAATATTTTGACAATCTGTTCTGCTCTTTGGTTGAATCTGGTGAACAATCGGGTGCACTAGAAACCATGCTGGATCGTGTTGCGATCTATAAAGAAAAGAGTGAGTTACTCAAACAAAAAATTAAAAAAGCCATGAAATACCCTGCAACGGTCATCGTGGTGGCTGTGATTGTGACCATTATTTTGATGGTAAAAGTTGTACCTGTATTTGAAGAGTTGTTTAGCTCTTTTGGTGCAGACTTGCCTGCCTTCACTAAAATGGTGGTCAACATGTCACAATGGATGCAGAAATACTGGTTTATTCTGATTATTGTGATTGGGGTCATGATTGCAGGTTTCTTGGAAACTAAAAAACGCAGTAAAAAATTCCGTGACTTCTTAGACAAAGCGGCACTGAAAGCGCCTATTTTTGGTGACTTGGTCTATAAAGCCATTATCGCGCGTTATAGCCGTACTTTAGCCACTACTTTTGCTGCTGGTGTACCCTTAATTGATGCTTTGGAATCGACCGCTGGGGCAACCAATAACGTGGTCTATGAAGAAGCGGTGATGAAAATACGTGATGATGTCGCGACAGGACAGCAGCTACAATTCGCCATGCGTGTCACCAATAAATTCCCTTCTATGGCGGTGCAAATGGTCGCCATTGGTGAAGAATCAGGTGCGCTAGATGCCATGCTGGATAAAGTCGCAACCCACTATGAAAACGAAGTCGACAACGCAGTAGATGGCTTAACCTCAATGATGGAGCCGTTGATTATGTCTGTCTTGGGTATTTTAGTGGGTGGTTTAGTTGTCGCCATGTACCTTCCAATCTTCCAAATGGGTTCTGTGGTTTAATGCAAGAATTAATCGCGTATTTGATCCAAAATCCAACTGCGCTCTATATCGCAGTTGGACTTTTTAGTTTATGTATTGGCAGTTTTTTGAATGTGGTGATTTATCGCACCCCAAAAATGATGGAACAGGAGTGGCGTAACGACTGCCAAATGTTGTTACATCCTGAACAAGCCATTATTGATGAAAGTAAAATCACCCTCAGCAAACCTGCATCGACCTGTCCCAAATGTCACAACCCAATTCGTTGGTATCAAAATATTCCTGTGCTGAGTTGGTTGGTATTACGCGGTAAATGTGGCAACTGCCAAAACCCGATCAGTATACGTTATCCACTGATTGAGGTATTAACTGCTATTTGCGCTCTGATTGTGCTTGCGGTATTTGGCCCAACCGTACAAATGCTATTTGGCTTGCTACTCACTTATACCTTGATTGCGCTCACCTTCATTGATTTCGATACACAACTCTTGCCAGACCGTTATACCCTGCCTTTGGCTGCACTGGGTTTGGCCGTCAACAGCTATGCCATCTATACCTCACCAACCTCGGCAATTTGGGGCTATGTGATTGGCTTCCTATGTCTATGGGTGGTGTATTACCTATTTAAAATCGTCACAGGCAAAGAAGGCATGGGCTATGGCGACTTCAAGCTCCTTGCCGCTTTAGGTGCATGGATGGGGCCGATGATGTTACCCCTGATTGTGCTGCTATCGTCCTTAGTTGGGGCGATTATTGGCATTATTCTGTTAAAAGTACGTAAAGAAAATCAACCCTTTGCGTTTGGTCCGTATATCGCCATTGCGGGCTGGATTGCCTTTTTATGGGGCGAGCCAATCATGAAAGTATATTTGGGACAATAAGGACAGCACATGCGTTTTGTTTTGGGTCTAACAGGAGGAATTGGCAGTGGCAAGTCTGCAGCCAGTGCGTGGTTTGAGACCCAAGGCATTGTTGTGGTCGATGCAGATGTGGTTGCACGTGAAGTAGTCGAAAAAGGACAGCCTGCCTTAAAGCAAATTCGACAACACTTTGGCGATTGGGTTTTACTTGAGAATGGTGAGCTTGATCGTCGTGCCTTACGTGAACACATTTTCAAAGAACCAAGTGCACGACAAGCACTTGAAAAAATCACCCACCCTGCAATTCGTGAATCGATTATTCAACAATTAAATGCTGCCAATAGCCCCTACGTGGTTTTGGTTTCACCACTCTTGTTTGAAACCAATCAACATCAATTGACCCAACATACATTATTGATTGATGCTACTGAAGCACTACAAATTCACCGTGCCTCACAACGTGATGGTCAAACGGTTGAGCAAATTCATAAAATTATTCAAGCACAAATGCCACGTGCTGAAAAACAACGCCTAGCCGATGACATTGTGCTGAACGATGGGCATTTAGATCATTTGTATAGCAAACTTGAAGTATTGCATCAGCAGTATTTAAAGCGAGCGATGCAGTAAGCAAATTAATCTGACTGTTTTTTTTGCTGTTCAAGTTGGGCTTTTAAGCTGTCAGGTCGTGCCCACCAACGCCAAGGTTGCAAAGCGCCAATCCCCATACCCATCAAGCCACATAAAATTGCCAGACTCAACGGCTCGCCCAATAAAGGGACAGCAAGAATCGCAGCAATAAACGGCGCCAAGGTCACAATACTACCAGTTTTGAATGCCCCCAAACGCTTAATTGCCTCGACATAGCTAAGTGTTGCGATGATTACCACAAATACCCCATGAAAAACAGTTTGCAGCAATAAATGAATCGGTTCGGGTGCGGTGAGTTGTTTCGGGAAAAACAGTACGTAAATCGGGACATAGACGATTGCCGACCAAATTGCGACACCTGCCATAGCATGCCAAGCGGAGAGCTTCCATTGTCTTAATAAAACCGTAAACACACCCCACCAAATAGCGCTGATAAAAAACAGTCCATCCCCAAGTCCAAAGGCAACACCTGTTTCTTGATACATCAGCGCACTCATACCCGCAATGGCGGTCAGCATAATTACAATACTGATCCATGTATGGCGGTCAAAAGGCACTCGAAATAACATCCAAGCAGCAATGGCGGTACAAACAGGAATACAGCCATTCAAAAAAATGGCAGCATGCGCAGCAGGTACATAATGAAAAGCACTATACGCAGTCAGGCAATAGCCCACTCCACCAATCATTGCCAAAATAAAAGGCTCTTTTTTCCATAAAAATGCCGTATCTTTTTTCCAGATAAGAATCGGCATTAAAATACAAAAAGCCAAAGCAAAGCGTAAGGCGGTAATATCCCAAGCACTGATCTGCCATTGTGCATTCAGCCGAGCAGTTAGGGTAAAACCACCCCAAATGCACATGGTAACAAGCACCAAAGCATAACCTTGCTTTTGGGGAGATAGACGAATCACGGTGTTGAAAGCATCAATAAAATAGCAAATACAAAATCAGCAATTAAGCCTGACGCTGACGACAAGCTTCATACAAGGCCATACCTGTTGCAACACTGACATTCAGACTTTGCAGATTTCCTGCCATTGGAATAAATACGGTTTGATCACATTGTGACTGGGTAATTGGGCGTAAACCTGTATCTTCTGCGCCCATCACCACGCATACTGCTGTGCCTGTAAAGTCAAATTGCTGAATTGGCAAAGCTTTTTCATCCAGCATCGTACCCACCACGCGCACATTAAACTCTTGTTTCAAATGCGCCAAAGTACGTGCCAAATTGGTCACTTGGATAAATTTGACTTTTTCTGCACCACCTGCAGCTACTTTGCGTGCAGTTGGGGTCAAACTTGCTGAACGATCACGCGGCACAATCACGGCAGTAACCCCCATCGCAGCGGCAGTACGGATACACGCACCCAAGTTATGCGGGTCGGTGACTTGGTCGAGCGCCAAAAGTAAAGGCTTGCTATCAGCCTGCAACAAGGCATCCAAGTCTTTTTCATTCAGAGTTGGATGTGGGCGTACTGCAGCCACCACTCCTTGGTGAAAAGGCAAACCTGCCAGTTTTTCCAAGCTGTCACGGCTGGCTTTTTGCACACTAATGCCAAATGGTTCGGCAAGTTCTAAAATCTTTTGTAAACGCTGATCATCACGCCCTTTTAAGGTAAAAAGAGTTAAGACGCGCTCTGGCTCAAGCTCCAATAATGACTCCACCGAGTGAACGCCATAATAATATTCAGGTTTTGCCATGAACGACCTCTAATTAATGCACCAATAAACCAGCGAAAACGAAAAATCCTGCAAAGCTGACTTTACAGGATTTCAATAAGATCTAGTTTAACCGATTCGGGTGAAAATTTCTTGATTCAATTCCGCTTGATTGGGTGCTCAAGCAGGAGAAAAATGAAATCTTAATTCAATACCCTATTATCGGCTGATTAGCCTTCTAAGTGGCACACGTAATCGAGCACTTCATCGGTTTCGATGCTGAAACGGCTATTGCCAGGCACATAGAACGATTGACCCGCGCGGAATAATTCACTTTCTTCGCTATCGGCAATTTTGACACGACATTCACCTGAAATAATTTCCATACGTTCAGGTACATGCGTTTCGAAAGTCAAGGCTTGTTCAGTCGGTAAAATTACCCCTAAGGTTTTTTTGGTACCGTCTTCAAATTGCACCGTGTGACTGATGCATTGCCCACCAAAATAGACATTCGACTTTTTCACAACTGATACATGATCAAACTGAGCTGACATGCGTATTCTCCAGGTAACGCGTTTTTATATTTTTGACTGATGTAGTTTAATTCTGTCCTCAGAACTAATCAATCTGTGTTTACAGTGGGCTTTGCGTAAATTGAACAATGTTTCAATACGCAGCATGCAACACGCTGACAGCACAGTCTAAGCCAATGCCAGAGGCATGCAAAGTACTCTGCTCTAGATTCTTCCCCACTAAAGTGCTAAATCTGAATGTGAAACAGATCACGAATAGTATCTATATCGTTTAAGTTCCACCATATCAAGCAGCACCGAAAACTCCCCAAGTGAATATACTGCAATTTAATGACCATCCAATGAAATGATCAAATGATCATGTGTTTTATATATGATGCTTATCGGGTACATTTTTTGTTGTTTGCGCTGCAATTTAAGCTAGAATTAAATAGAAGAAAATAACAGCCTTGTTATGGCATTTCCAAAACTTGACTCTCTTTCACTGACACTTTTCGCAGCTTGGATGCGTTTATGCTGACTCATTTAACACTGATTAACTTTGCCCTTGCCGACCACTTAGCACTGGATATTGAAACAGGTTTTAACGTTCTGACAGGGGAAACAGGTGCAGGTAAATCCTTACTTTTAGATGCGCTCTCTGCCTGTTTAGGTGAACGTACCGATACCAATTATGTACGTTTTGGCTCAGATAAAGCCGATGTGACCGCGAGTTTCAGTTATCAGGACAATAGCCCTGAAGCACAATGGCTAAAAGAACATGAATTAGATGATGAGTCTGGTGAAATCCATTTACGTCGGGTAATTTTTGCCACAGGGCGCAGCAAAGCATGGATTAATGGTCGTCCAAGCAGTTTGGCAGAGCTGAAAGAAATTGGACGCTTACTGGTACAGTTATACAGTCAGCACAGTCAGCAACAATTGCTCGAACCGCCTTATCCAAAGCACTGGCTTGATCGTTATTATAATTTTTATACCCCTGCCCAAGCAGTACGTGATGCTTATAGTACCTGGCAAAAAAATATCCGACAGCATCAGGCGGCGCTGGATGCACAGGCAACTCGCAAGCAGCGCATCGAAACTCTAAACTTACAGCTCGAAGAACTCGAAGAACTGGTACAAATCGATTATAAGGAGATTGAACAAGAGTTTGATCGCCTAAGCCATCATGAACATATCATGCAGGATTGCAGTTATAGCTTAAATGCCTTAGACGAAGCCGAGCAAAACATCACTCAGGAAATTGCTTCGATTATTCGCCGCTTGGAATCGCATGCGGGGCGCAGTGAGCAATTATCGGAAATTTATAATTCATTGTTAAATGCGCAAAGTGAATTAGATGATGCGACAGCCAATTTACGTCAGTTTATTGATCGTCAAAGCTTTGATCCAGAGCGCATGGAAGAACTGAATCAGAAGCTGGAAGTTTTTCATCGTTTGGCACGTAAATACCGCACTCAGCCTGAATTACTGAAACAAGAGTTCGATACTTGGCAAGCCGAACTCACGGCTTTACATGAACTGGAAGATCCTGAAACTTTGGCAGAACAAGTAGAAGTGGCACATCAGGACTTCTTAGCCAAAGCACAACATTTAGATGATATCCGTCGTGAAGCAGCTGCACCGCTCGCTAAACAACTAACCGAGCAAGTTAAACAATTGGCACTGCCTGAGGCACATTTTGAATTTAAATTTGAACCTTTAGAACAAGTTTCTGCGGAAGGGTTAAGTTTTATTCAATTATTGTTTACCGCCAACAAAGGTATTCCTGCACAGCCATTGGCACGCGTGGCTTCTGGTGGTGAATTATCGCGGATTGCCTTGGTTATGCAAGTCATGAATGCCGAAAAAACCGAAGCCGAAGTCTTGGTTTTTGATGAAATTGATGTCGGGATTAGTGGTGGTACCGCAGAAATTGTGGGGCGCTTACTCGCAGGTTTGGCGCAACACGTTCAAATTTTATGTATTACCCACCAAGCACAAGTGGCAGCACAGTCTGATCAACACCTTTTAGTGAAAAAGCGTCAGACCGACCCTGCCAGCAGCACCATTGTTGAATTAGAAGAAGATGCGCGTATTTTAGAATTGGCACGCATGACAGGCGGCGTTGAAATTAATGACACCACCCTGCAACACGCCAAACAATTACGCCAATTGAAGTTTCAACAGGCTTAAAAACCAACGCTGTCACAAAAAGAGCTTGGTGAAATCACAAAGCTCAAGTAACGTGTATCCTAAAGGAATAGGTTTTTCTAGAAGCAACTGTTTTTAAGGAGAATTGCTTAGGTGACTAAACAATATCTGACGCATCGCTGTCTCATAGCCCCGCCCGATATGAATGATGAGTTTTTTGCAAACACCGTCATCTATTTGGCACGTCATGATGAAGACGGTGCGCAAGGCATTATTATCAACCGTCCATCGGGTATCCAAATCAAAGAATTACTCAATGATTTAGATATAGACGCAGATAATGTGCATCCTCACGAAGTTCTACAAGGTGGTCCATTACGACCTGAGGCAGGTTTTGTTTTACACACAGGGCAGCCAACTTGGCATTCATCTATCGCTGTTGGTGAAAATGTCTGTATCACCACCTCTAAAGATATTTTAGATGCAATTGCCCACAATGAAGGCGTTGGACGCTACCAAATTGCCTTAGGCTATGCCAGCTGGGGCAAACAACAACTCGAACAGGAAATTGCTCGGGGCGATTGGCTGATTTGCGAATCCGACATGGACTTAATTTTTAATTTACCTTATGACGATCGTTGGGATGCCGCTTATCGTAAAATGGGCGTAGATCCAACATGGTTATCTTCAGAGATTGGTCATGCCTGAAACAACACAAGCCCAAACCATTATGGCATTTGACTTCGGTACGCAAAAAATGGGCATGGCTGTGGGGCAGGCACTAATTGAAAGTGCGACCCCACTCGCCCTCTTCCCCATGAAAGATGGCATTCCACAATGGGAAAACTTGCTGAAAATCATCAAGCAACATCAGCCACAATTATTTCTAGTGGGCTTACCTTTAAATATGGATGATAGCGAGTCGGAACTGTCTACCCGTGCACGTAAGTTTGCCAGACGCTTACGCCATCAAAGCAATATCAACACCCTAATGGTCGATGAACGCCTAACCACACGTGAAGCACGTGATGAGCTTGATCATTATCAAGCCCAAGGGCTTGGCAAAAAGCTCGCAGCCGACAGTCTTGCCGCAGCACTATTGATTGAAAGCTGGTATCGTGAGCCTCACGGCATTCAGCCTTAAATCCTGTTTCTGAATAGATAACAACGACAAACGAAAGAATTGGGATATTGATCGTTAGAATGCCTAAGACCATCTTTAAAAAGTCTATTGGTCTGGCGATTTTTTGATATAAAGTGACACCATCCTTTTGGTGTGAATGGGTAAATCCGCATGGCACTGTCTAGCTTTGGCAAGATTCTCACAGTCTTAGACTTATTTTCAACCGCACGTCCTGTCATTAATGTAGATACCATTAGTGAGGAACTTGGTTTATCTAAGCCTACCAGTTACCGCTATTTAAAAGAGTTGGTTTCAGCAGAGTTGTTGCAGCGCATGAGTGGCACATCGGGAGATTACACCCTTGGGCCAAAAATTGCGGTATTGGATTTTATCTCTCGCACGACCGATCCTTTGGTCACCATCAGTATTCCGTTTATGAAAAAAATTGCGGAACGTACAGAATTTTGCTGTTTATTGACCCAACTCAATCAAGATTCCTGCATTGATGTGCATCACGAAATCTTTAAAGATACGCCTTTGCTGTCTTATGGTCGCGGCTGCCCACGTCCTGTTTATGTCGGCTCATCGCCAAAAATTATTATGGCGCATCTGCCTAAAGCTAAAATTTTAGACTATTACCAGCGTTTTTCTACCGAATTGGCACAAGTCAATTTTGCACAAGATGAAGATGACTTTTTGCAGCAAATGCGCAAAATCAAAAAACAAGGCTATTATTTTTCTAACGGCGAACTTGATGCAGAAATTGCAGGTTTATCTGTACCGATTCGTTTTTCATCTAAAGATGCACCTTATGCATTGACGCTGCTGGCATCTAAAAACCGTTTTGAATTTGTCAATTTGCAAAAACTGATTGAAATTTTGCAGGACAATGCAGAACAAATTGAAAAACAGGTGGAAGTACTGAATACCAGTTTTAGTATAGAACTCACTTAAAGATTTAGGTTGTTGATACCTTAAAGCACTGAATTTAAATACAATTAAAATTTATTCCTGAATAAGGATTTAGAGTGCTAAATCAAGTTTTATTCAATAGCCGTGTGAAAATAGCGAAAGGTCAGATTAATTCTGGGTTGTATAATTTTATTGGACTTCATTAAGGCATGTTTCCAATAGTGTTGTGTCGTGCCACGCATGACCAACAACTGACCGCTGTGCAACAGTAGCTCAACCTTGTTGGCGCGGTGTTTATGCTGAAAACAAAATTTACGGGTTGCCCCCAAACTCAAAGATGCAATGACAGCGTGTCTGCCTAAATTCGGCTCATCATCACTGTGCCAACCCAAGCCCTGCGTACCATCTTGATATAAATTGGCCAAACATGAATTAAAGGGATGCCCGACCCATTGTTCAATTTGCTGTTTCAATCGCCACAAAGCAGGCTGCCATAGCAGTGCCTGCTTAACTGCTCCCGAATAACGATATTGATACTGCTCATCGCCATACCATGCCACTTGGCGCTGTGTCCGATAATACTGACCAAAGAGCAGACCTTCATCAGGCTGCCATGCCAAATGTTGCAGAAAATACTGCAAATAACGCTCACTATGCTCCGCACTCAGCACCAAACCATAGTCCTGCACAATGCCGTCATAAGGCAGTACGTTGTCACAACGCACAGGTGCAAACAATTCTAGATTCATGGTCATTCCTATGCTGAATAGCTTATTGTTTAATCTAAAACAAGGATCAGGACTGCTCACAAAATGACACAGCTTTTTGGCTTGTGAGTCGTGAAGTTCATCCTTAGACTTAAAATCATCGTTCTTATAACAATAATAGCTTATGAATTTATGGCATTTATTTCAAAAATTGCGTCCCTTCGTTCGACCTTATCGGCTCTTGGTGATTGCCACCTTAGTTTTAACGCTCATCGGCTCGTTAACAGCTCAAGTCAATGCACTGACTTTACAATACGCTGTTGACCGTATTAACGCCTTAATTGAGGCAGGACAGGGGCTGTCTGCAGGCTGGCACATTTTAATCACCATTTCAGCCATTTTGCTGGGTAAAGAAATCATCAATGCTTTTGTGCAGTTTGGACAGAAGTTTTATGGTGAAAAACTACGCATTTTTGTGTCACAAGATTTGGCACAGGGCATTATTGAGAAATTTTTACGTTACAGACTGGCCTTTTTTAATCAGGACAACAACCAAGCAGGTAAATTACAAACACGTATAGATCGTGGCATTGGTTCGCTCACCCGCTTAGTGCAAATTTTCTTTATTGATATTTTGCCACTCTTTACCAGTGCAATTGTGGCTTTGGGCTTAATGTATTATGCCAATTTTTATGTGGGCTTGGTCGCGACACTCATTGTGCCTATTTATTTTTGGCTGACCTATCAGCAGGCACAAAAACTAGGAAGCTGGCGACGTAATTTACGTGATGGACGTGAGAAAAAAAGCCAAGGGATTCTCAGCATCATCAACTCAATTACCGTGATTAAATCATTTAACAGAGAAAGCATCGAAGCAGAAAAACAACTCACCCTGCAGAAAAAACTGACCCACAATCAAATGCAGACCCGCCAAACCAGTTTTTTATTTGATGGTTTAAAAAGCTTTATTGAACAAATTGGCGTGGTGCTGATTATTATTTTAACTGCTTATTTTGTGTTAGATGGACAAATGAGCATCGGCATGATCATGTATCACGTGTTGCTGTTTGGCAATGTTTCTGCCCCAATTCGCTCATTACATCGTATTTATGATGAAGTCAATGATGCAATGATCTATTCAGAAAGCTTCTTTCAAATTTTGGAAGCCGAGCATGAAATTGAGCCAAGTGGTACGCTTAAACCAGTTATTCGAGGGCAGTTTGATCTGCAACAGGTAAACTTTTTTTATCCGAATGGACATCATGCACTCAAAGACATTCAAATGCAGATTCAGCCCAATAAAATTACCGCATTGGTGGGATTGTCGGGAGCAGGAAAATCTACCCTGATCAGTTTATTAGATAAATTCTATGAACCACAACAGGGAACAATTCAGCTCGATGGGATTGATATTAACCACATCGACACTCAATATTTGCGTGACCATATCGGCTTGGTTTTGCAAAAAAATCATATTTTCCAAGGCTCTATTTTTGAAAATATTCGTTATGGCAAAACTGATGCAAGCTTGGAAGATGTGATTCTGGCAGCCCAAAAAGCCTCTATTCACGAACAAATTTTGCAATTGCCTCAGGCTTATGACGCAGATGCCCTCATGCTTTCAGGCGGTCAACAACAACGGATTGCCCTTGCACGTATGTTCCTGAAAAATCCACCTATTATTTTTTTAGATGAACCGACTGCTAGTCTGGATGCCATTGCAACCGAACAAATCAAACAAAGCCTCGATGAAATTAAACAAGGGCGTACGGTCATCATCATTTCACATAGCTTATCGCAAATTATTGATGCCGATTACACCTATGTCATGAAAGATGGCAGGATTGCGGAACATGGCGAACATGATGCGCTTTATCATCAAAATGGGGTTTATAAAGAAATTTTTGATGCGATGGCAAAAAGTTTAAATATTGAAAAAATTGCCAAAACTTATGAGGATGATGCCGAGGAAGAAACCCATAGTTAATCAAAAAGTGCTTCAATCAGAAGCACTTTTTAATGAAGAATCACGATATTTAAGGTTGTTTCAAATATGGCCATGCCGCTTTTAAATAAATAAACATCGACCAAAGCGTTAGAATTACAGCAGTATAGAGCAACAAATAAGCCACCATTTCCAATGGTTGCCAGTTCAATAAGAACACTGAAATCGCAATCATTTGGAATGCTGTTTTATATTTCCCCACTGTAGACACCGCCACACTGGTACGTGCGCCGAGTTCAGCCATCCACTCTCGTAAGGCAGATACGGTAATTTCACGGGAAATAATTACAATCGCGGCAAAAGCCATAGAAATAGTCGGTTGCCATTGCACTAAAACAATCAATGCCGCAGCGACCATAAGTTTATCGGCCACAGGGTCTAAAAAGCGCCCAAATGCAGAGGTCTGATTCAAAGTACGTGCCAAATAGCCATCAAACCAGTCGGTCACAGCAGCAATCACAAAAATAGACGTCAAAATAATATGACGCGTCATGCCACCATCATAACCATTTACGCCCATTGCAGGCGGCCAATACGCCACCAACAAAAAAACAGGAATCAAGGCGATTCGAGCCAAAGTTAATATATTTGGAATGTTCAGGATACGACCTGTTGTCATAGACACCGCCAATGTTTCCCCTCTTTACGCTGCATATTCACAAGTTTTTTGAGGATTTGTCATCGTGAATAGGCTTCACTTTATACGAAATGCTAGTAGGTGTCACTAGGCAAACACGGTGATGGTCTGTCGGGCAATCGCTATTAGCCGATCCTGATCATCCCATAAGTGCGCATATTCTGTGGCATAACCACCGCTAGCATGATCGGTAAAAACTTTATATTTCATCCAATCTTGCAGCTGATTTTGCAAAGGATTGACATAGGTCACATGCCAAGTCAGTGAACTGGCAGGAGCGAGCTGCTCAAACATCGGCAGTACTCCAGGCGGCCACATATCAAAAGCCACCATCAAATCGGCAATGGTCATGGCACGATTCGTATGCTGTTTTGGGTTAAAACGCATCCAGCCTGCAAAATCAGGTTTATGACTAGCAGTAAACGGATATTGTCCTTCAGACCAAACCAAATCCATCTGCTGAAAACATTCAGGTGCTAAAGGATGATGCTGTGTAACAGGCAATTCCGTTGCAGGTGGAAAATTGGGCGCAGTACGTTCTTGTTGCACCACAATGCTGGATTCACGTGCCGCACCAAAACTGGCAATTAAAATGCTTTGTACTGCATCATCCTGCCATAAACGAACTTCGACACTGGTCACAGATTTGCCTTCACGCAGAATTTCCGCCGTGAGCCGTGCCCGACCTTGTTGCACAGGTCCGACAAACGTGACACTGCTGCTTAGCAAGCGCTTTTTCGGATCGGCAATACAAAGCTGGGCTTTTTGCATCATCAAACCTGCCACCAATCCACCATAAATAGTGCGCCCCTGTAACCACCCAAGCGGGATGTCTATCCATTCTTGCTCGGCAATGGCTTGATAGGTCTGTAGCAACGACATAGCTTTTCCTTAAACAATGTTGTGGTTGATATTACAGGGTTTCGATCTGATGTGAATGTTCAATGACGACAGAGTCAATGCACTTTTTTGCTATTTACCTTTGTAGAAAATACTGCTTTTTATGCAGTAAATAGGGTCTGTTGACAATTCGTCTATGTTTGCGACGTGAGAGATATATCTCGCAAGATTTTTAGCTAATATAAGGCATGAGGCAGGAAATTTAGTCATTCATGCAGCACTTTATAAATCGTACGCGCCATTACTTCACCCAGTCCGGGTACTAAAGTCAACTCTTTTTCAGAAGCTTTCAGGACACCTTGTATGCCACCAAAATGGGTGAGTAAATCACGACGACGTTTTGGCCCTAAGCCCGGAATCACTTCAAGTATTGATGAGCCACGTTTTTTATCGCGCTTGGCACGGTGCTTGGTAATTGCAAATCGGTGTGCTTCATCACGTACCTGCTGAATCAAATGCAGCGCCTTATGATCTTCAGGCAGCTGAATTTTGCTGCCATCGGTAAAATGTAGCGTTTCTAGACCAGGTTTGCGTCCTTCGCCTTTGGACACCCCAATCATAAAGGCATCCAATCCTAACTCCTGCATGACCTCCATCGCCATATTCAACTGCCCTTTACCGCCATCAATCAGCAATAAATCGGGCAGCATGGCTTTTTTATAACGGCGCGTTAAAGCTTGGCGCATGGCAGCATAGTCATCTCCAGCCTGAATATCCTGAATTGAAAATTGTCGATAATCACGTTTGCGAATACCACCACTGTCAAATACCACGCAAGATGCCACAGTGTCTTCGCCCATAGTGTGCGAAATATCAAAACATTCAATCCGATCAATCGGGCGTCCAACCACTTGCTCTAACTGATGAAAACGCTCATTTAATTCAAAGTGATTGGCGAGTTTACCTTTAATGGCATGCTGCACATTCATTTGTGCCAATTCTTGCCACTCGGCACGGGTTTCACGCACTTTATGTTTAATTTGAATTTTTTTATCGAAGTGTTGCTGTAAGGCTTGTTCCAACTCTTTGCAATCTGCCACTTCCACATTAACAATCAATTCCGCTGGAATTTCATCGGCCACCTGAAAGTAAAAGTTGGCAATAAAATCGGCCAACATTTGCCCCAAATCATCGCCCAACATATCAGGAAAATAGCTTTTACCGCCCAGCATTTTGCCATTGCGCACATGCATAATTTGCACACAGGTCACACCTGCCTGATAAGCAATTGCGATAATATCGGCTTCGCCTTTGAGTTTATAAATGGCTTGCTGTGCCTGCACATCACGCAACAAAGCCATACGGTCACGGTAAAAGACTGCTTTTTCAAATTCCAACGCTTCGGCTGCAGCTTCCATTTTAGCAATCAATTGCTGATTCAGTTCTTTACTATCGCCCTGTAAAAATCGAATCGAATTATTAACATCTTCTTTATATTCTTCGGGCGAAATCAATCCTACACACGGTGCCGAACAGCGTTTGATCTGATATTGCAAACACGGACGCTGCCGTTGAGCAAAATAACTGTTTTCACACTGCCGCACATTAAACAGTTTTTGTAACACCACCAAAGTATCGCGGGCATTGTACGCACTCGGATAAGGCCCAAAAAACTTGCCTATCTGATGCTTGCCTTTGCCGCGTCCACTGGCAATACGCGGATAAGGCTGATCTGCCGACACAAAAATATAAACATAGGACTTATCATCGCGCAGCATAATATTGTACGGTGGACGATGCAGCTTAATCAGATTTTGTTCAAGCAATAACGCTTCAGTTTCGGAACGCACCACCAAAGTTTCAATATCATAAATACGCGCCACTAAAGCCTGCGTTTTAGGATGCTCGATGGTTTTGACAAAATAACTCGACACTCGGTTTTTTAAATTTTTGGCTTTGCCGACATATAACAACTCCCCGTCTTTACCCAACATACGGTAAACCCCTGGCAATTGGGTCATATTTGCCAAAATTTTCTCGATATGCTCACCTGCGTTTGGGTTCACGAGTCATCCTATTCTTGCTACATTCTTTACATGATGTGCTGCTTTATCTGATTTTTTCAAGCTTTATCCTGTGGCATAGCGCATGATCTATCCACTAAAACGATCAGCTCAGTGCTAAAAACGATCAGTCGGCAACACAAGATTTGCTATGCTCAGGCATCTTGTCAGCAGAAGGAAAGTGCAGGATGACGACCGCACCACACGGCATACCGACCATTCAATCCGCAACGTCCCAGCCGATCAGTACACATCAGTATGTATCCGCCAAAGACCGTTTGATTGGCAAGCCGCGCTTTCATTTTGAACCTACACAAGTCATGCAATTGTTACGTCAACGGATTATTGGACAAGATGCAGCGCTGAATGAAATCGAAAAAATGCTGTATGTGGTCAAGGCCGATTTCTCCAGCACAGAGCGACCACTTTCAGTGACTTTAATGCTTGGCCCGACAGGTGTTGGCAAGACCGAAACGGTGCGCCTGATTGCCGAAGCCATTTATGGTCGCCCCGATGCCTTCTGCCGCATTGATATGAATACCTTGGCGCAGGAACACTATGCGGCTGCACTCACAGGCGCGCCTCCTGGCTATGTCGGCTCTAAAGAAGGCCATAGTTTATTTGATGAAACTGCGATTGCAGGTTCGCACACCCGCCCAGGCATTATGCTGTTTGATGAACTGGAAAAAGCCTCAAGCGAAGTGATACGTGGCTTAATGAATGTGCTAGATACAGGCAAACTGACCCTGACTGCAGGCACCAAAACCATCGACTTTCGCAATTGCATGATTTTTATGACCAGCAATGTGGGTGCTCAAGCCGCACAACAATACTTAGATAAATTGAATCTGTTGCCGCAAAAAGTACAACAACTGTGCTTAAAACGCATGCCCACACAACGGATCATTGAAAAAGTCATGCAGCGTAAATTTGACCCTGAATTTTTAAATCGGATTGACCGTAGTTTGCATTATCAAGCGGTATCTGCTGATGCCCTGCCGCAATTGGTTGAAATTGAATTGGAAAAGTTAAACCATCGCCTGCAGCATCAACAACGCCAAGTCCAACTGACTGCAGCAGCTAAAGCCTATTTTTATCAGGGGCATGATATTCGTTACGGCGCACGGCATTTGGGGCGCAAAATTCGTACCGAACTTGAGCCTATTTTAGCTTTGTATTTTTTAAGTCATCCTGAAAAATCGGAAATATGGGTAGATTGCAGTGCAAATCAATTGCACCTCAAAATAGAATAAAGCCGCGACTTATACTGCGTGAATCTTGAGAATGCCACTCTGCTCATCCTCAAAGTTTTGATGCTTATTTTTGCTTAAAAAGCCTAGGGTCTGTTGACAATTCGTCTATGTTTGCGACGATGCATATTTTTTAGCTGATATAAGGCATGAGGCAGGAAATTTAGTCATTCTAAATGACTGACTCATAACGCAATAGCAGCAAAAAATATGCTCGTCCTGAAAGGCTGTGGCTAAAACTTTCTCAGATTGCGTTATGAAACTTGGCAATAGTCTCGCTATTCCCTGCGTTTCATGCCTGATCTGCTCAGTTTTAGCCTACAGCGCAAGCCATTTATGAAATGTCAACAGACCCTAGGGATTAGTCGGTAATTTCCATTCCCAAGGCTTGACTAAATTTGGTCTGATCTTTAGGTGAAACCAATACAAATTTTGGCTGCCCCGCTAGAAGATAATCAATTTTTAAACGCTTCAGCGACAAAGCAGGTGACGCTACCGAATTATTGGTTTTAGATATTTTTTGAATACTGTCGCGTGGAATGTCCCATTTTAAAAACATGCAACGGATCTGCAAGCGTTCTGCATCGACCTGATAGCGCGTATTGAACACAGGCCACCACAACACAAAAATGGTAATGAAATACACCCCTGTGTGCACAGGAAATGCTGGCATCGTGCCTTTGGCGTACATGGTCAGCAATAACTGAATCAATAGACCAGACATACAAATCACAAAAGCCAAAACCCACCAATCTTTTTTAGAACGAAACGTTTGCATAAAAATTCCCCTATTTACTTCATTCTATACATAAAAGTAGGTCTGGATTAAAGCTCGTTGCTGAAATTGCTCAAAAATGTCATAAAAAAACGCCCCGAAAGGCGTTGTGATACTCTAAAACACATAAGGGCGAATAAAAATTAAGAAGAAAATCCCGAGCATTAAAAACCATTTTAAGAAATAGTACACACGACTATTTTTAGCTTTTAAAGCCTTGGCTTTTAAACGCACTTGATAGACATAGCCAAAGACTTTATTTAAGCCACCCGTCTGATCGCCTGCTTCATTCGGAGAGCTTGCTGCGGTCATCACATTTTTGCCAAACCAGTGATTAAACTTTTGCATCCAGCGAGATTTTAACGGACGCTCGACATCGGCAAAGAAAATAATACGGTTTTGAGAAGTGCCATTTTCAGCATAGTGAATATAGGTTTCATCAAACACCACACTTTCACCATCACGCCATGAATACCGCTCACCATCGACATCAATAAAACAACGGTCATCATTTGGTGTCATCAATCCCAAGTGGTAACGCAATGAACCTGCATACGGGTCGCGATGACGCACTAAACGACTGTCGGGCGCTAGTTCAGTAAACATCGCCGCCTTAATGCTAGGCAAAGTTTTTAATAATGCTGTGGTTTTTGGACATAATTCTGCTGCTGATGGATGCGCGGAGTCATACCATTTTAAGTAAAAGCGCTTCCAGCCTGTTTTAAAGAATGAGTTAAAACCCAAATCATCGTAAGTACTTGAAGCTTTAATACCACCCTGTTCATATAAAGCTTTGGCTTCATCACGAATCATTTCCCAATTGTCATCCAAAACCTTTAAATCTTGAAAGTGCTGGGTGTCGATATACGGTTGATTTGGTACTTTAGAGAACAAATACATTAAATAGTTGATCGGTGCGAGGATGGTAGAATGGTCAAAAAACTGACGATAAAAACTATGACGCACCTTGCCGCGCTGTTGAATATACAGCGCTGAAGCGATAAAAATCGCCAAAATAATCCACTTCAACATAGAACAACCTAAATTGCTGAAAACAGCTAAAATTCAAAATGTCGCATATTCTACTCAATTTCAGCGCATGAGGTCATAGCAGAAAATAGAACACAGCATTGCAAATCGCTATCCCCCCTATCCAGCTTCACGCTTTAAAACATCACCATCCAAACGATGGATTTACTTTTCTGTCCAAAACAACCCACTGATAACATCTATTTATCAAGCTTTTCTAAATCGAAAATGCAATACAACCTGATTAAAAATAAAAGAGAAAACAATCACTTTCATCTTGCTTTAAACATAGGATTTTAAAATCGGGTCAAAAAGCAATTCCGCGCTATGAGAAAAATCATGACCCTTGCGTCACGGCTTGATACAACTTGCTATATTTTTTTTCGATATAGTTATCGTAAGATTACCGAGGCATATATGTGTGCAGGACTATCGCACACGCTTCATAACATCAACTTAGAAGTCCTCCAAAATAAAGGAGATCAGGCATGATCCACGCTGGCAATGCCATTACCGTCCAAATGCTTTCGGACGGAATTGCAGAATTCCGCTTTGACTTACAAGGTGAGTCGGTCAACAAATTTAACCGTGCAACGATTGAAGACTTTAAAGCTGCGATTGAGGCTGTTAAAGCAAACAATGAAGTGAAAGGTTTAATCGTCACTTCTGCGAAATCAACCTTTATCGTGGGTGCAGACATCACCGAATTTGGCGCAAACTTCGCTCAAGGCGAACAAGCCATTGTGGATTGGGCATTGCCTGTTCACGACATCTTCAATGCTTTTGAAGATTTAGAAATTCCTAAAGTTGCTGCAATCAATGGTATGGCATTGGGCGGTGGCTTTGAAATGTGTTTGGTATGTGACTACCGTGTCATGTCAGACCAAGCACAAGTGGGCTTACCAGAAATCAAACTCGGTATTTTCCCAGGCTTTGGTGGTACGGTTCGTTTAAGCCGCGTTATTGGTATCGACAATGCGGTTGAATGGATGGCAATGGCCAACCCTAAACGTCCTGATGCTGCACTTAAAGACGGTGCTGTAGATGCTGTAGTTGCTGCAGATCAATTACAAGCGGCTGCGCTTGATTTGGTTAAACAAGCCATTGCAGGTCGTTTGGACTGGAAAGCAAAACGCCAAGAAAAATTAGACCCAGTGAAATTGAACCCACTTGAACAAATGATGGCGTTCAACACTGCAAAAGGTGCGGTATTAGCCAAAGCGAATCCTGCACAATACCCTGCACCAAAACTCATGCTTGATTCTTTACAAGCAGGTGCAAGCTTGCCACGTAATGACGCACTCAAAGCGGAAGCGGAAGGCTTTGCTAAAGCTGCGGTAACGCCACAAGCAGGCGCGTTGATTGGCTTGTTCATCAACGACCAAGTGGTGAAGAAAACTTCTAAGAAATATGAAAAAGGTGCACACCCTGTCAACCAAGCGGCTGTTCTAGGCGCAGGTATCATGGGTGGTGGTATTGCTTACCAAGCGGCAAGCAAAGGCACACCAATCATCATGAAAGACATTGGTAATCCGCAACTTGCTTTGGGTATGAAAGAAGCCAATGGCTTATTGACCAAACAAGTTGAACGCAAAAAGTTAACCCCTGCAAAAATGGGTGAAACTTTGGCACGCATCCGCCCAACTTTAAGCTACGACGAGTTTAAAGAAGTAGATATCGTGATTGAAGCCGTGACTGAAAATCCGAAAGTCAAAGGCATTGTGTTGGCTGAAACTGAAAAATCAGTACGTGAAAACACCATTATCGCGTCAAATACATCTACCATTTCGATTACACGTTTGGCAGAAAACCTACAACGTCCAGAAAACTTTGTCGGCATGCACTTCTTTAACCCAGTGCACATGATGCCATTGGTGGAAGTGATTCGTGGTGAAAAAACTTCACCTGAAGCAATTGCGACCACTGTGGTGCTTGCTCAGAAAATGGGTAAAACACCAATCGTAGTGAACGACTGCCCAGGCTTCTTGGTGAACCGCGTATTGTTCCCTTACTTTGGTGCATTTGACCTTCTATTGAAAGACGGTGCTGACTTCCAACAAGTCGACAAAGTCATGGAAAAATTCGGCTGGCCTATGGGTCCTGCTTACCTAATCGACGTTGTTGGTATCGACACGGGCGTTCACGGTGCAGAAGTCATGGCAGAAGGTTTCCCAGACCGCATGAAGCCAGACTACAAAGGCTCAATCCAAGTCATGTACGAAAACAAACGTCTTGGTCAAAAGAATGACGTAGGTTTCTACAAATATGAATTGGATCGCAAAGGCAAGAAAGCCAAAGTGGTTGATCCAACTGCATACGAGCTTGTAGCATCTGTGGCAACATCTGAAAAACGCGAATTTGATGCACAAGAAATCATTGACCGTATGATGCTAGCGTTCTGCAACGAAACTGTACGTTGCTTAGAAGACAACATTGTGGCAACACCATCTGAAGCAGATATGGCGATGATTATGGGTGTAGGATTCCCTCCATTCCGTGGTGGCCCATGCCGTTACATCGACCAAACAGGTGTTGCTGAATACGTTGCGCTTTGCGACAAGTATGCACACTTAGGAAAAGCTTATGAAGCGCCACAAATGTTGCGTGACATGGCTGCTAACAACAAAAAATTCTACGGTTAAGGAGCAACGTGAATGGCTACTTTAAATCCACGTGACGTTGTCATCGTTGATGGCGTACGTTCTGCAATGGGTAAAACCAAAAACGGTATGTTCCGCAATGTACGTGCTGACAGTCTATCGGCTGAATTGGTTCGTGCTTTAGTTGCTCGTAACCAGTTCGATGTCAACGAAGTTGAAGATGTGATCTGGGGCTGTGTGAATCAAACCCTAGAACAAGGCATGAACATTGGTCGTAATATTGCATTATTGGCTGATCTTCCAAAAACAGTTGCAGGTCAAACTGTAAACCGTCTGTGTGGTTCTTCAATGCAAGCTATCCACACGGCTGCGGCACAAATTGCAACCAATCAGGGTGATATTTTCATCATTGGTGGTGTAGAGCACATGGGCCATGTGGGCATGATGCACGGCATCGACATCAACCCTGCTGCATCTAAGCACTATGCCAAAGCATCAAACATGATGGGCTTAACTGCTGAAATGTTGGGTCGCATGAACGGTATTTCTCGTGAAGAGCAAGATGCTTTTGGTGTGGAATCACACCGTCGTGCATGGGCTGCAACGCAAGAAGGTCGTTTTAAGAACGAAATCATTGGCATTGAAGGTCATGATGCAAATGGCTTTAAACAGCTGTGCGACATCGACGAAGTGATTCGTCCAGATGCTAACCTTGAAGCATTCCAAGCTTTACGTCCTGTATTTGATCCGAAAGGCGGTACCGTAACTGCGGCGACATCTTCAGCATTGTCTGATGGTGCTTCTGCTATGTTGCTTATGTCTGCTGAACGTGCACAAGCATTAGGTTTGAAACCACGTGCGGTGATTCGCTCTATGGCCGTTGCAGGCTGTGATGCAGCAATCATGGGTTATGGCCCAGTACCTGCAACGCAAAAAGCACTTAAACGTGCGGGCTTGTCAATTGCAGACATTCAAACCTTTGAATTAAACGAAGCGTTTGCTGCACAAGGTCTATCTGTTCTAAAAGGCTTAGGCATTTATGATCAGCAAGATCGTGTGAACTTGAACGGTGGTGCAATTGCACTCGGTCACCCATTGGGTTGTTCAGGTGCGCGTATCACCACCACGTTATTGAACGTGATGGAACAACAAGACACGCAAATTGGTCTTGCGACCATGTGTATCGGTCTTGGTCAAGGTATCGCGACAATTATTGAGCGTGTGTAAAAAGTCTTCGTAATAAAAAAATCCTCGCATCATGCGGGGATTTTTTATTTTGTTGTTTTGAGCTGTTCTAATTTTTAAATTTTATTCTTTTGCATTGTTATCTTGAAGACTAGATGGCTGATCAGTTGTGATTTACCTGCACGGCTTAAACCAACAACTCCCCCATCAACCATGTCATATAGCGTTCTTTATCCATAAAGTCTGGGGCGCTGCCTGTATCCAAGCAATAATATTGTTGATTAAATTCAATCACAATTTGTTCAGTCTGATGCCAATCTTCAACCAAACGAAAGTGCTGATTAAAGAAGTAACGGTTCTTGCCCCAATTATTTAAATTTTCGAGTTTCGGGTAGTTTTTATTTTCTAAGAATTGCAAATACAGTTGTTGAATATCATCAAAGACTTGAATGCTGTTCATATTGGACCTGCCTAGCTGAGCAATTAAATCAACAGGCACAGTTTAGGCAAGAGATTTGAACGGCAGATGACATTCTTTTGACAATTTGATGTAAGGATTTGCCAGACCTTACAACTTGCTTTCCAGTGCCCGCTGATGCTGCTGAGTGATCTCTTGCATTTGCGTATTGAGCTGCACCATCTCTTGATATACCGCATTAAATTCTTTCAAGGCTGCATCTTCATAGAACATGAAGGTATTGTTTTTGAGCTCCCATTTATTGTTTTTTAAAATTGCAAACAACACATACGCCTTACCCAAATTTTTCTTTTCCAATTCAAATAATGCGTGTCCTTGGTCATTATGGCGGCTTTCTAGCAAAGATTCTGCTAAATGACGGCGCAAATTATGATTGATTTCAAGATTCTCAATCTGCTCCAAAGCCATCGCTTCATGCTGTTCTAAATGTTCCTGATACAGCTCTACCATGGCACGTACTTGCACCAACATGGCTTCGGTATCGGCATAGTCTTGTTTTTTATCTGCAGCAAGTCGTTGAGGATCTAAAAACTGATCCCAATTCAAGGCTTTTAATTCACGTAAATAGCTATTGCGCGCTTCGGCACTTTGCACCATGTGACTCAAGACAAAACTCGCCATAATTTGATAGTCGCCATCTAAACGATTATCTTTTAAGTCAATTTGAATCGGCTTAGACCAATCCTGTGCCTGTACAAAAATTTGTTCGGCTTTTTCATAAATCACATTTTGATAAGCATGCAATTGAGTGACTTGTTTTTGCTGCTGTTGATATTGATAAAATATCCCGCCAAAAATCAGCAGCGTTGCACATCCTATAATTAGCACTATACGTCGCATGCGTGCCCTCTTATTTTTTAGTATTTGCAATATCTTAGCGTGAAGCCTGTCACATTTGTATAGCATTTTATGCTTATTTTCTAATGCAGCCATTAGAATATAGTGAAATAAATCAATTCATTTATGCCTTTATATGATTCTGTATCCATGACGCTATTTGATCAGATGCTCAAAAATAAGTTTAGCATCGCTTTATGCTTTAAATTTTATGTAACATCCCCATCTTAGTAAAAAACAGAATTTGAGATTGTTCATGCGCGTTGATATTTGGTCAGATATTGTTTGCCCGTTTTGCTATATCGGCAAAAAACGTTTAGAGGCTGCTGCTGAAGAAGCAGGTGTAGAATTAGAAGTGCATTGGCACAGTTTTGAACTCGATCCAGATGCGCCACCGCGTCAGGAAGTGTCCAATTCAGAGCGTTTGGCACAAAAATATGGGCGCAGCCTTGCCGAAGTAGAAGACATGCAGCGTAATATTGCCGAAATGGCAAAAGCTGAAGGCATTGACTTTCAATGGGAAAATGCCAATTCAGGCAATACCTTTAATGCCCATCGTTTGGTGCATTTGGCGCAAAGTAAAGGCTTGGGCAGCGAAGCCAAAGAAGCTTTTTTCTATAGCTATATGACTCAAGGTTTGGCAATTGGCGAGCGTGAAACACTAGAAGATGTTGCATCACGTATTGGGCTGAACCCTGTAGAAGTGGATGATGTTTTGGATTCTGACGAATATGCCGACTTTGTAAAATTTGACCAAGAAGTTGCACGTGAACAATTAAACGTCACTGGCGTACCGTTCTTCGTATTTGATCAGCGTATTGCTTTAGCAGGTGCGCAGCCACGCGAAGTTTTTGTGCAAGTTCTGCAAAAAGCCCTTGAAACAGCAAGCGAGCTAGAGCTTGAAGATGCAGCAAGCTGCGATGCAGAACAATGCGATGTATCTGAACCTAAAGCTTAAGATTGAAATACAGACAAGGCTGAATAGTGTTCTTCCGGCTGATTAGACGCACAAAAAAATCCCATTACGGGATTTTTTTGTGCTTTTAAAATGGGTCAAAGTTCCAGCTTTGCCCCGCAACCACGCTTCGGTTAGTTGTCATCTTACTATGCTTCGTTAATGAAGCGAGGTGTTATTCAACCAAGAAGCTGATTTTTAAATTGACCCGATACTCCGTGATTTGATTGTCTTTAACCACCACTTTTTGTTCGTTAATCCACGCCCCTTGGACATTTTTAATTGTTTCTGTCACTTTAGCGATTCCAGTCTGAATCGCGTCTTCAAAACTTTTTGTACTGCTTGAATTAACTTCAACTACTTTTGCAATTGCCATGATTTTCTCACTGTCCTTTATCGTTATTGGAATTCCATCATAGATTAAAAAAACCGCATTTTTAGACTGTTTAACCAATCACAGCCAAAACATTACATGATTTCACACTGTCAAAAACTGTCACCATTCACCCGCATTTCAGACTTATCTAAATACAAATTTTGCAGACATCTCAACCATTTAAGCCTACACAAAAAACTAGAGCTAAAACTCTAATATATTGTTTTATATTGCTATTTTTAAAATAATTGCCGAAATGATCATTTTGTAAATTTTAAACTTTGTTATGATTCATGTGAATTTTTTATTTCGTTTGATCTCCCTACGATGTCTATTCTTCTGCCTAGACATTAACACTTTGGATGGATATTCCCATGAATATGTTTAAATCTGTTTTGATGGTTTCACTTTTAGCAATTGCTGCAAATGTATCTGCTCAAATTGTGCATGTACCTGATTTTCCAACTCAAAAAGTGAATACAGAATCGGCTGCATCTGAAGCTGTTGTAAATGAACCAACTTCGCAAAAGGCAGCTTAAGTTACGCGTTTTATCCACTAATTTTAGCTGTATTAATCTCTCCCATTTCTCTCCCCAAACAGCAGTCTAAAGCAGGCTACTGTTTGTTTTTCTAATGCTAAATTTGCTTTAAATCGTCCATGCAACATCTAAAAACTGTGTTCTACCCAATTGCTAATACTTTTTTGGCACTGCGATTTAAATTTTTTTGATTATTTTTCATATAAAAAGCGCATTTTTTGTCAATAATGTCTAAAAAAGCACAAAAGCTGACAATTTTTAGCATGTATTTTTTAATTAAATCCATATAATTAAAGTGATTTTTTTTCATTGCTATAGCAGATGCCTATGCAACAACTTCAAGCACTTATACAAAGAAAAATTCCACCTCAAGCGATTGAGGTCAACCATTTAATCGAATTAGCCAAACGCTATCCTCAACCACAATCGGCAGAATATAAATTGATTGAATTGGCTCTGAATATTGTCTTGGCAGATTATTTGGAAAAAGCACAACAACATATTTAAGTATGCATCAATGAATACACTAGAAAAATCACTGTTGATTAAAGAATTACGCGACTTAATTGATGCTTTAACGCATAAAAGACTCAGTCTGTATGAAACAGCCAAAGCCAAAGCACGCATTAAAGAAATTTTTATGCTGTGCGATAAACCGATTTTTCAAAAACAGTTGCTCACATTTAAAGCCTCACAAAATCCAATTCAAACTGCGGTAACTTTTGCAGAACAAAGTTTATATGCACAATCTTTTCGTGGCGTATTTACACAACTTGAAGCACTTGAAACAGCACTTTATCAACAGCCTGAAGCAGGTTGGGCGATTTTGTATCAACCGAGAGCAGGTTGGCAAATTTGGTTAATTCCTGCTGCAGACCGCACTGCTCTGCTAAGCGAATTTCAAGATTTAGAGCAGGTCTATCGCTGGATGTTGGAACAGCAGCAACAGTATCACTGCCTTCAAACCGATGCAGAACTGAAACAAGCTGCTGTGCTAGAAGCTGCTCAAACTGTAACGATAGAAGCAGCACAAACTCAACCAATTTTTGCCACTGTAGACCCAGAAGAAAATAAAGCTGTAGATTCGCCAATTCAATTTGAATTCATTACAGACCACATCGCTACAGAAGAAGTTGCCTCGTCTGATACTCAAGTTGTGGACGTGGCTAAAGATGAACTTACAATTGAACCGACAGCAGACCAAACGATCATTTCCAACGCAATACTGAATACAACTCAGCCTGATGCAACGACAATAGATACTGCCCAGATGACGGCTGGCACGCAAAAACCAAGCGTCAACCCAGCTTATAATCTATTGTTAAGCCAATATAGTTGCCCCATTTCTGCGCTCAATCTTAGCCAAAATGAGTCAGCACAGTTGTATCGGGTCTTTTTGCCTGAAGCGCCAGAAGTCACGCAATATGCCGATGTATTGGTGCATTTGTCTGATCCCGAAGAAGATCAGCAACAGGTGTTGGCGCGTGCGGTATATTTGGCAGAACAAACCAATACGCAAGGACGCTTTATTAAATATGTGGTACTGCTTGGCGCATTAGATCAAATGCAAGCGATTCGTTTGACTCAAAACTTTTGCCAACAGTTTGAACATGAAATTGCAGCAATACGTGAAATTTCTTGGGAAAAATTACAAGAACATTTATTTGATTTCGATCAGCTTTTTCAATGCTATAGTCATGATGCTCAAATCGTGTGGCAGCAAGAGCATTATTTTCCTTTCATTCCGATACAGCACATTCAAACTACTAAGTTTATTCAGTTTGAAGAAAGTGAAGCACAGAGTCATACCCCTTTGATTTTACTGAAAGAACGACAAAAAATTCGTGTGATTCATGGTCAAAAGCGCTTACAACTGTCCCGTACTGAACAAGCTATACCGCACATTTTATTAGATCGACAACAAGGTATTAGTTGGCAAATGATTCAAAAAGTCATCTCCCAATTACAGCAACCGATTGATGCTTTGCAGTTATGCCAAGCACTTCAAATGTATCAAGAAAAAGAGGTTTCTGCCTAAAAACTGCCGTTTATATTATGATTTTGTAGCCAAGTCTTGCTTTTATCTCATAGATTTTCAACACTAACAAAAATGGCTTAAAGATCAGTAAATAATGTCAAGAATAAAGCACACATCGCCTTTTATATTAAGCTGTCTCTTAAGTGGGGTCGCAGGCATCACTTTTGCACAAGAATCAACTCAAGCAGTGGATCAAGCCCATACGCCACTGCCACCTTATGAATTGCCTGTCGCTCCGCCAAGTGCAGCAGATAAAAACGGTTTTTATTACACGATTCCACGTTGGATTGATGCCACACCGACGGTGTTACCCGAACAATCCAATGAATCCATTGTACCTGCCACCGCAGAAACGGAACATTTAACTTGGTTCGATCAACGTCAAAAAAATATTCGCAATTGGGCAGATAAAACAGCACATAAACTGGATAACTGGTTTGGTGAACCAAGTCCTGAACAGCCTGCCTCAGCCACTTTGCGGGTTTTGGTCGATAGCAGTTGGGATAAGCATAATGAATATGAAGTCAAACCTCGTATTCGCGGGAAAATCAAACTGCCTACGCTTGAAAATAAACTCAGTGTGGTCTTTGGTGATGACTCGCTCGATAACGAATTGCAAAATAACGTCGCCATTACCAACGAAAACCCAGCGCATGATGCAGACAAAACTGTAGACAGCAAACGTAGCCGTGAAGACAACAGTTCTCTGGCATTACGTTGGTCGAACTTTGCCGAGCGTCTACCTTTTGAAACAGATGTCGATTTAGGGGTACGTTCTGGCGATGATATTTATCTGCGTTTAAAAGCCTCTAAAGACTGGACTTTGGAAAATGATTTCTCTTTTCATGCCGAACAAATTTATCGTTATGGCATCGACAGTGAAAATTATCTCAGAACCAACTTGGAGCTCACGCACGCACGCCCCAATCAGGCTTTCTTGTCCAATCAATTTAGCCTGACCTATGCCGATGAACAAGATGATGATTTGGTTTGGGACAACTACACCTTTAGACAACATCAATTCTTTGCAGGCAACCGCTTTAACTATGGCATTTATACAGGCGGTTATTATCACGATGATGACTTACGTTTAAATCGTTGGGGGCCATTTGTCTCTTGGCGTCAACCATTTTTACGTGAATGGTTCTTTATTCAGGGCGATGTCAATTATTTAAATGATGATCGCGCAGATCGTAATCATTATCTCGGTGCTTTAGTGCGTTTAGAAGCCATTTTCTAAACAGGTAACATCTACAATCAAGCCAAATTAAAAAACCAAGTCTTGCGAACAGGACTTGGTTTTTTTGCAAGATGATCTTGCAAGATGACGATGCATTATTTGTACAACGCATCATCGATCATGTTCATGCGAAAGCAGACTTACTTTAACAGTAAGCTATTAATACGTTTCACATATTCCGCTGGGTCTTCAGGCAAGCCACCTTCAGCAATCACAGCTTGATCAAAAATCACATGCGCCAAATCATCAAATTGATTGGAGTCCTGTAATTTTTTCACCAAAGGATGCTCTGGGTTGATTTCCAAAATTGGCTTCATATCAGGTACAGCTTGCCCTGCATCCTTCAACATACGAATCAATTGTGGTGACAGTTCACCTTCACCTGTTACCAAACAAGCAGGGGAATCAACCAAACGTGTAGTCACACGCACTTCTTTGGTTTTACCGCTTAAAGATGCAGACAATTGCTCAACCACAGGTTTAAATTGTTCTGCAGCCGCGTCTAAAGCTTTCTTCTCTTCAGCATCTTGTAGATCGCCTAAATCAACCGCACCTTTAGATACGTTTTGCATTGGCGTGCCATCAAACTCCTGCACAAAGTTCATCGCCCACTCGTCTACGCGTTCTGCCATCAACAACACTTCAATGCCTTTTTTCTTAAACAACTCCAACTGTGGAGAATGCTTTGCTGCGTTCAAGTTGTCTGCCGTAACGTAGTAAATGGCTTTCTGACCTTCTTTCATTCGCGCTTTATAGTCCGCCAATGAGGTACTGATGTCATCATTACTTGAAGTAGCGTAGCGTAATAATTTCAGGATACGTTCACGGTTGCCAAAGTCTTCGCCTAAGCCTTCTTTTAAAACTGAACCAAATTCTTGATAGAATTGCTTAAATTTTTCTTGGTCTTTTTCATCTTCAGACTTGGCTAAATTGTCCAACATGGTCAACACACGACGGGTATTGCCTTCGCGGATGGTTTTCACATCACGGCTTTCTTGCAATAACTCACGGCTCACGTTCAATGGCAAATCGGCGCTGTCCACCACACCTTGTACAAAACGTAGATAGTTCGGGATCAGGTTGTCTGCCTCATCCATAATAAATACGCGCTTCACATACAATTTAATCCCCGCTTTGGCTTCACGAGTAAAAATGTTGTGCGGTGCTTTACTTGGCACATACAACAACTGAGTGTATTCAGTACTGCCTTCAACACGGTTATGCGCCCATGCCAATGGTGCGTCAAAATCGTGGCTGAGGTTTTTATAAAACTCAATGTACTGTTCTGCACTAATTTCGTTTTTATTGCGCGTCCACAACGCACTGGCCGAGTTAATTGCTTCCCACTCATCAGTTTTCACATACTGACCTGCTTTCGGTGTTTCACCTTCAGCTGCTTCTTCTTGCTGCCATACTTCTTTCTGCATTTGAATTGGCAAACTGATGTGATCAGAGTATTTATTGATGATCTGCTTAACTTTGTAGCTTTCTAAATAATCCAGCGCATCTTCACGCAAGTGCAGAATAATATCGGTACCCCGTTCTGCTTTGTGAATTTGCTCGACATCAAACTCGCCAGTACCCGCACTGCTCCAACGCACGGCTTCATCTGCAGCCAATCCTGCACGGCGTGATTCCACAGTAATTTTATCTGCCACGATAAAACCTGAATAGAAACCCACACCAAATTGACCAATCAATTGCGCATCGGCTTTTTGATCGCCTGTCAATTTCGACATAAAATCTTTGGTGCCCGATTTGGCAATGGTACCCAAATGTTCAATCGCTTCCTGTTGGCTTAAACCAATGCCGTTATCTGAAATGGTTATGGTTTTTTGATCTTGATCTAAACGAATACGCACACGTAAATCAGGATCATTTTCATAATATTCAGGATGATTGATACCCTCAAAACGTAATTTGTCGCAGGCATCTGATGCGTTAGAAATCAGTTCACGCAAGAAAATTTCAGGGTTGGAATAAAGAGAATGGGTCACCAAATGTAATAACTGCGCCACTTCGGCTTGGAAACTGTGTTTTTGGCTTTGCTCGCTCATTCATCACTCCTTAAATTCATAAACATGGTTATTGTTGGATGTGTTAATGAATTGGAGTGATTGCCTGATTTTTCAAGCCTAAACCTAGAAAAATTTAAAAAGGTGCACGTTGATAAACCTGATTTAAATGATCCTCCAATTTCTGCTGACGCAAATTATACACTTGGGTTAAACAATCGACGGAAGCGCCACAACGATCACGCAACTCTAACCAGCGAAATTGTTCATCACGAATTTGTGAGCGCGTCCCCATAGCGACCAAACGGCTGACGATACGATAGGTGGTGGCCATTTTCACATCGGCATCATTGACCGCACGATGTTCACAAATGGCATGTTCTGTTGGTGTTCTGGCTTTCTCACAAGAAAAACTCGCCGCATGCCCCGCGACACTCAGCATTAAACCAACACATATAGGCCAACCGTATTTTATCAACATGAATTAATTCCTTCTTTATCGTTCTTTACTTTATCTTTCAGACTGTAAATGAACATGGCACATGCACTCAATTTTTTCATTCGATACATTTGTTATTTTTTGCAATAAAAAACCCCATCAAAAAGATGGGGTTGCGCTGATTTTTATTATTATAAAGAGCTACTTTTTATGATTAGAATTTGTAGCTATAACCGATGGTGTACACCATTGGGTCGATGTCTAGATCAAATGGTTTTAAACCTTCGATTTCAACTTCTGGGCTTAATTGTGCATAACGTGCATCAAAGAATACGCCCCAGTTTTTTGCATCGGCTGGCTGGAAGTTAAAACCGATTTGACCTGCAAAACCAAAGTCTTCTTTTACCTTAACTTTACCTAAATCAGATTTTTCATCCCATGCAACAAATGCAGTACCACCGACACCAATGTATGGTGTGAAACGGGTTGAATTTTTAAAATTATATTTAGCAGTCAATGTTGGTGGTAAATGCTTAATCTTAACAGCAGAATCACCATTCACTAACACATCGTGGCTAATTGGCGTAGCCAACAATAATTCTGCAGAGATATTATCATTAAAGAAATATTCTACTGAAGGTGTAAATGCATATTCATGATCAGCCTCAACATTAGCTGCACCACCTAGAATATCTGTATCTTGTGTTGGAGAAATTACAGAACCACCAACTTTAACTTGCCATTGACCTGCCATAGCAGAAGCAGACATTCCCATTAATGCAATTAGAGCAACTTGCTTTAACATTTCAAAACCACCTTTAGAATAAAAATCTTAACGCTTAATTAATATTAAACACGACCACTATTAATATGCAACACATATTAAACATAATATTTTAATTATTTTATAAGCTATTAATTATTATATAAATTTATTTTAAATAGACCAAATTACTTGGTTTTAAAATCCGAGTTAATTAATAGAGTTTATATTATTATTTCCCGACTATATTACTCAATTTTATTTTAAAAATATATTAAAAGATTTATTTAAAATACATCTTATATTTATTTAAAAACTAACACAAATTTATTTTAAATAGATTAATTCACTCAGACTTTCTATTTTTAAATCATAGAAAATCAATAAAATTATCCAAATTAAATAAAGAGAATTAAAATCATCTTCATTCTAATATTAGAAGTTAATTACAACGAAAAATGGATCATTTTGTTAGAGAGTTTGAATTTTGTATTGGGTTTCAATAGGCAGATTTGAGGATGAATTTGAGGAAGATTCTTCTTGTCGTTTTAGCACGATGCTGCAACGTGCCCAGTCTATTCTGAACACGTGCGCTTAAAAATTTTGGTGATAATTTACAGCACCATCGCTGCAATCCAGCCAAAAATCATCAATGGAATATTAAAGTGAATAAAAGTCGGTACCACACTGTCCTTCATGTGGTCGTGCTGCCCATCCATATTTAAACCCGAAGTTGGCCCCAAGGTTGAATCCGATGCTGGAGAACCCGCATCTCCTAAGGCTGCTGCTGTACCAATAATCGCAATGGTTGCTGCAGGGCTAAAACCGAACTGCAAACATAAAGGCACATAAATAATCGCTAAAATAGGCACGGTAGAGAAAGATGAGCCAATCCCCAAGGTGATTAACAAACCAATCAATAACATTAAAAATGCAGCCAAAGCTTTGCTATTGCCAATCCATTCCACCGACGCTTCTACCAAAGCAGGCACTTGATTAGTAGCTTCAATCACTGAAGCGAAACCTTGTGCAGCAATCATAATAAAGCCGATGAGTGCCATCATACGCATACCTGTAATGATCACATCATCTGCTTCTTTCCATTTGAAAATTCCCGCACAGCTTAAAATGGCAACACCCACCAAACCTGCCAGAATCATCGAATCTGAATACAATTGCACCGCCAAGGTTGCAATAATCGCAAACACTGCCATCCACAAGGTAAATTTTGCAATCTGAGGCGCTTGTAGGGTTGGCGCGGCGGTATTTGCATTGAGCTCACTCGAAATGCTTTGGGTACGCTCTACCTGCACATCTTGATAATGTCGAGGCTTACGATAGCTCACAAACAACGCGATCAATAGCCCAATAAACATCCCAAACACAGGAATAAACATGGCAGCAGGAATATCTTCATTTTGAATGGCAAAACCATACGGAGCACCAAAGGTGTTGATATTGTGCGCCAAAATATCATTCAGAAAGATTGCACCGAAACCCACAGGAACAAACATATAGGTGGCAACCAAACCAAAAGTCAGCAAACAAACCACTGCACGACGGTCTAGGTTTAAATGATTGAAAACACTTAATAAAGGTGGAATCAATACAGGAATAAATGCAATATGTACAGGGATTAAGTTTTGTGAAAATACCGCTGCCAAAGCCACAGTAAAATAAATCAGATATTTAACGCGGTTCTGTACCTTAGTATTACTGCCACCTGTTAAAGTGCGAATCAGCTTATACGCCAATAAGTCTGGCAAACCTGAACGTGCCAAAGCCAAAGCAAATGCACCTAAAATACCGTAAGCAAGAGCAATTTTAGCGCCACCACCTAAACCATTATTAAACGCATCTAAAGTGCCTTGTAAGCCTAAACCAGCCAGTAAACCACCTGAGACTGCACCAATAACCAAGGCAAAAACCACAGGCACACGAGCCAACGACAATCCGAACATGATTGCAATGGCAGCAAGAATTGCGAACATAAGAGATGAAAATTCAAAAAAGAAGCTATTTTATCAGAGATTATGCAGATTGGAGTTGACCAAACATTCAACTCCGACAAGCGTTTCTGATTTAAATTGCTGCAGCATGTGAATTTGCATGACCTAAAGCAAAATCACGGATGGCAGTAGCAACTGCTTGCGGCTGACTAAGAATCGCCCAGTGATTAGCTGCCAATTCCACACGTTGAAAATCATCTACCCAAAGCGACATTTCATCAATCAATTCAGCACCCACAAATTGATCATATTTCAAGACAATAGCTTGCACAGGACAAATTGCATAACGTTGACGCGGCTTTAATAAACGTGGGATAAAATTGGCACGATATAAATTGACGCCATAGCGCCCATCTTTGCGGATATTAGGATTGATCGCAATATCTTGATCGCGTTCTAAGCGCATCACTACCTGACGCCATTGTTCAGGTTGAAAGAACTGCCAAACTGTAGGCGCAAGTGCAGGAAGTTGAAAGGCAGCAATATACCAAGATTTACGCATTTGTTTGAAAAATTTAATTTTATTTTCAGAAAACTGCTTACGCATCCAGAACGCTGCATGATCCAAACATGGGCCTGAAATACTGCTGTACGATAAAATTCGTCCCTTTAATTCTGGATCCGTCACTGCTTCCCAAGACTGAATTGAACCCCAGTCATGAGCTGCCAAGTGAAATGCACGCTGCCCCAAAACGGCATTAGCAACAGCCATTAAATCTGCAGCCAATTGAGCCAAGCTATAGGCACGAATGGATTTAGGAATGGAGGATTGTCCCGCACCGCGCACATCATAACTCACCACATAAAAATCTTGCACCAACACGGCAATCACCCGTTCCCAGACTTCTTGGTTATCTGGATAGCCATGCACCAAAATCAGTGCAGGTGCTTTTTTTTCGCCCCAAGTTTTGACATAGAGCTGTTGATAATCTGAGGTTTCAATCCATTGCGTTTGTGCTTGCATAAACATCCTGTTGTTTATTGTTGACATGATTGCTCTTGAGAATAACAAAATATGCCATTGGCTTGCTCAAATTTCATACTAATATAAGAAAAATCTACTTAAGGCTCTATAAAATTTCCCATGAACCTCATCAAAAAATTGCAGCAACTTCCTATCGTTTCTAAATACTTTTTAAATCGGTACCCACCCTATCGGGGTGCAGGTATTGAAATTGATCAAATCGATTTAGCCAACCACCATGTCCGTGTCAAAATGCCACTCACTCGCAAAAATCAAAATATTGTCGGCGTACATTTTGGCGGCAGCCTCTATTCCATGGTAGATCCATTTTATATGTTAATTCTGATGCATCACTTGGGTTCAACATATATTGTTTGGGATAAAGCGGCAACGATTCATTTCCTCGCCCCAGGACGCAGTACGGTGTATGCCGATATTCGCCTGAGTGCCGCTGAAGTCGAGGAAATCAAACAGATCGCAGAAGACTATGCTCCTCTGACACGTCAATATACGCTCAATATTATCGATGAATCAGGTGTACGAATTGCAGAAGTGCATAAAACGTTATATATCCGACGTAAAAAGCCCAAAGCCGTAGCAACGTAATTTTTAGCTCACATAAAAACGCAGAATCTAATGATTCTGCGTTGTTGGTAATATTATTTTAATCAAAAGACAAAAAGATCAATGTCACCGACAAACTTCTCTACTCTTTTTGAGCAGGTATGAATTAATTAACGTATTACTGTTGATACATCAGTGGATCATAAAAATTATAAACATTGATAGTATTTAAAATTAAAGGATCATTAAAATGAAAAAAAATCTTGTGCCAATCTTTTCCCTACTTTGTTTCTATTCATCGACATCCCTCCATGCTTTGGTGCCGAATACATTTACCAAAGTCCAGACTTTGAAAAATGTGGCTTATGGATCTCATCCTCAACAAGTGATGGATGTCTATTTCCCTGCCAAAGTACTCACAGATCAAACACCAGCCCCGCTCATGATGATGGTCCATGGCGGTGCTTGGAAAATGGGTGATAAAAATCATGCTGCTGTGGTCAAAAATAAGCTGAGTTACTGGACCAAGCAAAACTGGATTTTTGTGTCTATCAACTATAGATTAGTTCCAGATGTGACCGTACAGCAGCAAACTCAGGATATCGCCCAAGCGCTTATTTATATCCAAAATCAGGCACCGCATTGGCATGCTGACTCAAAACGCTTGGTGCTGATGGGACATTCTGCGGGCGCACACCTGGTCAGTCTATTAACCGTTCGCCCCCATTGGCTGGCACCCCAGCCACAGCCTTGGCGTGCTACAGTTGCTTTAGATAGCGCGGCTTATGATATAGAAAAGATAATGCAAACACGTCATGCACGTTTTTATGATCAAGCCTTTGGTGATCAACCTTCCAACTGGAAAGCCCTTTCTCCGATAGCTCAGCTACATCAAGCTTTACCTGCATTTCTCGCGGTGTGCTCAACCATCCGTGCAGATCAACCCTGTACTCAAGCTCGACAATTTATTCAACAAGCACAGAAATTCGGAACTCAAACCCAGTTATTGCCTGTCCGACTTTCACATGCTGAAATCAACAAGTCATTGGGACAAAATAATGCTTATACTCAAGCAGTCAATCAATTTATCCAAACGCATTAATTTTTCAGCTAGCGCATAAAAAACGCAGAATCATAAGACTCTGCGTTGGATGTACTGAAATATAAATACTTCAGTAGGATGGCATGGCTGTTCGTATTCAGATTAACGCTTTTGCTCGATGGCTGCACCAGCACCACCACCAACAGCACCACCGATTGCAGCGCCTGCATTACCACCTATCACTTCTTTACCTAAAATTGAACCAATCGCACCGCCAATTCCACTATAGGTTGCGTTACGGTTAGAACCATCTTGGGTTTTACTTCCAACTGCTGCACCTGCACCTGCGCCTGCTGCTGCACCAACACTACCACCTACGCTGTTACCCGCTGCGCCACCAACGGCACCGCCTAATGCTGCAGCACCAATACGTTGGTCATTAGAACTCATGCTTTCACAACCCGCCATAAGCATGGTCGATACTGTGGCAATTGCCAATACACTCAATACTTTTTTCATGGTGATCACTCCCCCTCGGTCTATTCGCTCTCAGCTTAGTGCATATTGCGGTAACAACTTTGAAAAAACTGTTACCAAGCACAGCAAGATGAAGGTATTTCTGTAAAAGACTTAAGGCTGAATAGATGATTCAGCAACATCTTCTTCCAAAAGCACGACATCTCTTGTGGTTTGTCCATCTTCAGTAAACACAGCATGAGAAACTGTTTCTTTGCTTTCAGGCGTTTTGACCCGATCCAGTTTTAATGTGCGATGAATTGGCGCCTGCCCCTGCTTATATTCCATGCCTTCTGCATCAATCGTTTTCACTTCAGAAATGACTTTACCATCCTGCTTTAGGGTTTTATTCAACTCAATTTTTGAGGTTGGTACAATCACCCCACCTTTTTGAATCACAGGAATACCCAATTGTTTCTCTGAAAACTGTGCTTGATCATCATCAAAAACAACTTCCTTTGCCACAATATCTTTACCCTGATTGCTCACTTCAAAAATCGTGGCTTCTACATGGCGTATAGGCTTTTCACCTGTCACTGTACGAATCACTTCAGTTTTTAGAATAGGCACAATGGCTTTGTCTTTCACCACAATGCTGTTTGGCATTGGTGCAGCCGAAACAGACACACTCAGTAGCATTGCCGATAAACACAGTGTCAGTCCTCTAAATTGCATAAGCTATCCCCTTAGTTTTCTTGATATTTTTAAATTGTTCTTAATTCACTATATGCAATATTGCGGCTTTATTAAAGCAAAATATGCAACTAAAACGTTGGCAAAAAAAAGACGCCTCGAAAGGCGTCTTTAAATGATGCTTTAAAACGAATTAGAGATCGTTAAATTCATCGCTAAATGCTTGGCTTAATGCTTGATCTACATCAGAGAAATCATTCACTAATGCCAATTCAGCAGCTTCAGCTTCTTGACGACGACGCTCTAAGTGGTAAGCAAGACCCGTACCTGCTGGGATCAAACGACCCACAACAACGTTCTCTTTCAAGCCACGTAAATCATCTTCTTTACCTGTTACAGCCGCTTCAGTTAACACACGTGTAGTTTCCTGGAACGATGCAGCAGAAATGAACGAGTCTGTTGAAAGCGATGCTTTGGTGATACCCATCAATTGACGTTCAAACTTCGCTGGGAACTTGTTTTGTGCAAGTACAGCTTGGTTTTCTTGTACCACGCGAATGTAATCCACTTGTTCGCCTTTGATGAAGCTCGTATCGCCACCATCGGTGATTTCAACTTTACGCAACATTTGACGCACGATGACTTCAATGTGCTTATCGTTAATTTTTACACCTTGTAAGCGGTAAACGTCTTGAACTTCGTTCACGATGTAGTTGGTTAATGCCACTTCACCTTTCAAGCGTAAGATGTCATGTGGGTTTTGTGGACCATCAGAAATGGTTTCACCACGGTTCACATGCTCACCTTCAAACACGTTGATGTTACGCCATTTTGGAATCAACTCTTCGTAAATCTCAGAGCCATCATCTGGTGTAATCACTAAACGGTTCTTACCTTTGGTTTCTTTACCAAAGCTCACGATACCTGACACTTCTGCAAGAATCGCATGCTCTTTTGGTTTACGTGCTTCAAATAAGTCTGCAACGCGTGGTAAACCACCGGTAATATCACGAGTACGTGAAGATTCTTGTGGTACACGACCAATAACGTCACCCACACCGATATTTTCGCCATCACGGACAGAAAGAATCGTGTTCTGTGGCAAGAAGTAGAACTGTTCGCCACCATCCACAGTGTCTAATACCACAGCAGGACGTAAGTCTTTACCTGACGCAGGACGTGAAGTCACTGGCAAGATTTCAACTGTGGTCATACCTGTTGCATCATCAGTTTTCGAGGTTGCAGTCACGCCATCAGCAATTTGGCTGAAACGGATTTTACCCGCAACTTCGGTCACAAGTGGATGCGTGTGTGGATCCCAAGTCGCCACAATACCGCCAGCTTCTACCGCTTCGCCATCTTTGAGCAAGATTGACGCACCGTATGGCAGTTTATAACGCTCACGCTCACGACCTAACTCATCTGCAATACCAATTTCACCTGAACGTGAAACAGATACCAAGTGACCTTTAGCGTGTTGTACAGTTTTCACGTTATGGAAACGTACTGAACCTTTGTTACGCACTTGTACGCTATTGGCTGCAGAAGTTCGGCTTGCCGCACCACCCACGTGGAATGTACGCATGGTTAACTGTGTACCTGGCTCACCAATCGATTGAGCAGCCATTACACCCACAGATTCACCTGGATTCACCAAGTGACCACGTGCTAGGTCACGACCATAACACTTCGCACATACACCAAAGGTCGATTCACAAGATACCACTGAACGTACTTTTACTTCATCGACACCTTGCTCTTCTAAGAAGTTAGCAAGTTTTTCATCAATGAGTGTGTTACGTGGCAGAATAACTTCGTCTGAACCCGCTTTCTTCACATCTTCTGCAGTTACACGACCTAATACACGCGTACCAAGGTTTTCAATGACATCACCACCTTGAATGAATGGTGTCATCACTAAACCGCCATAAGTACCGCAATCTGGCTCAGTAATTACCAAGTCTTGTGCAACGTCAACCAAACGACGTGTCAAGTAACCTGAGTTCGCTGTTTTCAATGCGGTATCGGCCAAACCTTTACGCGCACCGTGAGTTGAAATGAAGTACTGAAGTACCGTCAAACCTTCACGGAAGTTCGCTTTAATTGGCGTTTCAATGATCGAACCATCTGGTTTCGCCATCAAACCACGCATACCCGCCAACTGACGAATCTGTGCCGCACTACCACGCGCACCTGAATCCGACATCATGTAGATCGAGTTGAATGATTTTTGCTTCTCGTCTTCACCCTGTTTGTTTTTCACAGTTGTGAATGACAAGTTGTCCATCATCGCTTTAGCAACTTGGTCGTTGGTACGTGCCCAAATATCGACCACTTTGTTATAACGCTCACCCGCAGTTACGAAGCCTTGCTCGAACTGTTGTTCAATTTCACGAACTTCAGTTTCTGCTTTTTCAATAATTGCTTGTTTTTGTGGTGGAATAACCATGTCTTCCATACCCACAGAAACACCTGAACGTGTCGCTTGACGGAAGCCCAAGTACATCAATTGGTCTGCAAAAATAACCGTGTCTTTTAGACCTAATTTACGGTAGCAAGAGTTGATTAACTTTGAGATGTTCTTTTTGTTCATCTCTAGGTTAATTTGCTCGAAGCTTAAACCTTCAGGCACAACTTCCCAAAGCAAGCAGCGACCTGGTGTCGTATCTACAACAATAGTTTGTTGCTCACGCTCACCATTTTCATTGATTACGGTTTGGTGTACACGTGCTTTTACGCGAGCGTGTAAGTCAACTTGACCCGTTGCAAGTGCACGGTTTACTTCGTGCGTATCTGCAAACACCATGCCTTCACCTTTGGCATTGATTGCATCACGCGTGATGTAATACAAGCCCAACACCACGTCCTGAGATGGTACGATGATTGGTTCACCGTTCGCAGGAGACAAGATGTTGTTGGTGGACATCATTAACGCACGCGCTTCTAATTGCGCTTCAAGCGTTAATGGTACGTGTACCGCCATTTGGTCACCGTCGAAGTCGGCGTTAAACGCAGCACAAACGAGTGGGTGTAGACGGATGGCTTTACCTTCAATCAGGATCGGTTCAAATGCTTGAAGACCCAAACGGTGAAGTGTAGGCGCACGGTTCAACATCACTGGGTGTTGACGAATCACAGAGGCAAGTACGTCCCAAACTTCTGGGGTTTCGCGCTCAACCATTTTCTTCGCAGCTTTAATGGTGGTAGCTTGACCTGAAGCTTGTAGTTTCGCAAAGATGAATGGCTTGAACAGTTCAAGTGCCATTTTCTTCGGAAGACCGCACTGGTGTAAACGTAGGTTTGGACCAACGGTAATCACCGAACGACCTGAATAGTCAACACGCTTACCAAGTAAGTTTTGACGGAAACGACCTTGCTTACCTTTGATCATATCTGCCAAAGATTTAAGCGGACGCTTGTTTGAACCTGTGATTGCACGACCACGACGACCGTTATCTAACAAGGCATCAACAGACTCTTGTAACATACGTTTTTCGTTACGTACGATGATGTCTGGCGCTGCAAGGTCAAGAAGACGCTTCAAACGGTTGTTACGGTTAATCACACGACGATAAAGATCGTTCAAGTCAGACGTCGCAAAACGACCACCTTCAAGTGGAACCAACGGACGAAGATCTGGTGGAAGTACAGGCAGTACATTCATCACCATCCATTCTGGCTTGTTGTTCGACTCTTTGAACGCTTCCATCAACTTCAAACGCTTAGACGCTTTTTTCAGCTTAGTTTCTGAAGTTGTTTGTGGAATTTCTTCACGTAAACGAGCAATTTCAGCTTCAAGATCGATGTCTTTTAACAAGTCTTGAACTGCTTCAGCACCCATTTTCGCAGTGAATTCATCACCATGCTCTTCTAGAGCATTGAAGTATTCTTCGTCATTGAGAAGTTGATATTTCTCAAATGGCGTCATACCTGGGTCAGTAACCACATAAGATTCGAAATACAATACGCGCTCGATATCACGTAAAGTCATATCAAGTAATAAACCAATACGGCTTGGTAATGATTTCAAGAACCAAATGTGTGCAACTGGAGAAGCGAGTTCGATGTGACCCATACGCTCACGACGAACTTTTGCAGTCGTTACTTCAACGCCACATTTTTCACAAATGACGCCTTTGTATTTCATACGCTTGTATTTACCACACAAGCATTCGTAATCTTTTACTGGACCAAAAATTTTGGCACAGAATAAACCATCACGTTCAGGCTTAAACGTACGATAGTTAATGGTTTCTGGCTTTTTAACTTCACCGTGAGACCATGACTTAATCATTTCTGGTGACGCAAGACCAATACGGATGCGGTCAAACTCTACTGGAGCATGACCGTCTGAATCCGTCTTTTTGCGCATGATATCGAGCAAGTCTTTCAATTTTTTTCTCCGTGTGCTGGGAGGCTGTTTTCACATCCCAACTGGGTCACAAATATTGTTTTTTAACTGAGTTTTAATCCCCCTTAATCCCCCTTTTTCAAAGGGGGAAAAGTCCCTCTTTTATAAAGAGGGATCTAGGGAGATTTAATGGAGATGCTTAGTCACCATTTTTCAGTTCAATGTTGATACCTAAAGAACGGATCTCTTTGGTCAATACGTTAAACGATTCAGGCATACCTGGGTCCATATAATGGTTACCATCTACAATGTTCTTATAGATACGGGTACGACCTTCAACGTCATCCGACTTCACAGTGAGCATTTCTTGAAGTGTGTATGCAGCACCGTATGCTTCAAGTGCCCAGACTTCCATCTCACCGAAACGCTGACCACCGAATTGTGCCTTCCCACCCAACGGCTGTTGCGTTACAAGTGAGTAAGAACCTGTAGAACGCGCGTGCATCTTGTCATCCACTAAGTGGTTGAGTTTGAGCATGTACATATAACCTACAGTCACTGGACGGTCGAATTTCTCGCCTGTACGACCATCGTACAACACGGTTTGACCTGAACGTGGTAATTCAGCCAGTTCAAGTAATTCTTTAATTTGACCTTCTTCTGCACCATCAAATACAGGAGTAGCCAACGGAACACCTGCACGTAAGTTGCCAGCCAATACCAAGATTTCATCATCAGTTAAGCTGTCAAGATCTTCTTGCTCGCCACCAACTTTGTTATAAATCTTGTCTAGGAACTCACGTAGTTCAGCAATTTCACGTTGTTGTTTGAGCATTTTATCAATTTGCTCACCCAAACCTTTGGCTGCCATACCCAAGTGTGTTTCAAGAATCTGACCCACGTTCATACGCGATGGTACGCCTAGTGGGTTCAATACGATATCTACTGGTACACCGTTAGCATCGTGCGGCATGTCTTCTACAGGCAAGATGTTTGATACAACACCTTTGTTACCGTGACGACCCGCCATCTTGTCACCCGGTTGGATGCGACGCTTAACAGCAAGATAAACTTTAACAACTTTCAACACGCCCGTAGTGAGTTCATCGCCTGTAGAAAGCTTACGTTTCTTCTCAGCGAATTTCTCATCAATTTCAAAGCTCTTCTCTTTCAAGAAAGTTTGAATTTGAGTTAAACGCTCAGCAATTGCTTCATCACTTGGTTGAATTTCAAGTAGATCAACTAACTCTAAACCAGACAACACATCTTCAGAAAGTTTGTCGCCACGTTTAGTTGTACCGCCACCGTTAGATTCTTGACCTTTTAATAAGCGGATAATACGTTCACGCGCTGCTTCTTCAAAGATTTTGTATTCTTCTTTCAAGTCTTTGCGGTATGCATCAAGTTGTGCTTTTTCAATCGCTTGTGCACGTTCGTCTTTTTCTAGACCATCACGGGTAAAGACTTGAACGTCAATCACAGTACCTTTAGTACCTGATGGAACGCGCAATGATGAATCTTTCACATCTGCTGCTTTTTCACCGAAGATTGCACGAAGCAATTTTTCTTCAGGCGTTAACTGAGTTTCACCCTTAGGCGTTACTTTACCAACAAGAATGTCGCCTGCAGTCACTTCAGCACCAATGTAAACGATACCAGACTCGTCTAGTTTAGACAGTGCAGCTTCGCCTACGTTTGGAATATCAGCTGTGATTTCTTCCGCACCCAATTTGGTATCACGTGCAACACATGACAATTCTTGAATGTGAATCGAAGTTAAACGGTCTTCTTGAAGTACACGCTCAGAAAGCAAGATCGAGTCTTCGTAGTTATAGCCATTCCAAGTCATGAACGCGACACGCATGTTCTGACCGAGTGCAAGCTCACCGCCATCTGTAGATGGACCGTCAGCCAATACATCACCACGACCTACCTTATCACCCATCTTCACCAAAACTTTTTGGTTAATACAAGTGTTTTGGTTTGAACGTGTGTATTTGATCAGGTTGTAGATATCTACACCTGCTTCACCCGCGATCATTTCTTCTTCGTTCACACGAATGACTACACGTGAAGCATCGACATATTCAATACGACCACCACGGTTTGCAATCACACATACACCTGAGTCATGTGCTACGTTCGCTTCCATCCCTGTACCCACAAGTGGTTTATCAGCGATAAGCGTCGGAACAGCCTGACGTTGCATGTTCGATCCCATCAAGGCACGGTTGGCGTCATCGTGCTCAAGGAATGGAATCAGTGATGCTGCTACAGATACAACCTGCTGTGCAGAAACGTCCATGTGCGTCACGCGCTCTGGCGGCATACGCACGAAGTCACCTTGGTGACGTACAGATACGAATTCTTCTGTTAAATTGCCATCTTGGTCTACGCTTGAGTCCGCTTGCGCAATGATCGTGCCCACTTCTTCAATTGCAGATAAATACTCAACCTCATCGGTTACACGACCATCAACCACTTTACGGTATGGCGTTTCCAAGAAGCCAAAATTATTACATTTTGCATAAACAGAAAGCGAGTTGATCAAACCAATGTTTGGACCTTCAGGCGTTTCAATTGGACACACACGACCATAGTGAGTTTGGTGTACGTCACGTACCTCAAAGCCTGCACGTTCACGTGTCAAACCACCTGGACCAAGCGCAGATACGCGACGCTTGTGGGTAATTTCAGACAACGGGTTGTTTTGGTCCATGAACTGAGACAATTGGCTTGAACCAAAGAATTCTTTGATTGCAGCAGCCACTGGCTTCGCATTGATTAAATCTTGCGGAGACAGGTTGTCTGTTTCAGCTTGTGACAAACGCTCTTTTACAGCACGCTCAACACGTACCAAACCAACACGGAATTGGTTTTCAGTCATCTCGCCCACTGAACGTACGCGACGGTTACCCAAGTGGTCGATATCGTCGACTTCACCTTTACCGTTACGGATTTCGATCAATGTTTTAAGTACATCGGTAATGTCTTCGTTAGACAAAATACCTTCAACTTCACGTGATTTCTGATCTGTACCCACTTCGTAAGGACGACCCAAACGACGGTTGAACTTCATACGACCTACTGGCGATAAATCATAACGCTCAGAAGAGAAGAACAAGTTATTGAACAGATTTTCAGCGGCTTCTTTCGTCGGTGGCTCACCTGGACGCATCACTTTGTAGATTTCTACCAAAGCATCTTCACGACCAACAGTTGTATCTGCACGTAAGGTGTCCGCAATGAACGAACCACGGTCGATGTCATTGGTGAATAGGATGTTAAATTGTTTAACACCACCTTCTGCAAGTTTCACCATGATTTCATGGCTTAACAAGGTGTTTGCAGCAATCACATCGCCATCTTTTAGCTGGATGTCTTCTGCAGTAATACGTTCGTACAAGTACTCATCAGGAACTGAAAGCTTCTCAAGACCAGCTGCTTCCATTTGACGTACGTGACGCGCATTAATGCGTTTACCTTGCTCAACAATCACTTTGCCGTCAGTATCAGTGATGTCAAATTGTGCCATTTCGCCACGTAAGCGTTCTGGGACAAGGTCAATTTGGTAGCTACCCATGTCTAAATAGACAGGTACTTTCTCAAAGAACAAGTCTAGGATTTGTTCATTGCTATAGCCCAATGCACGCAACACTACAGTCGCAAGCAATTTACGACGACGGTCAATACGCACATAAACGAGGTCTTTGGCATCGAATTCAAAGTCTAACCATGAGCCACGGTAAGGAATAATGCGTGCTGAATACAACACTTTACCGCTCGAGTGGGTCTTACCTTTATCGTGGTCAAAGAACACGCCTGGTGAACGGTGTAATTGAGAAACAATTACACGCTCAGTACCGTTAATCACAAAGGTACCGTTATCCGTCATCAATGGCATTTCGCCCATGTAGACTTCTTGCTCACGCACATCTTTGATTGATTTCGTTTCACGATCTTTAATGATCAAACGAATTTTTACGCGCATTGGTGCCGCATAAGTTGAGCCGCGAAGAATACACTCACGTACATCAAACTCAGGCTTACCAAGACTATACTCAACAAATTCTAAAGCAGCATTGCCAGAATAACTTTCTATAGGAAAAACTGAACGAAATGCGGCTTGGAGACCGATATCTTCGCGGCTTTTTGGAGTTTTGCCATCTTGAAGGAAAGTACGGTACGAGTCGACTTGAATCGAAAGCAAGTACGGTGCATCCATTACTTGGGGCAATTTACCAAAATTCTTACGGATCCGTTTCTTTTCGGTATATGAGTATGCCATCTGGAGTCCTCGGAAAGTAAACTAAACCCGCCTGCAGAACGAGTTTAGAAGGAATTACGCAGGCCGATATGGCCACCACTCTTTACAAATGCTGCAATTTTTAGTGGTATTAAAACGCTTAACAATATTTTTAAATGTGGAAAAATATTGGTAAGCGTTTGATTTTATTGATTTATATTGTTTTCGATGGTTTTCCCATCATTCAAACAAAAATCGAGCCGATAATTGTAACGCAAAAAGGCTGATGACCCAAGAGCCATCAGCCATTTTTTGGAGTCGATTATAAAAAAATCGACTCCCCTTAAGATTACTTAAGTGTAACTGTAGCACCAGCTTCTTCAAGTTTCTTCTTAAGCTCTTCACCTTCTTCTTTAGAAACAGCTTCTTTGATCACTGAAGGAGCGCCTTCAACGATGTCTTTAGCTTCTTTAAGACCAAGGCCAGTAGCTTCACGAACTGCTTTAATTACAGCAACTTTGTTCGCACCGAAAGAAGTCAACTCAACGTTGAATTCAGATTGCTCTTCTGCAGCAGCAGCGCCAGCGCCTGGAGCAGCAGCAACAGCAACAGCAGCAGCTGATACATTGAATTTCTCTTCAAAAGCAGAGATAAGTTCAACAAGTTCAAGAACAGTTTTTTCAGCAACTGCGTTTAAGATTTCTTCGTTAGTTAAAGCCATGAGAATAACTCCAAATGGAAATTGAATGGTGTGGAAATAAATTTAAGCTTATGCAGCTTCTGACTCGTTTTTCTCTTTGAGCGCAGTAATAAGGCGACCCAATTTCGAAATAGGAGCTTGAAGAACGTTTGCAAGCATAGTAAGCGCTTTTTCTTGGTTCGGAAGATTCGCAATTACGCTAACTTCAGCACCTTTATAAAGTTTGCCGTCAAATGCAGCAGCTTTAAGTTCAAATGCTTTATTCGTTTTAGCGAATTCTTCGAACAAGCGTGCAGCTGCACCCATGTCGTCTTCAGAAGTTGAGAAAGCTAAAATTGTTGGGCCAACAAGGTTGTCGTTCAAGATCGTGAATTGCGTATCTTGAAAAGCACGTTTAGCCAAAGTATTACGTACAACACGTGTAGTAACACCTAATTTACGCGCTTCAACACGTAGAGCCGTTAATTGCTCAACGCTCATACCTTGATAGTCAGCAACAACAGCAGAGAACGCTTTAGAAGCAACTTCGTTAACTTCTGCTACGATCTGTTTTTTGTCTTCGATAAGAAGAGCCATTGTAAAACCTCCTAACGGTGATTTATGTGCTTACGTGAAGCACACTCCCAATTCGTAAATTCATTGCTGAACTTACACGCGGAGGAGGAATAAATCACACCACCGCGTCTACCCAGGCTGGAAGATTAAGAAAGCAGCATAAAACTACTCTCGCCTGAGGTCTTTGACGCTGATAAATTCTCATTTACCAATTCAAAGTCCGCCTGAATGTCCCCCTCTCCTGCTAGGAGAGGGTTAGGGAGAGGTTTAACCCTCATCCCGACCTTCTCCCAGAGGGAGAAGGAGACTTTTCAGGACTTTAAAATTCTTTCTAAGTCAGACTTAGTTAGAAACGTTCTGTACATCAATAACAAGACCAGGACCCATAGTAGAGCTCAAAGTGATCTTTTTGATGTATACGCCTTTAGAAGTTGCAGGCTTTAACTTTTTCAAGTCAGCAACTAAGGTTTCAACGTTTGAACGAACTGCTTCAGCAGTAAAGCCAACTTGACCAATCGCAGCGTGGATAATACCCGCTTTGTCTACACGGTAACGCGCTTGACCTGCTTTTGCATTTTTAACTGCAGTCGCAACGTCAGGAGTTACAGTACCCACTTTAGGGTTTGGCATTAAGCCACGTGGACCAAGAATCGTACCCAACTTACCTACTACGCGCATTGCATCCGGAGCTGCAATCACAACGTCAAAGTCAAGGTTACCCGCTTGAATGCTTTCAGCTAAGTCGTCGAAACCAACTACGTCTGCGCCTTCAGCTTTAGCAGCTTCTGCAGCAGCACCTTGAGCGAAAACAGCTACACGTACAGTTTTACCAGTACCTGCAGGAAGTGTAGTCGCACCACGAACAACCTGATCAGATTTACGTGGGTCAACACCTAGGTTTACCGCAACATCCAAAGATTCTTTGAATTTAGCAGCAGGAAGGTTGTTTAGAACTTCAACTGCTTCTTCCAAAGTGTAAACTTTGTTTGCTTCTACAGCAGCAGCAATGGCTTTTTGACGTTTAGTTAACTTTGCCATGTCTTATAGCTCCACATCCAAGCCCATAGAACGTGCAGAACCAGCAATGGTACGCACACGTGCTTCTAAATCAGCACCAGTTAAATCTGGTTCTTTAGTAGTCGCGATTTCTTCTAATTGAGCACGAGTCAACTTACCAACTTTGTTTTTGTTAGGTACAGCTGAACCCTTTTGAATGCCTGCAGCTTTCTTAAGAAGAATTGCAGCAGGAGGAGTTTTCATGATGAATGTGAACGACTTGTCGTTGTACACAGTGATCACTACAGGAATTGGCAAACCTGGTTCAACTTTTTGTGTAGCAGCATTGAATTCTTTACAGAATGCCATGATGTTAACACCACGTTGACCTAATGCAGGACCAATTGGTGGAGATGGATTCGCTTTACCAGCTGGAACTTGCAGCTTGATATAGCCGTCAATCTTCTTAGCCATTTCAAATTACCTCTGGGTACAAACGCCGCTAGGCTCCCCAATATTTTAAGTAACGATACCGTTACAACAACAATGCCCGATTCATCATAAATCGGGCGTTTTCCAACCACTCAAACTTAAACGGATTTTTCGACTTGACGAAATTCCAGCTCAACCTGAGTAGGTCGATTAAATACATTAATTGTCAACGTTAAACGTGACTTCTCGTATTGAACTTCTTCCACCACGCCTTTAAAGTCGGTGAATGGACCATCAATCACAAGTAATTCTTCGCCTGGTTCAAACATCGTCTTCGGACGAGGTGCTTCACCAGTATTGCGTACACGTGCAAGAATCGCGTCAGCTTCTTTTTGCGTAATTGGGGCAGGCTTTTCTGCTGTACCACCAATAAAACCTAAAACTTTTGGACACTCTTTAACAATGTGCCAAGTTTCATCGTTCATTTCCATTTCAACCAATACATAGCCTGGAAAGAACTTACGCTCTGACTTACGTTTCTTACCATCCTTCATTTCTACCACTTCTTCGGTAGGAACAAGGACTTCACCAAAGCTATCGGCAACAGCGCTACGCTGGATTCGATCATTAAGCGAACGCATCACTTGTTTTTCATAACCTGAGTAGGCATGAATAATGTACCAACGTTTCATAGCTCTTTTACCCGATAATTAACTTGATTGCCCAGCCTAACAAATAGTCAAAACACCACAATACAATTGAAGTGACTACAACAACAATCAATACATGCCATGACGTTGTTACAGTTTCCTGTTTAGTAGGCCAAGTGACTCGACGTAACTCAATACGTGAATCTTTAAGCAAACGAACAAAGCCTTTGCCTTGATGGGTGGCGTATAATAAACCTAAAGCCACAACGATACAAGCCAAAATTACCCCAACACGCACCCAAATATCATTGGCTGGTGCCCAATACGCAGGAAGATGCTGATTCACCATCATCGAAGCAATGAATAAAATCAAAGCGATACCCCACAACACGTAGTCTAATGGAGAACTCGATTGAACAACTTCAGCAGAATTATTTCTTTGAGGGATTGGCGCGTCGCTTAATGCGTCACGCGATTTATCATTCGACATTTTTGTACTCGTCGTAGAATTCGCGACTTATTATATGACTAGATTAGCCGACATCAAGCTTTTTTAAAAAAAGTGGCAGGCCAGGAGGGACTCGAACCCCCAACATTCGGTTTTGGAGACCGACGCTCTACCAATTGAACTACTGACCTACAAAACAGAACGAGAGCCAAAGCTCTCGACCTGTTTAACACATTCTATAATTATGCTGTTACTTTAGCAACAACACCCGCACCTACAGTACGACCACCTTCACGGATCGCAAAACGTAGACCTGGGTCCATTGCGATTGGGTGGATTAATTCTACTGACATTTCAACGTTGTCACCTGGCATTACCATTTCAACGCCTTCTTTCAACTGGATTGCACCAGTTACATCAGTTGTACGGAAATAGAATTGTGGACGGTAACCGTTAAGGAATGGAGTGTGACGACCACCCTCTTCTTTAGAAAGTACGTATACTTCCGCATCGAATTTAGTGTGTGGCTTGATTGTACCTGGCT
>NZ_VOXZ01000041.1:0-1447 GCF_013420455.1 Acinetobacter sp. YH01004
GTATTGATCGTCTGGCACGTAATACAAATGATCTGAACGAAATTGTGAATAGTCTGAATGATCGTGGTATAACCATTATTTTTCATAAAGAGAATTTGACCTTCAGTCATGATGTAGCACAATCGGCAATAAATAAACTCATGTTTCAGATGCTTGCTGCATTTGCAGAGTTTGAACGCTCCATGATCCGTGAGCGTCAAAAGGAAGGAATTGCAAAAGCCAAAGCGAAGGGCTTATATAAGGGAAGAAAGCGGAAGGTTGACTATGTTGAAATACGAAAAGCAATGGCTGAAGAAAATTCAACATTTAGAGGTGTTGCAGAAAAGTTTAAAGTAGGGATAGCAACAGTACAAAGAGCTTTAAAAGAAGAAACTAATAATCAATAAGGTTGATTAATGAAGACGCTTAGATATTCAAATTTAGAAAAGATCATGACCATTTATACTGAAATTTCTACTTATATTACATTTCATAATGCGACTGGTTTAACAGATATAAATAAATCAATGGAAGATTTTTGAACCGTACCGGGTTTGTCGGAGACCAAGCTTTCTGAGAGAATGTCCCGATGAAAAAAGTAAAATATACCCCTGAAATCAGAGAAAGAGCGGTTCAATTATTGATTGAATCCGAGAAAGATTATCCATCGAATTGGGCTGCGATCACCGCTATTGCTCCCTGAGCAGTATACTGCGCAAGGGTTGTACTCCTGAAACACTACGTGTTTGGTATCAAAAATATTTAGATAAACAAAATCCAGTTAAAGTACAGCAGCTTTCAGACCAAGAACGTATCAAACAACTCGAACGCGAAAATAAAGAACTGCAACGCGCCAATGAAATTCTACGTAAAGCAGCCGCTTTTTTCGCCCAGGCGGAGCTCGACCGCCCACACAAATAATGGTGGATTTTATCCATAATAATAAAGAGCTGTACGGAGTCGAGGCGATTTGTAGAATTTTACCGATCGCACCTTCAACCTATTACCGGACTCTAGATCTCTGTGAAAATCCAGAACATCGAGCAAAGCGAGATTTACATGACTTGCATCATGCTGAGGAGATTAAACGAATTTGGAAGGAAAGTTCAGGTCGGTATGGTGTACGTAAAGTCTGGCAAAAACTGAAACGTGAAGGCTATATTATTGCGCGCTGTACTGTTGCTCGATTAATGCAAAAGCTAGGTATAAAAGGTGTTTGGCGTGGTAAGAACAAACAAACCACCCGTAGCCGAGATGATCAAAAACGAGCGGATGACTTGGTAAAACGTAATTTTACTGCTGATCATCCTGACCAACTGTGGGTGAGTGACTTTACGTATATTCAAACAAATTCAGGCTGGGTTTATACTGCATTTATTATTGATGTGTTCTCACGAGCAATTGTTGGATGGAAAGTATCGACACGGATGAATACAGATATGGTGCTCGATGCATTGGAGCAAGCATT
>NZ_VOXZ01000042.1:0-1311 GCF_013420455.1 Acinetobacter sp. YH01004
TGTCCCGTCCTGAAATAAGTTTACACCTTAAGAGACTTATTTTATGGAACATGCACGAGAACAACGAGTTAAGCGCACACAACGTGATTATAGCTTCGCCTTTAAAATGATGGTGGTACATGAAGTAGAAAAAGGGCAAATTACTTATAAACAAGCTCAGGCAAAATATGGTATTCAAGGAAGATCAACTGTGCTGGTATGGTTACGCAAGCACGGACAACAGGATTGGACTTCGAATATGCCGACTTCTTCTAAACGCCAATTGACACCCCAACAACGAATCCGCCAATTAGAAAAACAGTTAGCCGCAGAAAAGCTCAAAACTGAATTTATACAGGATGTGATTTATCACATTGATAAAGAGTGTGGGACTGATCTTGGAAAAAAGTATACCGAGCACGTTTCAAAGATTGGCAAAGCCAAAGAAGACTAAGCGTTTCACGTTATTGTCAGTGGTTAGGAATCACTCGACAAGCTTATTATCAAGCAGAAAAACGTGCTCAAATGACTGCACAAGTAACAGAACAAATACTCGAGTTGGTTATGGAGTATCGCTGTCTCATGCCAAGTATCGGAACACGTAAGCTGTATTGGCTTATTAAAGGCAAATTGTTGCAGCGTGGTTTAAAGTGTGGACGGGATCAGTTATTTAAAATATTGAAAGAAAATAATTTATTGATTCGCCCCAAGCGTCGTTATACAAAAACTACGGATAGCAAGCATTGGATGAAGAAGCATCCAAATTTATTAAAGGATTATTCAGCGGTGCAAGCCAATGAAGTCTTTGTCAGTGATATTACCTATGTTGAGAGTGCTGAAGGCGTACATTATTTATCCTTAGTGACAGATGCTTATACCCGCCAGATTAAAGGTTATAAGTTATCGAATGATATGCGTGCAGAGAATGTTGTGCAGGCACTACATATGGCGATGCAGCATGTGACAGATCGGGCAGCCAGGATGATTCACCATTCAGACAGAGGCTCTCAGTATTGCTCTGAACTATATCAATCGGCATTACGCCATTATGGGGTATGTCCTTCTATGACAGATGGAGGAGACTGTTACCAGAATGCATTAGCAGAGCGGATTAATGGAATATTAAAGCAGGAGTTTTTAACCACGCGATGTCAAACCATGAAGGAGTTAGATCACTTAATTGCGGAATCTATCATGATTTATAATTGCTATAGACCACATTTAAGTTTAAATATGAACACCCCGAATCAGATGTATGAGCAAACTAAAACCGAGCTAATTGCTTAACTCGGTTTGAAGTGGAATACTGTCAATCTATTTCAGGACAAGACA
>NZ_VOXZ01000043.1:0-1231 GCF_013420455.1 Acinetobacter sp. YH01004
GGACAAGCATCGTCATTTTATTATGGTCAGCCTCAGGGTGAAGTGTGTCTAATCAACAGGGTTTTCGGTCTCTAAGTACTTTTTAAAGGGAACATCATCGACTCAAATCTCTATTTGCAACAGTGCCTTTTAAAATATCATTAACTATATTGTTGGATAAGCTATTAGTTATATGCTTAAAAAAAACGTAATTGAGCCAGTAAATTCACATTTTCTTTATTACCTTACCGTGTATATTGAATAAGTTTTTATGAAACAATGAGTAAAATATGCTTAAAAAGCTCGGATTTACTATAATTTTATGCATTCCTATGGCTACTTTTGCTGCTGAAGATAGACAACAAAAAGGACAAATCAGTAAACCTCAAGGTTTAAGTTTAGGCATAGGTGCAGTTGGTAGTAACGGTATATATGTAGGGGAAAAAACTGAAATCACTCCTATACCTGTGATTTCATATGAAACTGAGGATTTTTTTATTCGTGGTTTATATGCAGGTGTAGAACTCTACAAAGATAAACTTCTTACCGTAAATGCGATTGCTAACATCAATATGATGAATTTAGATGTCGATGACTTAAGCACAGAAAAATTAGCTGCTAAAAATATTAGTAAATCACAATTAGAAGATCGTGATCGTAGTGTAGATTTAGGTTTAGAAAGTATTGTACGACTACCTTATGGCTTATTTTCACTACAAGCTGTCAATGATGTTGGTGGTGCTAGTGAAGGAGCAGAACTTCGCTTTAATTATCAATACTTCTGGAGAATAAATCCTAAAGTCACTCTTATGCCAAATGCTGGAGTAGATTGGCTATCGGATAAAAGAGCAAATTATTATTATGGTATTTTAGACAGTGAAGTTGCTCGTGGTGTTGCAGCATATAAACCAAATCATGTCTTTATTCCACATGTATCTTTAGGTGCAAGTTATGCACTGACAGATAAAGTCAAATTAAGTGGTGTAGCAATGCAAAAGTTTTTACCAAGTAAAGTTCAAGATGGGCCATTAGTTGATAAAAGTGGACTCACTAATTTTTATATGGCACTGACATATAAATTTTAAGAATTGATATTTATTTTTAATAAAACGATTTTGCTAATCAATCTATTGTTATTCTTACCTGAAATTGATGTGAGCTTATAGAGACAAGGTAAATTTGCAAAAGTGCCGGCTATTCAGTGTTCATTGAATGTTTAATTTAATTTATTAAGCTTGACCTTGGAGTGGCT
>NZ_VOXZ01000044.1:0-1189 GCF_013420455.1 Acinetobacter sp. YH01004
CAAACTCTTCAGTTAAAATCATTTTGAAGCTTTAATCTAAACTTCCAAATCTGGCTCATCAATTTTCTGACTTAAATTTCGCTCAAATAAACTTCGAGTAATTTAAACCAATCAATCAATGAAATATCTTCGATCAATCAATCAGTAAAAATCCACACAAGTTGTTCTTCATAATCTCTTAATGATCTCAATTTCTGCCTCGTCAGCAGAAATTTTAACGCAAAACACTTCTAACAACTCAACCCTGTAAGCTAAGTTCGTAGGCTGTTTCGCGTCGGGATGGGTGCATTATAGGGCAATTTCCTACACGTGCAAGTGCTTTTAACTGCTTGTTTTCACGAGTGTTGGATTTTTACGCACTATTTTGGTTCAAAAACACACAAAACTCGCACTAACCCTATAATTTTAAATTAAAAATATGTTTTTCATATTTTTGCAATCTAAATCCGCTTATTTTGTTGGGGCAGCCTCTTTCACTTTCACACTGAGTATTTTTACCGCTTGTTTCGGTACATTTTGATGCATGCCATAGTTGCCTGTTGGTACTTTTACAATTTTATCGACAACATCCATACCTTTAGTGACTTGACCAAATACCGCATAGCCTGCGTTACGTGGACTTCGATTTAAGAAATCGTTATCTACCACATTAATAAAGAATTGGCTGCTGGCAGAATCAGGATGATTCATACGTGCCATCGCCAAGGTACCACGGGTATTTTTCAATCCATTACTTGATTCATTACGAATGGTCGCTTTGGTTGGCTTTTCTTGCATATTGGCATCCATACCACCGCCTTGCACCATAAAGCCTGGGATAACACGATGGAAGATCGTACCGTTATAGAAGTTTGACTTGGCATAGTTTTCAAAGTTCTTTGCAGAAACTGGGGCTTTGTCATTAAACAGTTCGATTTCAATATTGCCCATGCTGGTTGTCATTTCTACCACGGTGTTGGCTGCCATCGTATTGAAGCTGATAAGCATTGCTGCCATGGTAAACACACTTTGTTTTAACATTTGCTGACCAATCCATCTGTGTTGTATTTGCATTGCATCTATATTAACCCGAATTACGGATAAGAAAAGCCCTTGAAAAAAAGGTAGTTAGAGCCATTTAGAAAGTTACGACACAACCCAAAGGCTCTAACTACCATGTACGATTTTACAGAAATTTTTTGTATTGTTG
>NZ_VOXZ01000045.1:0-1126 GCF_013420455.1 Acinetobacter sp. YH01004
GGCCAGAAAAATGAGTCGTTCTCGCTGTTCTAAACTAAGTGGTACAGAAACAATTCGAGGCATGTGTGAACATCTGTTAACTAAAAAAACTTTTTCGCATGATTAGTTATTTTTGTCAACTTAATAAGCCATTTACATCATTTTCTTCAAGTTTTTTGCGTAATTTGCTGATATGGCTATCTACAGTGCGATCTAAAGCATCACTTTCAGGCATACAGTTTTGGATCAATTCATTACGTGTAAAGACTTTATTCGGTGTTTTTGCCATCAAAAACAGTATCTTATACTCAGTTAACGTAAGGTTGAGCAACTGATTTCTTTGACCATTTGAAATGTAAACTTGATGATGATCTGGATTAATTTCAATATTTCTATAACGAATAATATTAGTTATTTCCATATTTTGGCTTGTACTTCGTCTAAGTACGGCTTGTATTCGTGCAATCACTTCGTTTGGGTTAAATGGCTTAATAATAAAGTCATCAGCACCCATTTTTAGCCCCATGATCTTATTCACTTGATCATCTAAGGCAGTCAGCATAATGACAGGTAAATGACTTGTTTGACGGATGATTTGTAGAATTTCCCAGCCATTTAGTTTGGGTAATTTAATATCAAGGAGAATCAGGTCGATAGAGTTGGCTTTTAGGCACTCTAAAGCTTGTTGTCCATCCAATGCACGGATGACCTGCATGTTTTCATTTTTTATGTATTTTTCAAGAATGTCACCAATATCATAATCATCTTCTACAACGAGAATGACGCTGTTTTCGAAGCTGTGCTGTAGATTTGGATACATATATTTTATCTTAGATGAAGTAGCTATGCATTTTAACATTTAATTGTGTAATGGAGATGATTAGACGAGCAGTCATTTATATTTGTAATTGAGGGGTGACATATAATAAAATTCGTTGCATATCAGTATTAATGAACAAAATGTCAATTATCATTCATTTAACATAATGGCTGTTATACGAAACAGAGATGTAACTCCAAAATAAAAATGTCCGGTTTCTCCGAGGTAAAATATGACTTTTGAACAAAAATAAGCCATTGTTTATTCTTTTTATTTCCAACAAAATTCCAGAACTCATCTACTTCGAGAGATTCATAATGACTTTGC
>NZ_VOXZ01000046.1:0-1068 GCF_013420455.1 Acinetobacter sp. YH01004
CACATTAGAACGCAACTCAGTAGCTTGCGCATCGAGTTTTGCGCGCACCACCAGACGCCCTGTTTGTACATCTGCCTGAGAGGTTAAGCTTTGTACAGTAGCTTTATAGATTTGATCTGAATCATTCACTTTAAAGTCAATTTTTTGCCCGGCTTGCAGTTGACCTGAGAATTGATTCGGCAAATTAAACTCAAGCCATAAATCTTTCAGCTGTTCAATGACAAAGAGCTGATTAGCCAGTTGCACATTTTCACCGACCACAATATCTTTTTGACTGATCACCCCAGAGATCGGTGCTTTAATCAGAAAACGCCCATTGTTATTGCCACTTGCACCTAATGCATTTAAACGTGCTTGTGAGGACTGGACAGTAATCTGCGCTTGACGGTAGGCATTTTCGGCACGCTGGTAATCCTGTTTGGCAGAAATCCCCTGTGACCAGAGTTGCTGTTCGCGCTGGTAATCTTTACGGGCCAAATCCAGATTCACCTGTGCCATACGCAGATTTGCCTGTTGGTCGATCAGTTCAGGCACGATTAGTACAGCCAGCGTTTGTCCTTTTTGCACGCTCTGTCCTAAAGCCACATTGACCTGCTCGACATGACCACTAAAATTAGGCGATATATGCGCTTGTTGATCGGTATTCACCACCAATTTACCTGGCAGGGTTGTCAGCTTTTCAACCAATCCTGTGGATGCAACAGCAACTTTTAAACCTTGTTCAACCATTTGTTGGCTGGTCAGTTGTATTTCGCCTTCTTCAGCATGTCCTTCTTCAGAACTATCTTCATCAGAATGTTCGGCATTTCCCTCATCATGACCATGCCCCTCAGATTCAGTTTTTTTTGAACTTAACCAAATAACCAGACTGACCAAGACCGTAATCAGAATCAAAATTGCAATCATGAGAGACTGGGATATTTTTCCGTTTTGCTTGGCGTTCATTTTATCGTGCTCCCCCATTGATTAAATTTTGCGATGCTTCGACTGCCTTTTTATTCAGTTGTGTATAGGCATCCGAACGGCTAATTTCTTCATAACTTGTGCCAATACTGAGTGCCTCAGCTG
>NZ_VOXZ01000047.1:0-1014 GCF_013420455.1 Acinetobacter sp. YH01004
TTGCTGACCATTGTCTTCAATATAACCTGCACCTCGGTTCTCATTATTTTGCGCTAAAGCCTGTTGCAGTTGTTCTAATGAGATATTCAGTTGCTGCATCCGGTTTAAATCGGGAGAGACCACATAGGTTTTTTCAAAACCACCAATACTGTTGACCTCTGCAACTCCCTTAACACGTTGCAGTTGAGGACGCACAATCCAGTCCTGAATCTCACGCAAATCCATCGGCGTGTATGCAGTTCCATCCGGCTTTTTCGCATTCGGATCTGCCTTCAGTACCCATTGATAAATCTCACCGAGACCCGTAGAAACGGGGGACATCGTCGGTGCGATTTGTGCAGGCAACTCAGATTGCGCCTCCTGTATCCGTTGGTTAATCTGCTGACGGGCCCAATAAATATCAGTCCCATCTTTAAAGACAATGGTGACTTGAGAGAGTCCATAACGGGATATGGAACGGGTAAGCTCCAGATCCGGAATGCCAGCCATGGCATTTTCAATGGGATAGGTAATCCGCTGTTCGACTTCAAGCGCAGTAAAACCCTTGGCTTGAGTATTAATCTGGACTTGGGTATTGGTAATATCGGGTACAGCATCAATCGGGAGTTTCTGATAGCTATACACCCCGACCGCAATCCAGGTACAGACAAAGAGCAACACCCAAATCGCATTTTGTATGGAAAACTGAATGATTCGTTCGAATAAACCTTCTGGTTTTGGCAGATCAGAATTAATGTTCATGGCCTGCCTCGTCTTTTTCTAATTCAGATTTCAACAAGAAACTGCCTTGAGCGATATACTTCTGCCCTTCAGTCAGCCCAGAAATCACTTCAAGCCATTGTCCATCACTTGAAGCCTGCCCCAATTGCACTTTCTGTGCTTTTAAGTGGACTTGACCTTTTTGTTCTGAATCTACGATGAAAATACTGTCTTCACCTTCAATACTTTGCAGCGCAGACTTTTGAATCCGAAGGGCTGATTTTGCTGTAGCTTCCGGAATCAACACTCTCACTA
>NZ_VOXZ01000048.1:0-1013 GCF_013420455.1 Acinetobacter sp. YH01004
TCTACTATGTCAAGGCCAGGTAAGGTTCTTCGCGTTGCATCGAATTAAACCACATGCTCCACCGCTTGTGCGGGCCCCCGTCAATTCATTTGAGTTTTAGTCTTGCGACCGTACTCCCCAGGCGGTCTACTTATCGCGTTAGCTGCGCCACTAAAGGATCAAATCCCCCAACGGCTAGTAGACATCGTTTACGGCATGGACTACCAGGGTATCTAATCCTGTTTGCTCCCCATGCTTTCGCACCTCAGTGTCAGTATTAGGCCAGATGGCTGCCTTCGCCATCGGTATTCCTCCAGATCTCTACGCATTTCACCGCTACACCTGGAATTCTACCATCCTCTCCCATACTCTAGCTAACCAGTATCGAATGCAATTCCCAAGTTAAGCTCGGGGATTTCACATTTGACTTAATTAGCCACCTACGCGCGCTTTACGCCCAGTAAATCCGATTAACGCTCGCACCCTCTGTATTACCGCGGCTGCTGGCACAGAGTTAGCCGGTGCTTATTCTGTGGGTAACGTCCACTTAGCCCAGGTATTAACCAGGTAAGCCTCCTCCCCACTTAAAGTGCTTTACAACCAAAAGGCCTTCTTCACACACGCGGCATGGCTGGATCAGGGTTCCCCCCATTGTCCAATATTCCCCACTGCTGCCTCCCGTAGGAGTCTGGGCCGTGTCTCAGTCCCAGTGTGGCGGATCATCCTCTCAGACCCGCTACAGATCGTCGCCTTGGTAGGCCTTTACCCCACCAACTAGCTAATCCGACTTAGGCTCATCTATTAGCGCAAGGTCATAAAGAGCCCCTGCTTTCTCCCGTAGGACGTATGCGGTATTAGCATCCCTTTCGGAATGTTGTCCCCCACTAATAGGCAGATTCCTAAGCATTACTCACCCGTCCGCCGCTAGCTCAGTTACCGAAGCAACCTCGCCCGCTCGACTTGCATGTGTTAAGCCTGCCGCCAGCGTTCAATCTGAGCCATGATCAAACTCTTCAGTTAAAATCATTTTGAAG
>NZ_VOXZ01000005.1:0-175082 GCF_013420455.1 Acinetobacter sp. YH01004
AGTACCAGCGTACGGCCCACAGAATGATGTCACGCTGAAAATGCCGGCCTTTGAATGGGTTCATGTGCAGCTCCATCAGCAAAAGGGGATGATAAGTTTATCACCACCGACTATTTGCAACAGTGCCCTAAATAGAACAGTTGCTTAAAGCAGTATAGAGTTAAGTTTGCATTTTAATATCAAGTTGTCTTTCAGCACCGATAATCACCATACGAATCCCATTTTCAAAAATGTCATCCGCATTCATATTTTGTAAGGTATTCACTCCTTGGAGCATGAGTGGATATATAGTTGGATCGGCTTCGAATGGTGGGTCTGATCTTATTTCTTCTTGCTGCTCCTCAAGGACCCACCCAACAATAAACCTTCCTAATGTCATAAGTAATGCAACTGCTTCAACAGGAGAAAACCCAGCATGAGATAACAGCGCAACTTGGGCCTCAATCGTGTTGAAATGTCCTTGACTGGGGCTAGTTCTTGCATGTAGACGAGCACCATCACGGTAAGCTAGTAGTGCTCGACGAAAGCTTACAGAATTAGCGAGCAACCAATCTTGCCATGTCATCCCATCGATGGGTAAAGAAACTAAATGGTGTTCATTTATAATGGTTTCCGCCATTGCTTCCATTAACAAGGATTTATTCTTGAAATGCCAATATAGAGTTGGAGATTTAATACCCAATCGTTGAGCTAGCTTGCGTGTGGTTATTGAATCTATGCCTTCTTCATTCAACATATCCAATGCGGTACGCAGGACTATTTCACGTGTCAGACGTTGAGGTGCAATATCTTTTTTACTCATAAATCTATCACTGATAGGGAGTGTGTGAGAGAATATTAATTCTATCATTGCTAGAGAAGGCATTTGTGAAGAAATCATTGAGCGTGATTTTAATCACTATATTTCTGGATGCTGTTGGGATTGGTTTAATTATGCCGATCTTGCCTGAATTATTACGGTCATTGGCTGGAGCTGAAGCAGGCGGTGTTCACTATGGTGCTTTATTAGCTGTGTATGCTCTGATGCAGTTCATTTTTGCACCTATCCTTGGAGCGTTGAGTGACCGATTTGGACGTCGACCTGTATTAATTATTTCAATTGCTGGTGCAACGGCTGATTATCTCCTAATGGCTGCTGCTCCTTCTCTATTGTGGCTATATATTGGTCGTATTTTTGCGGGAATTACAGGTGCCAACATGGCTGTTGCAACAGCTTATGTTTCAGATATTACTCCAGCCCATGAGCGTGCAAAAAGGTTTGGTCTCCTTGGAGCTGTCTTTGGTATTGGGTTTATAGCGGGTCCGGTAATAGGTGGAGTTTTGGGTGAATGGAACTTACATGCACCGTTCTTTGCTGCTGCTTTTATGAATGGGATTCTTTTAATAATGACAGCAGTCTTATTAAAAGAATCAAAACACAGCAATAAAATGACTGAGAAGGTTCAGGAGCAATCAATATTAAAGAAATTATCCTATTTGATCACTCAACCTAATATGGCTCCATTGCTTGGTATCTTTTTAATTATCACATTGGTTTCACAAGTCCCCGCAACTTTATGGGTTATCTATGGGCAGGATCGTTATGGCTGGAGTATATTTATTGCAGGTGTTTCCCTTGCTAGTTATGGAATATGCCATTCTATTGCACAGGCTTTTGCTATCGCCCCTATGGTAAAGAGGTTTGGAGAGAAAAATACGTTGTTATGTGGAATAGCTTGCGATGCAATTGGTTTACTTCTTTTATCTATTGCTGTTGAAGAATGGGTGCCTTTTGCGTTGTTACCATTGTTTGCCCTTGGTGGAGTAGCCGTTCCTGCTTTGCAAGCAATGATGTCCAGAGGTATTAGTGATGAAAGACAAGGTGAATTACAAGGGCTATTAAGCAGTTTTAATAGTCTGGGGGCTATAATTGGTCCTGTATTAGTTACTAGCCTCTATTTTATGACTCAGGCATCAGCTCCTGGAATGGTATGGGCATTAGCTGCAATACTTTATGTAATCACCCTACCCTTATTGCTTAAGTATCGCCTGAATAAATATTCTGGAGTTCCATAAAATATTTAATTTATTGGTTTAAAAACTAATGGATTCTATAGTTTATCTAAAATTAACATAATACACGTTATACGAATTCCCACCCAAGGCATGGCTTTTAGTCATGCTTTTTTTATCAAAAGAGTATACCCGAATGATAAGGAAACAGTTAGTTACAACGAAATATCATTAGAGTTGTTATGTTGATTAAATGATAGCTGTATCATTGTAGTATATTCAATAATCTCAAATGATAAACCATGACGACTAGAATCTACTTAAGAGCTTCAACCAAAGATCAAGATGCACAGAGAGCACTAAACCAATTAGATGACTTAAACCAAAGGCTCGAGTTAGGTGAATCGGTTACCTATATTGAGAATTTCTCAGGGACGAAGTTGGATCGTCCTGAACTAAACAGGTTGCTCACAGAAGCAAACCAAGGCGACACGTTATTGGTAGAAAGCGTTGATCGTCTGTCCCGTCTAAGCCAAGCAGACTTCCAAGAACTTAAGCGTAGAATCCAAGAGAAGGGGCTTCGCTTAGTAGTTGCTGACCTTCCGACTACTCATCAACTAATCCAAACCAATGACAGTATTACAAGTTCGATCCTAGATCTCATCAACAATATGCTGATTGATCTACTTGCTACTATGGCTCGTTTGGATAACGAGAAACGTATAGAAAGGATCAAGCAAGGCTTAGAGCGTTCAGGGTACAAACCATCAGGTAAGAAACCAAATGAAGCCAAGCACAAAAGAATCAAGGAGTTGCTTGCTACAAATAACATGACTAAGCAGGAAATTGCGAAAGCTGTTGGTTGTGGGGTAGCTACTGTGTATCGAGTAATGAACCAAGGAGAAGATGCAGAGCTGAATCAGCTTGTCGAATCTCGTGCACAACAAGGCAGGATTCGAGTAGCCATTGAAGACCTTTAGTTGAAATGTTAGCCACTTTTTTGGTTTCTATCGTCACTGCCCTAACCGGCATGACTTGCGATACATGAAGTGGCATTATTACTTCATAACCTATAGGTGTTTGCCTATAAGCCAAACTTTCTATAGTCTTTGACAATTACAATTCATAAAAACTAAGTATGCCTGATCAACAGCTTTCCCTCAGTGAATACCTCGAAACAGTTCAAGAGATCGTAAAGATTTCCTTTGGTGATCCTGTATGGGTTAAAGCTGAAATTAGAAGCCTGAACACCAAGAGTGGTCACTGCTACCTAGAACTTGCTGAAAAAGAAGAGGGCACTGATAAAGTCATTGCATCTTGTAAAGGAACCATTTGGAAGTCCACTGCAGCTAAGCTTCTGTACAAGTTTCAGAACGAAAGTGGAATGGAGCTGTCAAAGGACCTGAATGTTCTGATTAAAGTCAAAGCCAGCTTTAGCCCACAATATGGGTTCTCAGTAAACATTGAGGATATTGACTCAAGCTTTACGCTCGGTGATCTTGCGAGACGTTACCAACAGATCGTAAAGCAACTCACAGAAGATGGCTTGATTGACAAGAATAAGAAGCTCCCTACACCATTTGACATCAACAAAGTTCTCGTCATTGCACCTGAACAAGCTGCAGGATTAGGAGACTTTAGGAAGGATGCTGATATTCTGCATAAAGCTGGGGTCTGTGAATTCATCTATCACTCAGCAACATTTCAAGGTAATACAGCAGCAGCAAGTATCATTGCTTCTTTAAGCCAAGGATTAAGACAGTGGGCGAATGAATACAAAACACCTCCTGACTTGATTGTCATCATTCGTGGTGGTGGTGCTGTCAATGATTTGGCTTACTTGAATGATTACGACCTAGCTGCTTTGCTTTGCAAACGATCAGTACCTATTTGGGTTGGTATTGGACATGAACGAGATAAGACCATTCTCGATGAAATTGCACAACGATCTTTTGATACACCGAGTAAAGTGATTGGTGGTATTAGAAACCATATCGCTGAACGTGTAGATGAGGTCAAGGTTTTCATTCAATCCATCCAACTGTACTCTCAGCAGCAGATCCAAGTGTACCAAAGCCAAAATGATCAGTTAATGCAAATCACCAAATCTATGGCTCAGGCACAACTTAATCAAGCCAGCAAACAAGCTGACCAAGTGAAGACGAATGTCCATTACTTTGCTCAGCAACAATTGAAACGAGCAACGCTTAATGTGGAAACGCTGATGCGAATGACGCTGATCCAAAACCCTACAAATGTATTGGCTAGAGGTTATGCCATCGTTCGTAGTGGAGGGAAGGCTATAACATCCATTCATCAAGCCAAGGATCAAACTTTGGCGATTCAATTACATGATGGTTTAATCAATACACAAGTTTTACAGGTGAAACCAAATGAGTGAACAACAACTAACATTTAAAGAAGGCTATGACATCTTAAAGAAGAATGCTGAGCTTCTAGAGTCTCAAGAGGAGCCGGACATTGATAACCTAATGAAAGTTGTTGAAGAATCCATGGCAGCTTATAAAAACTGTAAGCAACGCATTGATGCAGTACAACAAGCATTGAATGAAAGCTTTAAGGATTAATCTTTAATTGTTAGCAGTTGATCCCATTTAAAGTAGTTCTGTGTTAGCCGATTTCGTGACATATTCCATGTTCTGTTCGGCATTAAACTTGCGCCCAAGGCAATCTTGGTTTTGCCATACTTAAGATGAATCGCTTCAAGGGAATCCATCAAAGCGTCACTGATCTCGATATGCTTCATGTCGGTAAACATGTCATATACATGTCTTGCCTTTGGTTCGAGACACGTCAGAATCACGCCACATTTCTTGAAGGCAATGTCCTTGGCATACAGGCCATCAATCATCGCTGTAGCGAGTTTAGATAGCAGCAATAAGTTGTCGGTAGGTTCTGGTAAAGCCAAGGATAAAGACTTATTGTAGAAGGGCTTTGAGCTATCAAATGGGTTTGATTGTACGAAACCAATCAGACAACCACACAACAGATTATCATCTCTCAGTCTGCTAACCGCATCCATGACATATAGCGACATAGCCTCCTTGAGATCATCAATATGGTAGATGCGTTGACCAAAAGAGCGACTCGCAATAATTTGCTTCTTGGCTGGTGGCGTATGTTCCAGTTCAATGCAAGCAATTCCCTGCAGTTCCAATAAGGTTCTGTGCATCACTACAGAAAATTGGTCCCTGATCATCAGAGGGGAAGCCAAGACAAAATCCATAACTGAATGAATCCCCAGGCTGTTGAGCTTCTTAGAATGCTTTCGGCCTATGCCCCAGATTTCACCAACATCTATGGCTTGATGCAGAGTTTCAGCAGAGCATGGATCCATTGAAACCAAGTTGCAAACACCATTGAAGTAAGCGTTCTTCTTGGCAATATGGTTCGCTAGTTTCGCTTCAGTCTTTGAGCGTCCAATGCCAATACATACAGGTAAACCAAGCCAAGAAAGCACACGCTGACGAATCTGATGGGCATATTCAGTCAAGTCGTAATTCCCTGAATGAGCTGTCAGATCCAGAAAGCACTCATCAATTGAGTAAATCTCTTGCTCTTTGGGAGATACGAAATCGGACAGGATTTTCATGAATCTGCGAGACATCTCTGCATACAGTGCATAGTTGCTCGATAGCACCTGCACCTGATGTTGCTCTACGATGTCCTTGATCTGAAAGAGAGGAACACCCATGTTAATGCCCAAGTCCTTGGCTTCCTGAGATCGAGCTACAGCACAGCCATCATTGTTGGATAGCACAATGACAGGCTTATTGTTCAAACTTGGGTTAAAGATGCGTTCACAACTGACATAGCAGTTGTTGATGTCTACTAAAGCGTAGATCTTCTGGTGAGATGCTTGCATAAGCATGAAACCAATAAAGTATTAACGCTTTCTGAATGGCTTGATGACAAAAGTCACTACACCCCAAATCACCATTTCCTGCCCATCCTTTAGATGAATGTCAGAATACTCAGGGTTCTCTGCTTTAAGCCAATGGTTATGATCACCTTCAATCATGAGACGTTTTACGGTGAACTCATCGTCGATCAGTGCAATCACGATGTCTTCATGCTTGGCTTCAATGCTCCGGTCTACAATCAGTTCATCATCAATCTCAATACCTGCATCTCTCATGGAAAGTGAAGCTACTTTCACAACAAAGGTTGCGGCTTCATTTTTAATGAGGTGCTCATTCATGTCCAAAGTTTTGTCGACATAGTCCTGGGCAGGAGAAGGGAAACCGGCAGCAACCTTTTCTGAAGCCAAGGGAATGTGCATAAGTGTTGTAGGATCTACAAGCGTGATGGATGCCACATCATTGAAGCTTTGCTTCTCTGCCTCGTTGAGGTAATTCTTGATCTCTATGATTTTAGATACAGGTACTCTTACCGTTTTTGTAGGTTCATTATATTTAAGCTTTCTACCGGAACCTTCTCGGCTTCCCCCACGATTATTGCTCATGACTCATCTACTTTTTTGATTTTGTGACGTAATCAAATATATGACTGGATGTGTTACAGATTCAAGACTATTTCGATGAATGGTTAATAAACCTTATGGTTCCCATAAAGGCTATTGCAAACTTTCTGAACCGTACCGGGTTTGTCGGAGACTTTTTATTTAAGTTAGGCCACCTGACCTAACGGATTAATTTTATCATAGTACATTGCTTCAAAACAAAAGGTGGCACATAACCTAGTGCACTATGTACACGCTCTTTATTGAACCAATCTACCCAATTTAATGTCGCAAGTTGTACATCCGCTAAACCTTGCCAATCTGCTTTTAAATATTCAATCACCTCTGTTTTGTATAAGCCATTCACTGTTTCAGCCAAAGCATTATCGTATGAATCACCGGTCGTACCGACTGATGCTCGTAAATTTGCTGCTTCTAAACGATTGGTATAGCGAATGGAAAGATATTGAACCCCTCTGTCACTATGGTGAATCACATTCTTTGGCATGTCTCGAGCATGTAACGCTTGCTCAAGTGCATCGAGCACCATATCTGTATTCATCCGTGTCGATACTTTCCATCCAACAATTGCTCGTGAGAAGACATCAATAATAAATGCAGTATAAACCCAGCCTGAATTTGTTTGAATATACGTGAAGTCAGCGACCCATAGCTGGTCAGGATGATCAGCACTAAAATTGCGTTTCACCAAGTCATCTGCTCGTTTTTGATCCTCTCGGCTACGGGTAGTTTGTTTATTCTTACCACGCCAAACACCTTGTATACCTGGTTTTTGCATCAATCGAGCAACTGTACAGCGAGCAATAACATAGCCTTCACGTTTCAATTTTTGCCAAACTTTACGCACACCATATCGACCTGAACTTTCCTTCCAAATTCGTTTAATTTGTTCAGCATGATGCAAGTCATGTAGATCTCGCTTTGCTCGATGTTCTGGGTTTTCAACGAAATCTAGTGTTCGATAATAGGTAGAAGCCGCGATCGGTAAAATCCTGCAAATCGCCTCAACACCATATAACGCCTTATTGTTATGGATGAAATCTACCATTATTTGTGTGGGCGGTCGAGCTCCGCCTGGGCGAAAAAAGCGGCTGCTTTACGTAGAATTTCGTTAGCACGTTGCAGTTCTTTATTTTCACGTTCGAGTTGTTTAATACGTTCTTGATCTGAAAGTTGCTGTACTTTAATTGGGTTTTGTTTATCTAAATATTTTTGATACCAAACACGTAGAGTTTCAGGAGTACAACCTATCTTGGGAGCAATAGCGGTGATCGCAGCCCAATTCGATGGATAATCTTTCTCGGATTCAATCAATAATTGAACCGCTCTTTCTCTGATTTCAGGGGTATATTTTACTTTTTTCATCGGGACATTCTCTCAGAAAGCTTGGTCTCCGACAAACCCGGTACGGTTCATTGCCTTAAATTTCAACTGCAAGCCTTCAATGCCACTAAAATAATTACAATCCAGATCACCCAAGTAATTACTTGTTCACCATTAAATCCCTTCCTAACATTATTTTGAGAAGAATTATTTGTAGGTATTGATACTTGGGAGTTAGTAGTAATTTTCTGATTATTAGCAGTTGTAATTGGTTTCCGATTTGAACTATTTATAGCGTTATTAGAGGAAGTATTTATAGTATTACTAGTTGTAGAATGTATTTTACTCAAAATAGCTTGATTAGAAGATTTAGCTGTATTAGTAGAATTTGTACTTACAGATTGACTATTCTTTACAGAAATAGATTGTCCAGTTATCTGAGTTAAAATATCTTTATTAGATACTCTTATTGATGAATTGTTTACTGTACTAGATTGTTTTTTATAAGTTAATCGTTTCTTAGCTTCAATCTCATCAATTATAAAATATTGACCTTTCTTTGATACAGTAATTGATATATGAGAATACTTATATTTTTTACTCTTATAAGGTGCTTCCATTAAGCCCTTAATACTTACCCATTTACCAATCCAAGAACTATCAGGCTTATCTATAATGGCATCTAAGCCCTCACTCCAAATTGTAATTTTGAAGATATTACCTTTCCAATCTCCAAAATTGATAAATACATATGGCTTGCCATATCGAGTGAAATTTTGAGTCACATCGGTAATCTTACCAATTACTTCAACTTGGTTACCAATTTGTTGAAGGCAAGCATTATAATCCATTGCTGAAATAACTGGATATGGACTTACATACTCATTAACAATAACAGCACGGCTAACATTCTTAGATATAATATGAACATTACTTAAATTAGGTATATTCAGACCAGTAATAAAGTCACTTAAGCTTGGTATACTTTCCAATTTAGTAACATTACATATTGCAGCAAAGTTTTTAACATGTTCCTTTAAAGCCGGATATGTACTTAATAATGCGAATGTTTGAGAGGCATTAGGATTAGTAAAATCTGTCGAACGAAATACAACTGAATCCTGATCCGATTTTGTTTTATTCCAAATAGTAGAATCAGTTGCTAATGCTTTACAGGCCAGCCATAATAATATCAATGAAAATCTATCAAGTTTACTATTATAAGGGTTTAATTTAGCCCGATAAGGGTGTTGAAAGTTAATATGTCCTAATTCGGCACTACCCAAACTTGCTATGGAATCAATGTACATACCATCATAATCAATCAACTGGATTGAAGATCCAGAATTAGAAATCATTAAATTTCCGGTTTGTATATCACCATGAGAAACTGAATTACCTTCTAAATATTCTGATAACTTTACTAAGGCATTTGATAAATTAGTTATATATAATTGATTATCATAATTATCATCAAGAAACTCACCAAGTGTAGTTCCTACAGCCCATGCCATTTTAATAATTGGATATGAATTACCATCTACAATAATCCCCTTAGGCTGGAATTCAAAATCCAAGAAAAATGCAGAAGACAGGCTTTTTAATTTTTTAGAAATTTCTAAATAACGCTGCTCTAAAGATTTTGATTCTTTATGAAAGCATCTTACAGCATATTTTTTTGAGCCACATTCAATTGTATAAGTTAAGGCAAATCCACCACTAATAGCCAAAGGTACACCGAGTCCCGTCTTTTTGACGTTACCTTTTGCTAATTCACTATCTGTTAATAATTTACTATGAAGCTGAAATGCTTCATTGTATTTCTCAAAGGATGGATAACTCATGACCGTATACTATATCTCTAAGATCACCAAAGTAGTGTCGTCCACTTTTAAACTTCCCCTATTACGACTAAATCTTACTAATTTGTTAAATTTTCTATCATTAATGGTAAGAAATATATTAACTAACTTATTATGATCAATAACCATCATAGCTCTATAAAACCAATCTGCCAATGCATCTGTTGCACATATAGCTATTATAGATTCATCATTTGATAAAATTGGTATATCCAAATAATGATTACTATTTTCTTTATTGAAATCGATAGCCCTATTTAATTCAATTTTTGTAGAGATTAATGTCGGATTTGCGTAAAAATCCGGAATATCAAATGTTTTATGATATTTATACTTTCCATTATTTTTCTTGAAAAAAAATATAAAACTATCACCAAATAATCTTGTAATAATTTTTTTATTAACAAGATCTACGTTAATACTAGTAAATGTTGAAAAACTTCCACGCTGATAGGAAGATAATTGGGCCCAGCTCATATTATCAAAATCATGTTCTAATACATACTCTTTGGCTGCATTATTTAACCAATCATCATTAATATCATCACTCTCAATAAAAGAATTACAAATAATTTTTGCCCATAATTGAGAATTATAAGATTCACTAGCTCCATCACATAGAATGAATTTAGCTAAATCGTTGGAGAAAGCAAATGAATCTTCATTTGCTTTCTCTTCCCCAATTTCTTTTGGATGAGTACCCTGAAAAATAACTTTCATTATCGCAATTGAGAAGCTCTTGTACCAATATCAAAGAAATCTACAATATCAGAAGCTTCGGCATTAAAAATAAAGCCTCGTGATTCACCACTTACTTTGAAACCTTTATCTTGTGCATAACCCACTAAATGAGCAGGCAACTCACTAGACATTCTAAATAACATTTTAGAATAGGCATCAGGTAAAACATGTTCGCTTGAAGGTAAAATGATTGGAGAATTACTTAAAGCACTTACGTGTAAATTATAAATCAATACCGGACCATCATTTGTACCAATTTGGCTCAGATGATTAGCGATTTCTTCTGGATCACCATCGTTAGACTCCCCATCAGTAACATGTAAAATTGTTGGAGGATAACTATCTGGATGAGCATCACACCATTCAGCCAATACTTCAGCCGCTTTAGTTAATGCTGCACGCATAGGAGTTCCACCATTAGCAGTTGGCTCAAACCACATGGGGAATTTAACCGCAACTTCTAATATTCCACCAGCCCCATCATCCATCTTACGTTTACGATCTTCGACTCTAAGTGGATTTTGCTCTAGTAATGAAATTGGGTTCATTACCTGACTACCTAAAGTACTACTAAACCCGTTGGTTACACCTTGATGACCATATCCTAAGACTCCTATATCAAAGTAATCTCTAATACCTTCTGATTTAGAGCATCTTGTAATTAAGTCCATAAGTGTCTTGTTAAGGACATCGGAAACGAATTCTGCTTTAGTTCGTCCTGAAGACATTTTGTCCATCATAGAACCAGATTGGTCAACTAAAAACAAAAATGCTGTTGGCGAAGTTCTACTAATTTGTGCTTCGTGTGACATTTTTTCCTCTTTTTAAATATATCTATAAAGTTATGATAAATACTCTATTGGATTTTATCCATTATAAATAGTGAATTTTCAATAATATTTAGTCCTACATCCGATTTTTGCTGTTGTGCTTGAGCTATACACTTTTCTAGTGATGCCCTTTGTTTTGCTTGCCCATAATTACTCTTATTTTTAACTTAACAATTTATATTTCATGATTTTTTATTAATTTTGAGTAGACCTTGCATTAGTCAAAGTTTAAACAGCAGTGAGCTATATTTTATAAGATTTTAGCTGATTCAAAAATTAGTTAAAAGCACACTTTCGCAAGAGGTTTAATATATAGCAGTAGTTCGCAATCAATTGATGGAATTATAGGCAGCTTAGAAAGCCCAGACATTTGATCAAATGACCAGCATGTTGTTCACTGCCGTATAGGCAACTTAGAAGTATTATTTTCAGTTATACTTATGCAAGGCTTTGTTGCACAAAGATTTAAAAAATAGAACTACCCTAAGCGACTCAAATTTAAGTGACAACTTGGGTATGAGCTCGGCCTAATTCCATAAATTTATTTAATACTGCCACACGTGCATGAATCTCATTCACCTGGCTTTGAAAACTCCGTGCACTGAGTTTATCTCCCAATAATTTGATGCAATGCATCTTGGTTTCTACCAAGCTTCGGCGATGATACCCAGACCACTTTTTCCAAATTGCTCTTCCTAGGCATTTAACCATTTTCAACAACTCATTTCTTTCTATTGCTCTTCCTAGGCATTTAACCGTTTTCAACAATTCATTTCTTTCTAAAGATCTCAGCTTTTTGTCTTTCCAGGGCTTCGCATTTTTTCTTGGCGGAATCACCGCATGTGCCTGTCGATCTGAAACGACTTTTCTGCAGTGTTTCGTGTCATAAGCACCATCTGTATAGACAGAATCAATCTGCTCATCAAGTGGAATTTGATCAAGTAAATCCTCGAGTACTTGTGAATCACTGACATTGCTTGTCGTGAGCTGAACGGTCCGTATTTGCAGCGTTTCAGCATCTATACCAATGTGAAGTTTACGTCATTGGCGACGATATTCAGGCTGATGTTTCTTACATTTCCATTCACCTTCACCTAAAAACTTCAAGCCAGTAGAGTCGACGAGTAGGTGGAGACCATCACGACTTTTTTTGATAGTGAATTGCAATATCAATATGCTTTTGTCTTCTACAAATAGTCGAATACGAATATCACTGATATTCGGGGCTGCTCAGCCGCAAAGTTTAATGAGGCTCTGAACAAAGCCAGTGACCATGCGTAAAGAGAGTCGAAATAGTGATTTGATCATAAGGCAGCATTGAATAGCCGCATCAGAATAAGTTTGATTTCTACCATGTTTGCCTTTTGGTTGTGCGATAGGTTTTAGGTGCGGGCTTATACATTTGAGAATTATATTGCTAGATAAGCCTTTACAGATAGGGTTGTGCAGCAAAGCCCCTAGCGGAATAAATGTTATGGGTACAAAGGTCGGCTAATTCTAAAAAATAATAGCCCCGACAATAAAACAAAATAATCCAAAAATTACCCAAATCCAGACATTCGATTTGGGTTTCTCAGTATTTGATGTATAGAATGGTTGTTGTTCCTGAGTAGGATTTTTTTGGTTGCCAACTCTGTTCTTATAGGGCTGGTGCTTGGAATAGGATAGGCCTGTGCCTGGAATACCAACGCTGGTTCGGGTGCCTTTTTTGCCAATATTTAAAGAAGCACCAGGTTTGCCAATGCTTGCACTGCTGATGCCTTTATGCGTCAGATTGATTTTTAATCCAGGTAATATTTTAATACTCTTGCGAAATCTGAAGCCCATATTTTTTCCATTTACAAGAACCAGTTTGGTTTCTATCTCAGTTGTCGGGATACAGTGAAATAAAAGTTTGATTCATTCATAGGACTGATCATTTGACTTAGCTAGTGAAATATCAGTATGTTCTTTAACATAAGATATTGGCTTTTAGACAATGAATCAAACATCAAATTATTACAATCAACATGCTCAAGCATTTTTTGAAAATACCTATCAGGTTGAGATGGAAAGTCTTTACGCACCATTTCTAAGATATTTGCCCGAACAGGCATTGATCCTGGATTTGGGCTGTGGCTCGGGGCGGGACACTTTGGCATTTAAGAAAAAAGGCTATCAAGTTGAGGCAATTGATTATTCTGCTGAGCTGGTTGAAAAGGCGAGAGAGCTGACAGGCATCGAGGTACGTCAGCAAAGTTTTTATGAGCTGAATGAACTAGCTAAGTATGATGGGATTTGGGCTTGTGCTTCTCTTTTGCACTGTGAAAGAGATCGCCTGACTGAAGTGCTGGCGCGCATATTTAAAGCATTAAAGCCAAATGGTGTGTGTTATATGTCTTTTAAATATGGCGATACAGACCGTGAGAAAGAAGGGCGCAGCTTTACTGACTTGAATGAGCAACAAGCTTACGACTTACTCAAACAAATAGATCAGGCTTTACTGTTACAGCAATGGATTACTGTAGATAAACGTCCAGACCGTACAGAAGAGTGGATCAACGTAATATGGAAAAAGCAATCACATGCTTTTGATTATTACCCACAGCGTTTATACAGTCGTGCCGAATTAATGAAAGAGCCCTCTTTGATTCCTGCAGAACACGGGATTTATTTTTGGTGGTTCAAAACAAATCCACCGGGAATCCCAATAAAAAACTGTATAAGGTATCAAGAATATACTTTGTTGTATGTTGGTATATCTCCTGACAAGAAGACCAAACCAAATAGTAAATCAAACTTGAGAATACGGCTTAAAACACACTTTGCAGGTAACGCTGAAGGTTCAACGCTAAGACGAACATTGGGCATACTTCTGGCTGAGATGAGTGGGTATCCGCTTAGAAGAGTAGGGTCAGGTAATCGCATGACTTTCACGCATTCAGGTGAACAATGGCTGGATGCATGGCTTGAAGATAATGCATATGTGTCCTGGATAATTTGTGAAGAACCTTGGAATGTTGAGGAAAAGGTTTTTGAACAAACGATACTGCCACTCAATTTGAAAGGTAATCAGCACGAGTTTAAAGAAACCCTTTCAGCTATGCGTAAAAAAGCCATTCAAAATGCGAAAATGATGGAAATCGCTACGGAAGCAGGATTGCAAAGACAGGTGAAGCTTCAACATGTGGCAGGATGATCACTTAATAGAAAATAATAAACCTACACCCAACGAGCAGCTGAAATTCTTGAAGCATATTCAGCAGATATTGCAGTCAGGGACTTTTACTTCGACATATAAGTTTGCTTTGCTGATAAGTATCACGCGTCTGGCGATTGAACAGGGTCAAGATACCGGTGCTGCCTTGCATTTAGAATATCAGGATATTGCGGAAAAGTTTATTGACCTGTACTGGAAACAGTCACTGCCGTTTCAGTTTAACCAGTACGAGCCTTTTACTATTCATCAAAGCACTGGTAAGCAGGCAAAGATCATCAGTGAAATTCAGAATGCACAGCAACAATTCAAGACCTTGGCCGCGTTGAGAAAGGATGTACTTTACTGGAACAGGCTGAAGCGAACTGTTGCTACAACGGTAAAGCAAATGCCGGTAGTATATTTGCAGAATTTAAATGGTCAAATCGTAGAATTTCTCTATAATCTTGAAGATTCCAAGCAGTCCCTCAAGCTGTTGCCCAAGGTGATGTATTGCTTAAGACAATTTAGTGAAATCATTGAAGAGTTGTGTCAGAAACGCTGGATTGATTTCGTTCGGCTAAACAAGCAGAACCTGGTGGTACTGGATGGTTTGCCTGACCTAGATGAATTCATGTTTGCTCCAACTCGTAATCAATTGGGGCAGGTCGCAGACTTCTTAATTGACTTACAGCAATGCCAGTGTTTTTACTGTGGAAAAAGTCTCAAAAATTCAAAATATGCCGTGGATCATTTTATTCCATGGTCTTTATATCCTGCCGATACCGGACATAACTTTGTTCTAGCAGATGATAAATGTAATTCACAGAAAAGTAATTATCTGGCATCCGAGCGATTCCTAGATCAATGGAGAGAACGTAATCATCTGCATGATCAATCTATTGTTCAGGAAATTTCCCAATTAGGTTTTCTAACCGATCTGCAACGTTCGCATCGGGTTGCCGATTGGGCGTATAAGCAGGCAATAGAGAATAAGTATTTAGTTTGGTTGGGCGGAAAAGATAAGCAAATTTTTCGATCTATTGGTTTATAAGAAAGACCTTAGATCCCTTGTTTATATAGTTTATTGTAGTTGATGATATCTTGGGTCAATGGAAATTGATCAGGATATAATTTGTACCTTTCAATATATATTTTACGTTTCTGGTCATAAATTTTTTTAATTTGCACCAGATCTATATGAAGGAAATCACGTAAATAAATGCTATTTAATACTAAGATTGCCAATGCTTTTGAGTTTTTCTCATTTTCTATAGCCATAAGTGTATTTTCGATATTTTGAAATTTGGTAGAAGACTTATCTAAGTTGTTCTTAGCTATTTTTTTTAGCTCATCATAAAAAATAAAATTTAAATCGGGGAAAAAATAATGTTTCCATTTTTGTGATGTTAGATATTGACTGTATCTCTGTTCGATTAGTTGAAATGCTTGCTTTTGCTTTTGTAAGGGTATACTAGCTTGGTGTTTTAATTTTTTAATATACGGTAAGTATTGAAGACCAAATTTATCCAGCATTTGTTCCAAACGAAGCTTTTCTTTTTGTAATTCTAACTCTTTGATCTTTTTACCAAAGCCACCTCCCACTTTTGAACCGATTAATGCGCCAACTCCTGCTCCTATAACACCTCCAATAACTGGCATAAACACAAGACTCCCTAAACCAAGCCCGATGGATGCACCAACTTTTGCCATGGTCAGACTCCCTACAGTTTTGGAAGAAAAGTCGATAAGAACGTTCTTATTTATCGAGTTTTTATCTCCACCGGCTTTTAATAATCGTTGTCTTTCATTGAATGCAGCTATTCCGCTTGCAATAGGCAAATGTAGATCGAATGAATCTAAGGCAGCATTACCATTTGCCTGTTCGATGGTAGAGTCAAATTGTTGCGATATATCGGCATGACTCAAACCTTCTAATGGCTGTATATTATCTATTCCAATATTTTGATAGGTATCTTCAGGCACTAAATAAGTCACATCTGGATGTGCCAAAGCTGTCATTTTAATGCTGTCTATATCTAGAATGGTTTTGACATTTACGAGATCACCGTCAATTTTTAAGTCCCAGACTTCTTGATTGGATGTGCTAGCCCAGACAATTTCATGGGTTTGTCTATCTAACAGATCACTTACTTTTTGTTCACCAATATAACCGATTAGACGATTTCTAAAGCCTGATAAAGAAGTTTCATCTTTCTCTAACATATTCAACATTAAATAATTTGAGACATCTAATGCTGAATTTAACTCTTCCTGGCTACTAAAATCGACGGCTTTAATTACGCTTGGATCAATACTGTAAACTTGCCATAAATACTCACCGATAGCTAAGCCTGCTGGAAAAAAAACTGAATAATCATTTTTCTGATTTTTTGTAGGTAAATGTAAACTTGCACGGATATGCTCACAGCGACTACGATGCAGTTTTATCTTTCTAATAAAAATAAAACTGCTATAGCCTAAAATTGTCACCACGAAAAAAATTAACCAAATCATATAAATTTATTCTTAAGACATATACGACGGTACTTGAGTCGAAAGCTGGCTTTTCAGTTTCTCTACCAACATCGGTATCTCTTCATCATGGTGTGGTTCATATGGCGTATCAATTAAGCCCTCAGCTCCTAATAGCTCCATTTTTCGTGCTTCAATTTTGGAACGAAAGGTAGAAATAATTTCTAAAGGTTCCTTGAGCTCAGTTAATGTAGCTCTAGTTTTACTTAATTGTTCACGAATACGAGCCATACTTTCTTGAAAATACTTCTGATCTGTTTCAAAAGTTAGTAGTGAAGATTTAATGTTTTTAATATAGGTCTTTTGCTCCACGACCGCAGACTCTGCAGTCGTAAAGGCTCGCAAACTTTCAATGGTATGATTTTCTTCTGGGCGCTGAAGTTTACGTGCTAGGTCTTGCATATCAGCTAAATCTGCTTCAGCAATACTAATTCGTTTGTTGCGAGCATCGATATTGTCTTCATGGTTTTTATAAGTACGTTCAATATCATGGAGCTCTTCAATTAAGTTTTTCTCGTCAATTTCTAGTTGATCTATTTTTTTAGAAAATTTGTTTAAATATTCTATTTCAGCTTCTTCTACTTCATTTAAAGCTTTTAGAATTTGCCCTTCATAAAACACACGAGATTTTTCACGCATTTCAATCTCAGCTTTTTCTTTGGCAAGACGTTCAAAATGAATTTGTTGTGCTTTTTTTAGTTCAGCTTCGACTAATTCTTGGCGTTCTTGTTCCTGTTTCGCTTTGGCCAGTAAACGCTCTTCTTCTAACAATTGCTTCTGCTGCTTTTCTCGAGTAAGTCTTTCTTTTTCTTGAATCATTAATATTTCTTGTTTTTTCCGTTCACGTTGGTCTTGAGCATATTGAACCATGATCTCCTCAAATTCTTCCGGAATAGACTGATTAGTTTGTAGAATAAGATCACTTCGTTCCTGTTCCGGCAAATATTTGTCGAATGTTCCGAGTTTATATAACGCCCATTTCTCTTGTAAGCGACTTGAGAAATACATCTGCAAAGTACGAGGTTGCATAAGTTTTGCAGAGATTAATATCGTTCCGAGAATAATTAAAAAAACATCTACAGCATATTTTGTTTGATTAAAAGCTTTTTGATTTTCAAATTCTTCAATGGCTTGTTGCCTAAATATTGGGCTATCCTTTGTAATGGTAATCCCATATTTTTTTAATTCTTCTTCATTGCCGCGATCAACCGCTTGATCAAATTTGGCTAAAAAACTTTCTCTTTCTATACGAGTTGATTTTAAATCTGATTGTAATGTTTCTAATTGCCTTTCAATACTTTGAGCAACGTAGCCACGACCATATCCAGTGCCACTTTTGCCACTGATTTCTACCTGTAATTTTTCATTAGTATTATTGACTAACTGTTCAAGCTCTGCAATTTTCTTATCACGACTTTCCAGTCCATTTTTTTTCGCTAGAGCAATATTGTCTTTGTATTGCTCCATCATTTTATTATCAATATCTGCTTTAAAAACTAATTGAGTTAAAAAAGGTGCAGTAATATATAAAGATAAACAGACAATTCCAATCCTGATAGCAAATGGAAAATATTTTGCTATGAATGATTTGATACCCGACCGTGAATAAAAAGGTTCTTTTGTTAATTGCAAACCATTCAAGGTTTTTTCATGTTCATCTTTTAATAGATCAGCAGATGCCATTGATCGGTCGAAAAACCACATTAGAAGAAAAACGAATCCACCTACTATAGTCCAGCCGACGTAAGGTGAATTAGGAGTAAAAGTACTACCTAAAAACCCCCATGCGAAACCTTCCGACAAAGCAGCAAGAATCATGATAAATGAAATAACTGTAAGATAAGTCGAACCACCACTTGTCAATAAATTTTTATGGTAGGTTTTGAGTGTCAAAAAATCCCAGAATTTAATAAGAATATTTGGTTCTTTATTCATAATGTGACGTAGGTGGGTTTAATTTGAACTTAAGTGTATCTTATTGTAATTTTTTGTGCATTATTGTTTTAATTTTTGGTAAAAACTAATAAGAACACTGTAATAAGTTTTAGATGGGATGGCATTGTCTATTTGATTGAACGTTTGGAATCGTTAGAGAAAGCCAATTATTTCAGTGAGATAATTGGCTTAAGAGAGAGTTGCGATTATCCGCTTATTCGTCGGTCATCCCAATAACACGGTACTACAATCAAGTGGTTCTCATGCAACCGTGACCATAATCGGACACCTAAATCTCGCTGCATATTTTGGACTGTGAAATTGGAAATCAGCAGAGTAGATTTCATGTTGTCATAACGGCTATATAAGACCTTATGCACCATCTCCAGGCGTTTTTCATGCCGATCATGCAGGCCATATTCATCAATCACCAATAAATCAAAACTGGAGAAATGGTCGATGACTTCTTTCTCAGAGCGTGAAGCATCTGACCAGGTATCCATCATTCTTTGAGCAATTTCTGCGCTGGTATAGTAGCGTGCAGATTTTGTACTGTTATGCAGAATGTTGCGAATGATTGACGCACTCAGATGAGTCTTTCCTGTACCCGGTGTACCAATGAGCAGTAGGTTTGGATAATGGTCAGAAATAATCTGCTGTGCAAAAGCCTGACATAGTTTGATGGCATTGTCTTGTGCAGGACATGCAACTACATAATTCTTGAAGCCACGATCCAGGTAGCGTTTATTGAGCCCTGAGTTTTTGATTTTCTGTTGTAGCAATCGCTGTTGCAACTCATCTGCATAGGCTGCATGTGAGTGATGGACGGTTTCTTTGGCACACAATTTACATAGCTTGTGACCAGCGATTTCCATCAGGGGTATATGATGGGTAGGGCAAAGTGTTTCCGTTGTTTCTGTGCGAAACTGGAGCGTTTTAAGCATGGTATTCATGATCACTCTCCTAAATCCATTTGGAATTTTCTAAAAAATCCTCATTTTTTTCTTCAAAATTTGAAGATGAAGATGAAGATGAAGATGAAGATGAAGATGAAGGGCATGGTTCAAGCATGACTTGAGTAATACTCGGGCTCTTCTCAGGAGCTGCTTGAGCATTTACTTTTCGTTGCTTGGTTGATGCTTGAGCATTACTAGCGGATTTCCCCCAACGTGCCTGAGCTGCATTTTTAGCTTTATCAGATTTCATTTGCTGATTTTGCAATGCCTGGCTTTTTAAACTGCTTAAGAAATTTGAATGAATCTGCTCAGACTCGACTTCAAACAATTCTAGGGCCATCAGCGTATTTAACAAAGTTTTAGCCTTGGTGTGCTGCGGTAATTTCGTGATGCTACATACAGTCGCTAGGTCGTGAGGAATGGCACCATTTTTCCAGAAATCCATCATTAACAGCAGTGCCGCACCAACTTGTTCTGCTGTCATTCGTGCAAATTTCGCCTGTAGGTCGCCAATATAGAGTGGCATCCAAATTGAAATATCTTTATGCATGTGTTCACCTTTTTTATAGGGATAGAGGGGCTAAGGTCATCGATTGGATGACCTTGTATATTTATTAGATCAAGGAGCTAAGCTCATTAACCGAAGGCGAGCCTGTTGGGCCAAGTCGTCGTAATGGGCTTGTCCATCATCCAGCATTCGCTGTAGCCAAAGTCTCAACGCCTGGTGATCATCGAAGCATTTATTGATTTCCAGCAAAAAGGCCAGATTGTGCAGTTTGGGAATGTGTAACTCATGAATGAGTTCACGCGCGACCCTATCTGCTTCATGGCTGACCACCACACCGCCAAGGAAAGCTTTATTGTTCATGTGCAAGCTCCTCGGTAGTGAGTCTCTCCAGCATGGCTTCAAAAGCACTGCCATCGCGACGGGTAACATTCGGAATGTAGCGGCTATAGACCCGGAACAACATTTCAGTGGTTGAATGCCCCAATTGGCGAGCGACCCATTCTGGATTTTCACCTGCCGCCAGCCAGAGCGTTGCTGCTGTATGACGTGTCTGATAAGCACGACGAGGCGTTAATCCTAAAAAGCGCAGGATAGGGTGCCATACACGCTTATTAACTAAACGGTAGTCTAGAGGACCGCCATCACGGTTACAGAAGACGAAGTCCGATTTTCCGTTGTTGAGGCTTTTCTGTTGCAGAAAGGCTTGGTATACCCGGTCATTCATCTGGATCGTGCGGTCAGAACCATACGTTTTGGTTCCACCAAGAACACCATTCACTAACGCTTCACGGATATGGATCTCACGACGTTGCAAGTCGATATTTTTCCATTGCAGACCATCGATTTCACTGGTACGCATACCTGTGAAAAAGCGAATGGTGTAATAAGGCCTAAAGTCCTCACGCACCGCAGTGAGAATTTTATGCACCTCTTCCAGAGAAAAAGGTGTGACTTCGATCTTACTTTCCTTCAGATTGTTTATATTTTTATACGGCGACTCAAAATCGTATCGTTCTGCCGCATCATTCAGTATCATACGTAAAGGCGTCATGATTTGATTGATCCTCGATGCTTTCAGACTTGTTTGATCTTTTCCGTGTGTCACTTTGGCGAGGGAAGCACGGAAGTTCAGCAAGTCTGACTTCTTAATTTTTGAGAGAACCTGATTACCAAAAGCGGGGATCAAATAGTTTTTGATTACAATTGAAACCTTTTGTTGATATGAATCTCTCCATTCAATTTGTTTCTGTTTAAACCACAATTCAGTAAACTCTTTAAAAAGAGGAACCTTGGTTTGTACAGCGATTTGCTGACTTCTTTTTTCCTTAAACTCCTCAACACGTTTACTTTTTGGAAAATACTTTTCGTATTCAAAAGTTCCCAAAGTAATTTCAGCTTGAAGCTGCTCGAGACGTTTTTTTAAAATTCGGCGATTATAGGCATTGTCTTCAAGATTGGTTGTTTCTCTGCAACGGATGCCCATGTAGCGAAAATCGGCAATGAGTTTGCCACTTCTTTCCCGGATGGTAGCCATCGGTTAAACCTCCTGAACCTTATTGAAGAGCATCCATACTTAAACCAGTGAATTTAAGCATTTCAGTTTCAATACGTTCCCAAACAAAAAGAATTTTGCGACCACCAAAAGGACGGATGTAATGAACACCTTCAATAAAGACACTGTCCTTCAGTTGGTTGCGAATGGTACGAGCGTCGTACTGGATTTTTTCAGCCAGTTGCTGGGCTGTGAGATAGGTATATGACATAATAGAGCCTCATATTTTTTTACTAGGTAACTAGGAAAAATTATTCCTAAGATGTAAATTATCACACATTTATGTCTTTGCAAGTACTTTTTATTATATAACTAGGAAATTTTATGATTATTTCAAACTTGGCTGTTTTATTGGCAGAAAGGAAGCTAAAGGTTGCTGATCTGGTAAGAAGTACTGGAATTAATAAATCTACTTTGCATAAACTTTATAATGATGAATCTGTACGGATTGATTTTGAGACAATTGATAAGATTTGTATTGCATTAGATGTTGAAGTGGGTGATTTATTGGTTTTCAAGAAAATTGATAATAATCAAAATGATAATAATTAGTTTTGGTCACAAATGGTCACATAAAAAGTGAAATGGTCACAGATATTTGATCATTTGGAAAAAAATACTTTGTTTGGAAGAGAACAGGGGGATTTTTATAAAAGCTCTGAAAGTGGTGATCGATTGAGGATATTTAAGGTCAATTAAGACCATTTCTATTGTCGTGGGCACGCCATGGTCACATCTTGGTCACAAAAGAAAAAAGCTATGGTAAGAATTTCAGTGTTGAACCGGATATATGAAAAAAGATGATATTAAAAAATATAATAAAATCAACAACAAAAAAGCCCCAGTCATTCGACTGAGGCTTTTAAAATTCTGGAGCGGGAAACGAGACTCGAACTCGCGACCCCAACCTTGGCAAGGTTGTGCTCTACCAACTGAGCTATTCCCGCATGCGGTGTATAATACATGATGCAAAAATAGGGTCAATCATTTTTTGCATGTCATTGTACTGACTGAATAAATAAACAACATTTTTGGAAAATAGTGCGGTTAAATGACTTAGGTTGTTTGTTTTATAAAAGTTTTCATTGTCTGCAAAAATATTAATATCACTTACAATGCGCTGCAGCTATGCGAAAAATAAAGTATCATCTTATAAGCTATTCTGATCTTCAAATTTCAGTAAACTTAGTAATAAAGTATCATCCTATACTTTGTAAAATAATATCAACTTCACCTGGCTTCATTGATTTATCACCATATAGTTTAGTCTGGGTCTTAGTGTCTTTTTTCAAAGGTTTTTCAATTACTTGTACATTATGTTTAGGGAAGTGCTTTTTTAATATTTCAAGAGTTGAATTAAAGGTAAATTCTCGTTTATCTGTTCTAACGTAAATAGTGCTCTTATCTTTCATAATTGGAGCACATAAGCCAAAAACATTATCAAGTAGGGCATAATATTCTTGTTTATTGACAAATCGACCTTTATGTTTATCCTTAAGTGACTGAGGATTTTCAGGCCCACCTAATAACCAAAGCCTTAACCATTGATCTGCGTGATAATCTGTTATTGAGCAATAAGGTGGGGAAGTAATTAATAGCGAGAACTTCATATCCTCATTAACATATTGTTCAGCAATATTTTTTAATTCGTCAGAACTATCGCCTAGAATCACTTTACTTTCAGTAACTTTAGGCTTACCTTTTTGGTAGCGCCAGTTAATTTTTTTAAGAATAAATTCATAAGGATTTATTTCTGGAGGAATAATCAAATTCTTTTTTTTCCACCAATCGACTGAATAATTCATCCCCATTGATTTGGTCATTCTCATTTGATTGGATAGACCTTCGCCTAATTTTCCATGCAAATGAATAAGAAGGATAGACATTAGTGTAGAGTCTATCTGATTATTTTTCCAATCTAAGTGAGTTCGTGCTGCTAATAAGAATTTTAAAACTTCATCACAATAACAAATTCGATAGAATTCAGGCATTTGTTCTATAGTGATATTATAGTCATCCTTTTTATTATATATATCTAATAGGCGGTCAGTAACATCATCTTTATTTGCTGGTTGCAGTTTTACTTTGCCATAAAGCCATCCAACGGGATTAATTTCAATACCTAAACTATTACGACCAAGGACTCCACCCGCATAAATACTGCTACATCTACCTGCAAAAGGATCAATGATATAATCACCCTCTTTAGAATATTCTTCTACAACACTGAATGCAAATTCTAGTGGAAACATTGCATAGTAAGGACCAAATCTTGCCCAACGGGCTTCAGCGGTGCTAAACCCTTTTAGAATTTTTTCCTTTGCTTTCATACAACTGATTTTTCTCTGATTTCTCGTGCAATATCTTCAAAAATTCGTTTGCCTAAATTTAAAGGTATCGCTGCTTCTGCATGAGCTGAAACTAAAGGGGAGATGGAGTTTGGATATCTACTTGAAACTAACTGATCAAGCAAATTCATTATATCAGCAAGTCTTGAAAATTGGGAAGGATTTGCAGTGTCTAAGTTCTTATGTTGGTCGTTATAACACGCCACTACAGGAACAATTTTGTGTCCAGCAACTGTTTTGTAAAATAATTTTCTGCCAAAGTAAGTATCTTGTCCATATGGTTTTGTACTTTTAGAGAAAATAATATTATCTTTTATATACGCATCATTTAATAATAAAGCAGATTGGTTCGGGAACTTATCTACATTACCATCTCTTGTCGTATCAAGCTCTAAGAAGTGATTAAAGAAATTTCCTGATTTTTCAATACCAATAATAAAAAGATCTTGACCATTAATTTTCTTTTGTAACTCGTTTATTCTGATTAATTCATGGTCAATAACTTTAGTTAACCAAGAAGAGGTACTAAAAACTGCTAACGGACCATCCATAATAAAAGCAACTCTACGTAATGTAGCTAACCAATTCTTTTTTTCAAATGCTCTTAAAATATGAATAAGCCACAACTTTTCTAGTGTAGCCATAGTTTGACCAAACATTTCACCATTGCTACCCCCAGGATTCATGAGTTCATGTAAACGTAGTGCATCAGTTGAGAAGAGAGCCTCGCCAGTATGGGGGCAAGTATATTCACCATAACCATAGGTCATTTCTTCATCAATACTTTCAATTGGGCTTTTGGGTAAATTACTTTCCTTAAAATGTTCTCGTTTAATTCGAAATAAATGTTCATATGTATCAAGTAAAGTCTCCCCTTCGGTAAAAACAATATTACTCCGTAACTCTTCAAATAAAGCTCTACGAAAAGATGCTTTAGCATCTTTCTCAGAGTCTAAAATAACATTACACCCAGGGAATACACTTTCAATAGTGGATGCTTTTTCTGTTTCTCGGAATTTTTTGGGTTCAATAAAGTCTTGCTTTTCAAGTTCATTTACCTGCGCTAAGTCAATTAATACTGACGCAATAGTTACATAACCAAATTCTGCACCAGGGAAGCCATTTTGAACTTTATGTGCCTGATAGCTTCCATCTATAGCTAAAACAAGATCGGGCTGTAAAGCACTTTCTGCGAGTTCTGATCTTTTAATAATTGAATTCTCATATTTTTCTACTTCATCTTGTTGCCTTATTTGTAGACGTTCTTGAAGTGATTTGACTTTTTCACTATCAAGTAATCTACGTAAAGGGTCATAACTTGCAAACTCGCCTTCAAATCCCATTTCCCTTTAAACCTCAAATTTATCTACTTGAACAGGTATCACAAAAAGATTACTCAAAGTTTTCACTCTCAGAAAACCTTTATCTTGAGCTCTTCTAATAGAGGGTTCAAAATCTATAAAATCATAATATTTACAAAGTTCTTTAGTCTCATCAGTATTATTCAAATGGCTAATAAACCAGTTAGCAGTATTCTTTAAGATATTTTTTTGAATACTACTAACTTCTTGAGTTGCATATACCATTCCAATCCGATATTTGGATCCTTCTTTGGCTGTTCGCACCCAAACATCTGTTAAATCTAGATCATTACCTGCAGGTAAAATGTTGTGAGCTTCTTCTAAATAGACTAAAATTTCGGGAATATCTGTATTTCCATGAATGAATTGTCGTTGATTTTCTTTAAAAATCTTTGTCATAATTCTTTTAGCTGAGGATTTGTTTAGTTCAGGTTCACCACTTGATTGGTCAATAATAACCAATTTTCCTTGTGTTAAGTGCTTGTAAATGTCCTCTGCGTAATCACTAGACGTGTCCGCACTATGTTGTTCTGTTGCTTTACCTATCTTCCTAGTGCCATTAGGATATTGAAAAAGACCTATAATTTTTTTTAAATCTTCATCTGCCCAACGATCTCCGGAACCTCTAGGACGATTTACATAATCCGTTTCAAAAGCTTGATAGCCGCTATTTTTATCACGTATGAATTTATCTAGTGCCTCAAAAGCATTTGCAAGTTGGCCCCAAGATGGACTTACAGTTTCAAAAACCCTTGCCGCTGATTGATATTCAGCTGCATTATCACCTGTACTATCTCTTAAAGCTTCTATTAAATCTTTATTAAAAAGCTTTGAGGTATTTGGTTGTTGATTGCTAGGAACAGCAAACCCAGCTCTTTGTAAAACAGCTTTATATGCCAAAATTCTACGTTTATGTCTTGTTACGGCACTTGCATCATTAGGGTCTGGTGCTTCAAAGTTTACTTGGCAGAAGTTTTTTATGTAGGTTGTGCTATCTTCAGAAAGAATATTATCAATAATTTCTTTACCGATTTGAATATTTTCTCTTTCAAAGAAATTTAAAAGCATTAAAGTTCGATCAGGATCATTCGGATGTCTTGTAATACCATAAGTTATAACTTCATTTACCTTTATAGCATTAGGGATAAGTTTCCAAACATTCTTTAAGGCTGAATTATTGTCTTGAATATTTTCGTTTGCATATTCACCATTAGGATCAAAAATAATTTGTCCAATTCTGATATCCTGCCCCTTTTTGTCTGGCAATTTTCTTAATTCAAAAACAGACTTAGCAATGATTTTTGTTGTATTCGATTTACCTGTTCTTGTCATACCGAAAAGAGCTGTTTTTTGATTAAGCAAGTCCATTGGATGAATACATACAGGAATATCATCTATATTTTGATACTTCCTATTAGTAGAAGCATATCGGACGTGTCCAATTTGTACTTTTGCTTCTTTCGCTACAGCCCCATAACGGTTTTCTAATTCTAGAATATTTGAGGGATCAATGTAATTGACAATATGTTTTAGAGCTTCTCCATTAGGTTTATAGACTTTTAAACCACGATTTGGATAATAATTAGAAATATCACTTCCGAATTTTAGGTTAAGGGGAGTATTTTCCTGTTGTCCGCTTTCTTCAAGAAAAAATGTTCCAATGATGCGACATTGAACCCCTGCGAATCCAAGTAAATTCTTCGTTCTTGCATCCATTGCACTAGCATGATCCCAGTGTTTTTCAGTTTCACCATTGATGCGTTGAGCTGTTTCAACTCTTATTCTTTCTGCTTCTTTATCCTGTGGTAGAGCAGCAGCATCCATGACTCTTAATAAGATGAATGATGCGTCTTCTGTTTTGAAGTCAATATTTGAACTATTGGGGTCTACTCGAGATGCAATTAAAAAACTTAGGCTTGGAATACCTCCAACTTTAGCACGATCAAAATCATGAATAATTACTCGTGCAGTCTCATAGTTGATAGAGTACAAATCCCCAACATATTCGCTAGGTTGAATAAGTCTTTGAAACCATTGTTGAGTCTCAGTTTTTTTATCATTTTTTAGTCGGGATATAAGCCCTTGCTCTATATTCATAAATTTAAATCATTCCCATATTCTTTTATCAAAGAATTATATCTAGATGTTAGATAGTAATAAAACCCATTTTTGATCTATTTGTGACACATTGATAAAAGATATTTTTTTCAGTTGCTTAAAAATAATTATAAATTTATCAAAATATCCCCAAACCGTCTCCCCCAATTTTTAAACTCTTCATCAGACTCAGCCATTTCAGTTAAATTTCGTGGATGATTAAAAGTTTTCCTTATCCCAATGTCTTGTAAAAATTTAGCAGTTGGCCAACGTAGAGAACGTTTAACGACTTGTTTTTGAAAAGTTGGAAAATATGAGTTCCATGAGTCTGTATTTGAGATTTTGACAATAAGCGTAGAAAGAGGTTTTAGATTATCGCTGGTATCTATTTCCAGAATGACAAATCTTTTACCCTGAAAATTAAGCTGAACTTCAATGATACACCTAGGATTACCATCATGAGTTCTATGTAACTTAGAACGATTGACCTCAGGCAGTTTATGTATATTAATGATAGGCTGAATACGATGTTGAACCGTACCGGGTTTGTCGGAGACTTTTTTATTTAAGTTAGGCCACCTGACCTAACGGGTTAATCTTATCATAGTACATTGCTTCAAACTCAAAAGGTGATACATAACCCAGTGCACTGTGTACACGCTCTTTATTGAACCAATCTACCCAGTTTAGTGTCGCAAGTTGTACATCCGCTAAACCTTGCCAATCCGCTTTTAAATATTCAATCACCTCTGTTTTGTATAAGCCATTCACCGTTTCAGCCAAAGCATTATCGTATGAATCACCGGTCGTACCGACTGATGCTCGTAAATTTGCTGCTTCTAAACGATTGGTATAACGAATGGAAAGATATTGCACGCCTCTGTCACTATGATGAATCACGTTCTTTGGCATGCCTCGATCATGCAATGCTTGCTCCAGTGCATCGAGCACCATATCTGTATTCATACGTGTTGATACTTTCCATCCAACAATTGCTCGCGAGAACACATCAATAATAAAGGCGGTATAGACCCAGCCTGAATGAGTTTGAATATACGTGAAGTCAGCGACCTGAGAAGCACTGCTTCGCAAGGGTCAGGATGATCTGCATTAAAATTGCGTTTTACTAAGTCATCTGCTCGTTTTTGATCATCTCGGCTACGGGTGGTTTGTTTATTCTTACCACGCCAAACACCTTGTATACCTAGCTTCTGCATCAATCGAGCAACTGTACAACGTGCGATAACATAACCTTCACGTTTCAATTGTTGCCAGACCTTACGCACACCATATCGACCTAAACTTTCTTTCCAAATACGTTTGATTTGCTCTGCATGATGTAAATCATGCAGAGCACGTTTCGCTCGATGTTCTGGGTTATCAACGAGATCTAAAGCCCGATAATAGGTCGAAGCTGCAATCGGTAAAATTCTACAAATCGCTTCAACACCATATCGATCTTTATTGTTCTGGATAAAATCCACCATTATTTGTGTGGGCGGTCGAGCTCCGCCTGGGCGAAAAAAGCGGCTGCTTTACGTAGAATTTCATTGGCACGTTTTAATTCTTTAATTTCACGTTCCATTTGCTTCATTTTTTCTTGGTCAGATATCTGTTGTACTTTGGCAGGATTTAGTTGATCCATATGCTTTAAATACCAAACACGCAATGTTTCAGGAGTACAACCCTTGCGCAGCATGCTGCTCAGGTGCAATAGCTGTGATTGCAGCCCAAGTAGAAGGATAATCTTTTTCAGATTCAATCAATAATTGAACCGCTCTTTCTCTGATTTCAGGGGTATATTTTGGTTTTGTCATTGGAACATTCTCTCAAGAAAGTTGGTCTCCGACAAACCCGGTACGGTTCAGTGTACGTTTGGTTGTATGTCCATATACACGATGTGAACGACCTTTTGAGCCAAAATCACGGACAGTTACCCAAGGTTTATAGTTCTTTAGGTAGCCTTGACCACGACCTTCTTTTATCCAATTGTCTTGTTGTTTTTCAGTCGCCATAGCAAATCGCCTGCTACTCTCATTAATTTAAGAATAGCAGGCGATTGTTATTTGAGCAATATGAGATGATACTTTATTACCTAAGATGAAACTATATTACTTAGGATGATACTTTATTACTCTCATACAAAATCATTGAATAATGTTAAAAAAATTATTCCACTGTTACGCTTTTTGCCAAGTTTCTAGGTTGATCGACATCAGTACCGCGCAAAACTGCCACATGATAAGACAACAACTGCACAGGAATGCTATACACAATTGGCGCAAGCAACGCGCTGACTTGCGGTACATAAACCACATGCTGACGCTCTTTATCTGCAGGAATGCCGCTGTGTTCATCTGCAAATACAAACAGCTCACCACCACGTGCCTGTACTTCTTCCATATTGGATTTCAGTTTATCCAGCATGTCATCTTGCGGTGCTAAAATCACCACAGGCATGTCATTGTCTACCAATGCCAATGGGCCGTGCTTTAATTCACCCGCAGCATAACCTTCTGCGTGAATATATGAAATTTCTTTCAGTTTCAAAGCACCTTCCAAGGCAATTGGGAATTGTGTGCCACGACCCAAGAACAAGCAGTGATTTTTCTCTACAAACAATTCAGACAAACGTAAAATTGCCGTATCATTTTGCAAAGTATCTAAAATTACTTTTGGTGTGTGCCACAAGTCTGCAATAATTTCCGCTGTTTCTGTCGCTGCAATTGCATTTTTCACCTGACCAATTTTGAGCACCAACAGCATTAATGCTGCCAACTGTGTCGTAAAGGCTTTGGTCGATGCCACACCAATTTCAGGACCCGCAAGCGTTAACAAACTATGGTTGGTTTCACGTACCATTGACGACGTTGCCACGTTACAAATGGTCATGGTTGTGATATCTAAACCTTTTGCAGCAGCACGTTTTTGTGTATCACGTAACGCAGCTAAAGTATCTGCAGTTTCGCCAGATTGTGAAATGCACACATACAACGTGTTATTCACAATGACTGGGGTACGATAACGGTATTCGCTGGCAATTTCCACATGACATGGCAAGTTAATCAGCTGTTCAAACCAATATTTTGCAATCATCCCTGCATGGTAGCTGGTACCGCAGGCAATAATCTGTACCTGTTGGATGTTGGCAAAATCAAGTTCAGCATCTTTCAGGAAATCTTCACGTAAAGCGTTGCCATTTAATGCTTGTGAAATGGTTTGTTGAATTGCTTCAGGCTGCTCATAAATTTCTTTGAGCATGTAGTGTTTATATTCACCTTTCGATGCATTGCTTACAGTTGCATCCAACTCTTTTACAGGGCGTTCAACCGTTTGACCGTTTACAAAAACTTCAATGCTGTCGCGGGTTAAGCGGGCGATATCACCTTCTTCCAAATACATAAAACGGTTGGTGATCGGCAATAACGCCAATTGGTCTGAACTGATAAAGTTTTCGCCAATACCGACACCAATCACCAAAGGAGAACCTTCACGTACCGTGATCAATTCATCTGGATAATCGGTATGGATAATTCCCAGAGCATAAGCACCTTTCAGTTGAGGCACGACTTGCTGTACCGCAACCAATAAATTCGGTGCAGTTTTAAGAGCATGGTTGACCAAGTGCGCAACCACTTCAGTATCCGTTTGAGAGCTGAACATATAGCCTAAAGCTTCTAGCTCATCTTTCAGTTCTTGATAATTTTCGATAATACCGTTGTGTACGACAGCAACATTGCCAGAAATATGCGGATGTGCATTGTTTTCTGTCGGTTTGCCATGTGTTGCCCAACGTGTATGGGCAATACCGAGTGAACCTGTGACTTGAGAATCTAGTACTGCTTGCTCAAGATTTGCTACTTTACCGACACGACGCTCACGCAAGACCTGACCTTGACTAATCAATGCCAAACCTGCGGAATCATAACCGCGATATTCTAAACGCTTTAAACCTTCAATGAGGATATTGGTAATACTACGTTCTGCAACGCCACCGACAATACCGCACATAGGAACTTCCTCTTATTTTTTCAATTTCTGTGGACGTTGATAATTTTCTTTAGTGAACTGTTTAGAACGTTCCACAGCTAAACACTGTTCTGCAACATCACGGGTAATGGTCGAGCCTGCGCCTACCGTTGCACCATTGGCAATGGTGACAGGTGCAACCAATGAACTATTTGAACCAATAAAGACTTGGTCACCAATAATGGTTTTAAATTTATTGGCACCATCATAATTGCAAGTAATCGTACCTGCACCAATATTGCTGCCTGCACCCACTTCGGCATCACCTAAGTAGGTAAAGTGGTTGGCTTTGGAGCCTAAACCAATTTGACTGTTTTTCACTTCAACAAAGTTGCCAATATGCACTTCATTGGCCAATACCGCGCCCGGACGTAAACGTGAGAATGGACCAATTTGCGCAGCTTCACCTACAACCGCTTGGTCAAATACGCTATACGGCTGAACTTTAGTGCCCGCAGCAATTTTGGTGTTTTTGAGGATACAACCTGCACCAATTTCTACGCCATCACCCAGTTCGCAATCGCCTTCAATAATTACGTTAATATCAATGCGAACGTCTTTACCTGCAGTGAGATTACCACGTAAATCAAAACGGGTTGGGTCAATTAAATGCACACCTTGTTGCATGAGTTGCTTGGCTTGGAAGTTCTGGAACTCGCGTTCTAATGCAGCCAATTGCACACGGTCATTCACGCCTTCTACTTCAAAAGCCAGTTGAGGTTCTACCGATGCAACTTCTAAGCCATCGGCAATTGCCATCGCCACAATATCGGTCAGGTAATATTCACCCTGCGCATTGTTATTGCTCAGTTTTGGCAGCCATTCATGTAATTTGGCATTGCTGACGCAGTAAATACCCGTGTTAATTTCCTGAATTTGACGCTGGGCTTCAGACGCATCTTTATGTTCAACAATCGCTTGAATTTTACCGTTTTCACGTACAATACGACCATAACCCGTGGCATCAGCAAGGGTAAGTGTCACCAAGCCAATTTGGGTTTCACGTGAAACATCGAGTAGCTTTTGTAAAGTTTGCTCTGTAATACAAGGTACATCTCCCGATAAAATCAGTGATACACCTTCACGTGGTAAAACAGGCAAAGTCACTTTGACTGCGTGACCTGTGCCCAACTGTTCAGCTTGTTCGACCCACTGTACCTGTTCATGCGCAAACGCATTTTGCACCAAAGCACCGCCATGACCGTAAATGGTAATTATATGATCTGCTTGTAATTTTTTTGCGGTATTAATCACGTGACCCAAGAGTGGGCGTCCTGCAAGAGGTTGTAATACTTTTGGTAAATTTGAACGCATGCGCGTGCCTTTACCTGCTGCAAGAATAATCACGGTGGTAGACATGTTGAATCCTAGTGATGGCTAAACCAAAGTAAAAGATAAATAAATATAAATACATAATGCGGCCCAAAGACCCGCAATAATATCGTCCAGCATGATGCCAAAACCACCTTCGACCTGACGATCAATGACACGTATTGGCCAAGGTTTCCACACATCAAATAGTCGGAATAGGGCAAAACCCACAATTACCCAGACCCAGCTGATTTGATTGATAAAAATCAGTGGTAAAAAGGTAATCGATTGTCCTGCAAATTCATCCCAAACAATACGACCATCATCATGTACGCCCATAACCTGTGCAGTACGTCCACAGATATATATGCCAACGAGGGACATGATGGCAATGGCAAAAAGGCTTGGAATGAAACCAAGCGCGAACCAAATGGGAATGAACAGTAGGGCAAAGGCCGAACCAAAGGTACCGGGAGCTTTGGGTAGTAGACCTGAACCGAAGCCAACACCACAGCATACAATCAGTCGGTCAGTCCAAGACATGGCTTTGAAATTAATCGCGGGTTTTTGCAAAGTGTTGGTATCCATGAAAATGAAGTGAACGATCTACGCCATTCTGTTCAAAGCTTAAGCGGTTTTGATTGTTAATTTTGCCAATAATATGAATAGGGGTATTCAGCGGTTTTTGCAAAAGCTGCTGATAATTTTGTGGGCTTATTGTAAAGCATAACTCATAGTCATCGCCACCTGCCAAGGCATATTGCCACTGCTTTTGTTGTGGTAATTCGGTTAATGCAGCATCTATAGGCAGTTGGCTGAGTTCAATACAAGCACCGACCTGAGAGGCTTTGAGAATATGCCCTAAATCTTGTGCCAAGCCATCTGAAACATCAATCATGCTTGAAGCCAGACCTTTGAGTTGTTGTCCAAGTTGACAACGTGGTGTTGGGTAGTCGAGACGTTGTTTTAAAGGATGATCGAGATGATCTAAACCAAAAGCGGCATCACCGACTTGTCCGCTGACGCAAATATAATCACCGACTTGCGCGCCTGAACGTGGAATGGCATGTCCTTGTTCAATCCAGCCTAAGGCGGTAACGGAAATGGTGAGATGCGGGCTTTGTGTGGTATCTCCACCAATTAAACTTACCCCAAATTGATCGCAACAATCATGTAAACCCTGACTAAACCCTTTGAGCCAGTCGTGATCAATTTGGGGTAGGCTCAATGCCAATAATATACTGTGTGGGGTGGCACCCATGGCGGCAATGTCAGATAAATTGACCGCAACCGATTTCCAACCAATCGCATGTGGGTTGGTATCGAGGGGGAAATGTCGTCCAGCGACTAAAGTGTCGGCACAAATGACCAATTGTTGTTGCGGCGGAGGGGTGAGCAGAGCTGAGTCATCACCGACACCTAAATCGACTGCATCGGGACGCGGTCTGTTGAAATAGGTCTCAATAATGGAAAACTCAGCCATACAACAATCGACTCAATACTTTGAATTAGTTGCTTTGTTGCTTTTCTGCTGCACGTAAGCTGTTGGCAAGACGGTCTAATACACCATTGATGTATTTGTGGCTGTCTGCACCACCAAAGTGTTTTGCCAATTCAATCGCTTCATCCAATACCACACGGTATGGAATTTCCAGATGTTGTTCTAACTCATAAGCACCTAAACGTAAGGTGGCGAGTTCAACACCATCGAGTGCTTGAATGTCACGATCAAGAACAGGCACCAGTAATGCATCCAATGCTTCATGATTGGCAACCACTTGAGTCAACAATTCATGATAATAGCCGAGATCCACTTTGTGCATGGCATTTTCCACACGGGTACGTGCTTCAATTTCATGTACTGGATTGTGGCTCATCTGCCATTCATAAATACCTTGCACAGCAAAACGACGTGCTTTACGTTTTGCTGCATAAGTTGCTTGAAGTGTTTGCGACATAGCGTTAAATAGCCTTTAACAAGTTAACCATTTCAATTGCAGTTAAGGCAGCTTCACTTCCTTTATTACCTGCTTTTGTTCCAGAGCGTTCAATTGCTTGTTCAATACTATCCGTAGTCAATACACCGTTAATCACAGGTAAGCCAGTATCTAAACCAACCACACCTAAGCCTTTGGCACATTCGCCTGCAACAAAGTCAAAGTGTGGAGTGCTACCGCGAATCACTGCGCCGAGTGCAATAATGGCATCATAACCATTCGATGCAGCTAATTTTTTAGCCACAACAGGAAGTTCCCAAGCGCCTGGTGCATGAACAACGGTGATATTATCCTCTGATACGCCATGACGTTTCAATGTGTCAATTGCGCCATCAAGCAAATGCTCAACCACAAAACTATTAAAACGACCGACTAAAATCGCATAACGGCCTTCGCTAGCGAGATGTAATAAACCTTCAATACGGCGAATTGCCATAGCAACCTCGATTATTTCTCTGATGTTGGATCTGCGGTGATATATTCCACCACTTCTAAGTTAAAGCCTGATAAAGCATTGAAACGTAATGGTGAGCTGAGTAGCTTCATTTTTTCAACGCCTAAATCACGTAAAATTTGTGCACCCACGCCAATGGTTTGGTATTGCTGTGACAATGCAGCATTGGCTTTGCCTTGTTTCGGGGATTTAAGGCTGTCTAGGGCAGGGCCCAAGTCTTGCAATTGAGCTTGACCAATCCAGACCAAAACACCACGTTCACTGTTGGCAATTTCTTTTAAAGCACGGTCTAAATTCCAAGTTGCCGAACCATCTGCTTTTTTCAGCTTCAGCAAATCACGGGTTGGATTAAAACCATGCACACGTACTGTGGTAACGCCTTCTTTCGGCTCGCCTTTGACCAATGCCAAGTGAATGTCTGGGTTCCCCAGTTCACGGTAACGATATAAGTCAAAAGTACCATATTCGGTGTCGATGCTTTGCTGATCCAAACGCTCTACAGTTTGTTCATTGGTCATGCGATAGTGGATTAAATCGGCAATAGTACCAATTTTTAACCCGTGCTTTTCAGCAAAAATTTCTAAATCTGGACGACGCGCCATCGTGCCGTCTTCATTGATGATTTCACAAATTACCGATGCAGGCTCTAAACCTGCCAAACGGGCAAGATCACAACCTGCTTCGGTATGTCCTGCACGGTGCAATACACCACCTGGCTGTGCCATGAGTGGGAAAATATGCCCAGGCTGAACAATATCGGCAGGCTTGGCATGTGCAGCGACAGCGGTTTGAATGGTATGCGCACGTTCTGCGGCAGAAATACCCGTGGTAATGCCTTCAGCAGCTTCAATCGACAAAGTAAAGTTCGTACCGTGTTGTGCACCATTGGCATCAACCATTAACGGTAGGTTTAATTGCTGGCAACGGTCACGACTTAAGGTTAAGCAAACAAGACCACGCGCGTGTGTGATCATGAAGTTGATATCTTCAGGGCGAACGTGGGTTGCGGCAATGACTAAATCACCTTCATTTTCACGATCTTCATCATCCATGAGGATGACCATTTTTCCTGCACGGATATCTGCTACAAGCTCTTCGACAGTATTGAGCGGCATCAACCTTCACCTTCTTATTTGTCTGAAACGACATTGAATGAGAGAGATGCATAGTCTAACGGTTTTTTACCTGTTTTGCCTATGCTTATCATTTTCATTGCGTGACTTATGGTTATACACAGTGTCATCAGGCTTGGAAAGAGGTGAAAAGGAGGATTTGCTGCGTTGCTGTAGATTGTTTAGGCAATTAAGATGAAATGCAAAATCTATGAAAAATAAAACTGTAGAGGGCATAGGATATTATCGCCCTCATTCTCGCCTTCACTTGAGCCCAGTTGGGTTTTGGGAGAAGGCAAGAATCAGAGATGAGATAATTCATTAAATTCAGGTATAAGCGAATTTCTGTTTAGCGCTCACGTAAGGCTTCTTTGGCTTTGTTGAATGGTTTGATCAGATAATCCAACACCGTTTTTTCACCCGTTTTAATATCGACTGTTGCGACCATGCCTGGGGTAATATCAAACGCTTGTCCTGCTTTGTTGCTGAGTTTGTCTGAATCGGTACGGATATAAACCCTTATCTTGGGATATTTTCTATTTCATATTACATCTTGTTTTGAGCGTTTTGGTTGTAAAATAAAACTGATTAAAAAATCCACAAAATGATCAACCTTTTTGACTGAGCGCTGAAAACATAAAAAATAAACGCTTTTCTGTGATTAATTGCACAATAAATGCAAAAAAGTCATGTCTTGCATATCCTTAATTGTCTTTGTATGGTTAGAATATAACAACTGTGCCCAAGATCTCTCACGTCTGTTATGAATATATTAATCGTTGATGATCATCCGCTGTTTCGCCATGCCTTAATTCAGGCGGTTCGTTATAGCTTACCGCAAGCTCAAATTCATGAAACTGCTGCAGTTAATGAATTGTACGAACGTTTGGAAAATGGACCTGAGCCTGATCTTGTTTTATTGGACTTGAATTTACCAGGGGCATCGGGCTTTTCTGCATTGGTGCATGTGCGTGCGCAATATCCATCTATCCCAATTATTGTGGTGTCCGCTCACGAAGAAGCATCGATTATTCAACGTTCAATTGCGCATGGGGCGATGGGTTATATCCCAAAATCGGCACATCCGAGCCATATTGGTGAAGCAATTCGTCAAGTTTTAGAAGGTGAGATTTGGTTGCCGCCAAACTTGGCTGCGAATGTTAACTTTGACCCTCGCGCTGCAGATGAAACAGCTTTGGCTGAACGTATTCAGTCTTTAACACCACAGCAATTCCGTGTATTGATGATGGTGGCAGAAGGTTTGTTGAATAAGCAAATTGCCTATGAATTAGATGTTTCTGAAGCGACGATTAAAGCGCATGTGACCGCAATTTTCCGTAAATTGGGTGTGCAAAATCGTACTCAGGCGGTATTGGCAATCAATGCGTTAAATATTGAAGAAAAGAAAATGTAAGATGTGACTGATCTGTAAAAGATGAGTTTAAAACCGCTGTGTTGATCTGGAAGATTGAGCAGCGGTTTTTTTATTGGGTGGGTGGTTGGCTGATTATGACCTTTTTAAAAAGCTAATTCGCTTTAGGATGTGACATTTAGCGTTCAGGTTGTTGATGTGCTTAAAACCTAAAAGGAATATTGTCTTATTCCTTTAGCTGTATGGCATAAACATATTCAGGCTTTCATGTCGATAAAACTGACAAAAATCGACATGAGAGAGTTGTCATGTCGATGACATAAACATATTCAGGTTGTCATGTCGATAAAATGGGTAAAAATCAACATGAGCTGAATAGCTATCAGTCTAATGCAGGCGATATGCTTCTTTCAGATTCTTAGGCTTTGATTGTATCTGTACCCATAAATCCAATAGTGTGAAGTTGTCCGCAGCGGGAAAACCCGCCACTAATAAGAAATACATAGAAGGACGAATATGTTTTAATAGTAATAGATGAATGGTGATTTGAATAAATCATACCTAAGTGAGTAGGGGGCTTTCCCCTATATGGGTTCAACTTTTAGAATTCACGATAACCAAGCCCGCCAGCCGTGATATGTGCTAGATTTCGATCATAGGTAATTATTTGGCTTTCTTTTCCGATGGTTTTATTTTTCTGACTTGAGCATCTGTAAGCATTGCAATGATTCCACAGAATTGGGGGTATAATTTTGGGGGTAATTTATTATACCCCTAGTTATACCCCCAACAAGATCAAGCTTGCAATAGATAAAGTAGATTGCATTAGACATAAAAAAAGCTTAAACCCTTTAGATTTAAGCTTTTTAAGATCACATGAGACTTCATGAGAATAATGTTTGGCGGTGAAAGAGGGATTCGAACCCTCGATACGCTATTAACGTATACACACTTTCCAGGCGTGCTCCTTCAGCCACTCGGACACTTCACCATAGGCGGTGGATAATAACCAAAAAATAGTACAAAGCCAAGTTGAAACATTTGATTTAGAGAAAAACTTTCAGCGTAGTGCTATGATTCTCAAAAATACCGTCTAAATCGAAGACACCTATGCAAAGTACTGCAAAAAAAGCAGCCTTACCCGTCATTACCTTGGCTGCGCTCGGCGTCGTATTTGGGGATATCGGAACCAGCCCCCTGTACGCCTTCCGACAAACTTTTTTAACGGCCCATCTTGCAATTACTCAAGCCAGTGTATTGGGAATTTTATCCCTGATTTTCTGGTGCATGATGCTCACCATCAGCTTCAAATACGTCACTATCATTATGCGTGCCGATAACAATGGCGAAGGCGGGATCATGTCATTATTGGCATTGAACCTGCGCACCACCCGCATTGCCGAAGACAAAAAAATCTTTCTGATCGCACTTGGCTTTATTGGCGCATCACTTTTCTTTGGCGATGGTATTATCACCCCCGCTATTTCAGTATTGTCGGCTATCGAAGGGCTAAGTATTGCCACGCCTATTTTTAATCAATGGCTCGTACCGCTCTCAATTGGTATTTTGGCAGGACTGTTCATTGTGCAGCGTCATGGTACAGGTACGATGGGCAAATTTTTTGGACCACTGACTTTGCTGTGGTTTTTAGCCATTGGCGGTGCGGGGCTGCTCAGTATCATCCAAACTCCATTTGTATTGGCCATGGTCAGTCCACACTGGGCGTTTAACTTTGTAGTAGAGCAACCCTTTGTTGCATTTCTCACCATGGGCGCCGTAATTTTGACCATGACGGGTGGCGAAGCACTCTATGCCGATATGGGACATTTTGGGCGGATGCCCATTCGCCTCGCGTGGTTTTTAATTGTCTTACCTTGTTTGTTATTGAATTACGCGGGACAAGGCGCATTACTGCTACGCAACCCTGCAGCGATTGAAAATCCGTTTTATATGTTGGTGCCTGAATGGGGCTTATACCCGATGATTGGTTTAGCTACGGCTGCGGCAGTGATCGCTTCTCAAGCGGTGATCACAGGGGTATTTTCAATGGTTAATCAGGCCATTCAATTGCGTTATTTGCCTCGCCTGACGGTACGCCACACGTCCGATGTCGAACGTGGTCAAATCTATTTGCCATTCATTAACTGGGCCTTATTTATTTCGGTGCTTATCTTAATTTTATTATTTGAAAATAGTGCCAGACTTGCCAGTGCTTATGGCGTGGCAGTGACCATGACCATGCTGTGTGGCACGATTTTAATTTCAGTGCTGGCCTATGGTTTTTGGCGTTGGCCGATGTGGAAAGTTGCCCTTTTTGCAGTGCCATTTTTAACCCTAGATTTAATTTTTGTGGCTTCGACCTCGCTCAAAATTGTGTCAGGGGGATGGGTGCCAATTTTAATTGGCGCCATCATGTATACCATTTTAATGACGTGGAAAGATGGTCGTGCATTGGTTTTCAATCGTTTGGAAAAAGATGCCTTGCCGATAGACCTATTCATTCACAGTATTAGTATGGGCAATGAAACCAAATTTGTCCCTGGCGATGCGATTTTCTTGACAGGTACGCCTAACATTGTGCCACATGCCATGTTGCATAATATTAAGCACAACAAGGTCTTACATGAACGCAATATCATGGTAACGGTCATCACGCGTGATATTCCATTTGTGGCGCAGCAAGATCGGATTCAAGTCGAAAAACTGGATGATCGTTTTTATCGGATTACCATGTATTACGGTTTTAAAGATCAGCCGAATATTCCAAATGCCTTAAAACAAGCCTATGAACAGCTTGAGTTTGAATTCGATATGATGCAAATGAGCTTCTTTATTTCGCGTGATCGAATTGTGCATACGGTGGGCGATGGCATGTCACCGTGGCGTGAAAAACTGTTTATTTCAATGCAGCGCAATACCAGTCCAGTGAGTGATTTCTATCAAATTCCAACCAACCGTGTGGTGGAATTGGGTAGTCAAATCGAAATTTAAAAACTGCTCAATAGATTTTAAAAAAACCAGCATTATAAAGTGCTGGTTTTTTATTTTTAGCTCAAGATTGGTCTTAAACAGATCTTATTGTTCCGTATCACTTGGTTGTAGATGGCTTAAATCTATATCGTTTACATCTGCGCCCTGTGCCGCAGGTGCTGTGGTTTCAAGCCGTTCAGTCGTGGGCAGATTGACTGCTGCTTGTTCAGATGCAGCAGGGTTTTGTGGTGCAGCATTTAGCGCTTCTGCGGTGACATCCACATCATCGCCAGCATTTACAGGTAAATCGGCTGAAGATGACAATAATGGCGCAGAGGTGGCTTGTATGTGTTGTTCGCTCACTTGCTCTGCCTGCGCTGCGTGTTGCAGTTCGGATTCAGTCCCGACAGGCATCGTCATCGGTACATTGTCTTGAGCCAGATTGGCTTGTTCGGCTGAAATTTGGTTTGCAGGCTGTTGCGCTATATTTTCTGCTGGACTTGTTAAGTTTGTATCTGTACTCGGTACAATGCGTATCTGACCATTGGCGATTAATTCTTGTAGTGAGCCTGCTTGCCCATTAATCGTGGTGCTTATTTTGACTTTAGATAAACTTTCTAAAGTATCACCTGCTTGAATGGGTGGTTCGGCAAAGGCAGAAATGCTGATACTGCTACCAACCAAAGCACAAGCAAAAAGATGAAAACGCATGTATTTCTCCATCAAAAATCGCAAAAATAAAGTTAAAACCAATTTAAATCGTCAATGACATCCAGCTAGAGCAGCGCAATGCGCTTGGGTGTCGCTGAGCGATGTCTTTAAGGTGTATTTAGCTTGGCAGATTCGCTAAAACGGATGCAATCAAATCTACCAAACTTGATCTAGACTGATGTCAAAAGTGCTTAAAACTCAGGCTGTGTATGGCTTTTGTGGTGTTATGGCGCGGGTTTTGTTTAATTGTTAGACGAACAAGAGGTGCTTCATATACAAGCTGTGAGTGGATTGTTAAGCTCGGGCAAACTCTGCGGATTTAGAGCGAAGTCACAGTAACGGTTATGGCAAGAAAACGGCGCAATTCCAACAACATTTGGACTCAAATTTTCAATCAAAACAGCTTGAAAGTGCTACTCGGTGTAGTGGCAACAGGGAGTTTTGTGATTGCTTTTGGTCAAGAAAAAATTAGCCAGTGGACTTCACTGGTGCCGAGTTCAGGAAATAGTGCTTGCCTAACCCAGTTCTATCGAGAAACGCCGCCCTATTTACTGAAAAATAGCCTGCAAAAAGACAGCTATCCGCTGTGTTTTAATGACTTTAATGTGATGTATTCAGGGGTATCCAAAACCCCGTTATGGGTGGCAGAAGCCTTAACACCAGCGCGTTTGAGTCAGCGGATTCCACGTGAAGATAACTTTCACGAAGAACCGCGCGTCAAAGCCGAGCATCGTGCGACTTTGCTGGATTATCGTGGTTCGGGTTATGACCGTGGACACATGGCACCGAATGCCGACATGACCAACTTGGCAGCCCAGTTTGACAGTTTTTCTTTGGCAAATATGGTGCCGCAAGCCCCTAAAAATAATCAGCAGGTCTGGCGTGAACTTGAAGAAGCCACCCGAGCGGTGGTGACTAAGCAAAAGCAAGATGTGTATGTGATTACGGGGCCAAGTTTTAATGCCAAGCGTCTAAAAACCATTGGGCAGGGCGTTATTGTGCCGACTGCGGTGTATAAAGCTGTGTATATGCCCAAAACAGGCGCGATAGGGGCTTATTACGCGCCCAATAACGACTCGTTACAGGTGCAAGTGGTGAGTGTCTGCTATTTAGAAGAACAGTTGGGCATTAATTTATTCCCACAATTAAGTGAAGAACAAAAGCGCAATACCTATAAATTGCCTTTGACTGCAAATGCTGTAAAAGCCAATACACCGATTGCCTACTCACATTGGGATGCAGAAAGCCAGTGCGCAGAAGATGTATCTGCTGAGCAATTACAAGCCTTGCAAACCGAATTTAAACGCTCAGGCAGTAGTCCTGCATCGGGTGCTAGCATTGATGCAGATACCCAAGATGCAATTGTGAAGCAATTGATTGAAGCTTTATTGCAATATATTTTACAGTTGTTGAAATCTTAAACTGGGTTAAGATGATGGATATTGCATCCTTCATGCTAAGGTGAATTCAATGTTTAAACCGTTTCAAAATGGGACTGAATCACATGCGATTCATGACTTAACCTTAGAAAATGATTTAGATTGCATCAATGTGTATGGCAATTTGCAAATCAGCAAAGATCAGGCGGGTTTACAGGCAGCCAAAGCACTACAGGCTTTTTTGAATGAAGTTGTTGCAACTTTGGAGCAGACTCCGAATCTGCCTGAAAAGTTAGATCGTCCCGAAGCGGGTGAAATTGAAAATCCATTTTTATAATGGATGCCATCTCAAGATATTAAATCTACTTTAATCTGCTCATCTAAGCCATTAAAAAGCCCGCTCAAACGCTTGAACGGGCTTTGTTGTTTTGTGTGTTTTTAGATAAATCCCAGACATCTTGAAAAGCTGTGGATTTAAAGTTTTGAAGATCAGTCTTCAGCTTTTGCCATAGCGCGATACAGCACCGCACCAATCACCGCACCAATCACCGCACCTACAATCGGTGCAACCCAGAAAGCCCAAAGCTGGCTGAGTGCTGCAGTTTCAGCAAAGAACGCCACACCTGTACTACGTGCAGGGTTCACGGAAGTATTGGTTACAGGAATACTGATCAGATGGATTAAGGTCAGTGCCAAACCAATTGCAATTGGAGCAAAACCTGCAGGTGCACGTTTGGCGGTTGCACCCATAATCACCATCAAAAAGCCAGCAGTGAGTACCACTTCAATCAATAATACTGAACTGAGGGCATATTTTCCTGGAGATAAATCACCATAACCGTTGGTCGCGAAACCGCCTGTGCCTGCAAAACCTGCCTGACCCTGTACAATCAGATACAACACCAGTGCGGCCAGAGTCGCACCAATAATTTGTGAAATAATATACGGTGCGAGTTCTTTGGCTTCAAAACGTCCACCTGCCCACAAACCAATACTGACTGCAGGGTTAAATTGACCACCTGAAATGTGCCCAAGTGCATAGGCCGCGGTTAATACGGTCAGACCGAACGCGAGGGATACCCCCACAAAACCAATGCCCAATTCAGGAAAAGCTGCAGCCAATACCGCACCACCACAACCACCAAATACCAGCTAGAATGTGCCAGCCAGTTCTGCGAAATACTTATTCAATTTGATTCTCCAGTGCTTATTTTTTGAGTTAATTAATCAAACTTCAATTAAATTTATCGCATTTTAGATCGATATTGTGATGAATTTAACACAAATTAAAGTAAAAAGAAGCAATCATGAAGCACGTTGCATCCGCCATTGTTGTGGTGTGTGCTGCGTCCATTGTTTAAACGCACGCTGAAAGGCACTTTGTTCTGAATAACCCAGCAATAGCGCAATTTCTTGCAGACTTAAATGTGGGTCTTGTAAATATTGTTCTGCCAATAAACAGCGTACTTCCTGCATGCGTTTTTGGTAGGTCGTGCCTTGCTGTTGCAAATGACGTTGCAACTGACGTACAGAAATATGTAATTGCTGAGCAATATGTTCAATTTGATACATATTTTTTTGCAGCCCCGTCAAAATGGCTTGCTGTAAACGCTGATCGGTTTGGGTGCTATTCGGTAGCTTTTCCAGTAAGGCTTGCGCCTGTTGCAACAATAAATGCTGTAAGGTTTGATCGCCCTGATGAAAAGGTTTTGCCAGTTCGGAAACAGGCAACAACACTTGGGTAATTGGCTGAGAAAAGCGCACTTTACAATGAAAATACTGCTCATACAGTGCAATATTTTTGGGTGCAGGATGATGAAAATGTACTTCGTGCAGGCAAATATCCTCAAACTGCATAAAGTGCTTCAAAAATTCCATCATCAAGGCAATGGCAATTTCATCGGTTAATTGTGTGGTCATGTGCACGGATAATTCTGACCAACGAATGGATAAGTAATCGTTTTGTGCTTCGACCTGCAATGGGCCACCATCGTAAATCAAGCGATGAAAATCGTGGTAACGCTGTAATGCTTCGCCCAGATGATCACAGGACAAGGCTAAATATGCAATGATGCCTAAATGTTTGGGCTGCACGTATTTGGCAATTTCCAAACCCAAAGCAGGTTGTGGTAATTGTTGCTCCAAAGTGCTGAGCAAGTCACGCCAGAGGGCATAATCAAAACGTTCCAGATTTTGAATCTGATGTAATTTTTCTGGAATGGGCAGCTTTTTTGCTTGGTAATAGCACATCAATAAATGCCCTAAGCCACCATAGATCGAGCCCGTATACTCTTTGAATTGTTGCATGTGTTATCGGTTTATTTTTGTCGTCATTTGTCAATGATATTGATTTTTTTGGTCAAGATCTAGTCAATCTCACATGCCTATAGTGAACATCAGAGTCAAGATGTCCTGTGTTTAAGGAGAAATAGCGATGTGGAAAGGATTTCTAGCAGGTTTGGTGGTTGCCAATGGTTTTGAATGGGTGGCACATAAATATATTTTGCACGGAACGCATCGAGCAGGGCAGCGCCGTTATAGTCCTGTGCCTGAAAGTATGAAATCACATTGGGAACATCATCGTGAAGTGCGTAAAACCAGTTTTCACGATCATGGCTATGTCGAAGGGATTCGCAACTGGCGTACCAAAAATGAAATTGTGTCTTTGGCTGTGGTGGCAACGGTGGCCAGTGGCGTGTTCTATCCAATTTCTAAGGGTATGAGTTTGGCTGCGCTATATAGTGCTGCGAATTATTATTATATTCACCGTCGTGCGCATTTAGAGCCAGAGTGGGCAGTTAAGAAAATTCCGTGGCATTATGACCATCACATGAACAGTAATCAGGATGCGAACTGGTGCGTGACCAAACCGTGGTTTGATTATATTTTAGGAACGCGAGTCATTTCAGCACCTGCCTTACAGGAGCAAAATCCGTTAGGCATTGCCTTACCTCGGGTGATTGCACAGGGTTTAAACCATCTGTCTGCTGCATATTTTCCTGCCAAATGGGTCGAGAAAAAATTAGCTGTGGCAGAGCAGTTATCTTAACTGTATTGCAGCAAATGAAGGTTTGTACTGACAGCTTGGGCAAGTCTTGTCGCAAATGGTCAATGTTTTTGGTGTTTTTGGTCAATATTTCAGCTAAAGCTCTGCGTATATTGTGTGCAGTGAAATATCCACGGATGTTTCGGTTGAATATTGTGTGATGATAAATTGATTTTGTTGATTATTTTTTTATAAGTCTATTTAAAAAGATAAAAGAACCTCAGCGCTGTGGTTTTTTGAGTTGATAGGAGTCTTCGGACTCCTTTTTTTCTGCCTAAATTTTACCTTTACTTCAATTTTAAGCTAAAAAAAGTGCAATCTTCAGATTGCACTTTTCACAGTTCGTTTGCACTATGATTTTACAAACGCATTTCAATGCCTTGTGCTGCCAAATATTGTTTGGCTTCAGGAATGGTATGCTGACCAAAGTGGAAAATTGAGGCTGCCAGTACCGCATCGGCACCGCCTTTTAAAATACCATCTGCCAAGTGCTGTAAATTACCTACACCGCCAGAAGCAATGGTAGGTACCATTACACGGTCATTGATGGCACGCATGAGCGCCAAGTCATAGCCTGCTTTGGTGCCATCGGCATCCATTGAGGTGACCAACAACTCACCTGCGCCGTAGTCCGCCATTTTCACAGCCCATTCAATTGCGTCAATACCAGTGGGTTTACGACCACCGTGGGTGAAAATTTCCCATTTGTTATCACCCGTTTTTTTCGCATCAATAGCAACCACAATACATTGTGCGCCAAAACGTTGTGAGGCTTCTTGCACAAATTCTGGGTTAAACACGGCTGCAGAGTTAATGCTGACTTTATCTGCACCTGCGTTCAATAATAGGCGAATGTCTTCAACCTTGCGCACGCCACCACCAACGGTGAGGGGCACGAACACGGTTTCTGCCATACGTTCTACGGTACGATAAGTCGTATCACGACCATGATGGGTAGCGGTAATGTCTAAAAAGGTGATTTCATCGGCACCTTGTTCATTATAACGACGCGCCACTTCGACAGGGTCGCCCGCATCACGAATATCAAGGAATTGCACGCCCTTAACCACGCGACCATTATCTACGTCTAGGCAAGGAATAATACGTTTCGCTAGCATAAATTTTTCCAATTATTACAGCCGATTATGAAACTCACCCACACAAGCGCTACACCTTGGCAGATGGAGCGGGTATTCTATCAAACTTAGCTCAGGTTTTTCGCAGGTTTTCTATGTCGGTTTATACTCCTTTGACTTTAAAGGAAGTTCAGGTCTTTGCAGCGCCTTATGGATTGGAGGTGGTCGAGCTGATTCCCATTCAAGGGGGGATTCAAAATACCAATTATTTTTTGCGTTGCGACAATCAAAACGAGTACGTGCTGACCATTTTTGAAGAGTTAGATCAGCAAGCGGCAGGCGAATTAATTCCTGTATTACAGCATTTGGGGCAAGCGGGTTTGCCTGTGGCAGTGCCTTTATCCTATTCGGGACAAGCCATTCACCAATTAAAAGAAAAACCTGCACAAATTGCACCGCGTTTAATTGGGCAGCATCCGACACTGGCAACAGTGGCGCAAGTGGAAGCGATTGCGATTGCACAAGCCAAAATGCATGTGGCCTTACAAAATTTTCCTTTGCAGCGCGATCATGTACGTGATCACGCTTATTGGGCAGGGGTCGCACGCCAATTAAAACCAAGCATGCATGTGGCCGATCAAGCCTTACTGTCCAAACTTTTGGGCTTGTATGAAGCCTTAACCGCAGTCTATCCGCAGCGTCCTAAAGGTTTTATTCACTCGGATTTATTCCGTGACAATACCTTGTTTGCAGATGATCAGTTGCAAGGCATTTTAGATTTTTATGAATTAAATCAAGATGAATTGCTGTTTGATATTGCGATTACCCTAAATGATTTTTGTACCGACTTTCCTGAGTTGAGCTTAAATGAAAGCAAGGCGATGGCATTTTTAAATGCCTACGAAACCGTGCGTCCTTTAACCCAAGACGAAAAGGCTTGTTTAGAACTGTATTTGGCAATGGCGGCAGGACGTTTTTGGTTAATGCGTTTGCAGGTGGCTGCTAAAAATGCGGCAGAAGGGCGGACAGGCGCAGATATTCTGCAGAAAAATCCAGATGAAATGCGGAATATGCTGATTGAACGCTTAAAGTTTGTGACAGCTTGAGGGATATAGAACATGCGTGATCAAGGGCGTTTAGTCGAATGGTTTGATGAGCAGGGTTATGGGTTTATTCAGCCGAATGACCACCAAAAAGATCGCGTGTTTTTACACATTAAGGACTTCGCCCGACAAGGTCCACGTCCAATTGTGGGCTGTGCCTTAGAATACACAGTGACTGTGGATGAGCGTGGACGTTACCGAGCGCAGCAAGCGGTGTATTTAAAAGCTTCGCAGACCAAGGCGGCAAAGGCATCTGCTGTGAGTACAAAAATATCCAACAGCACGCAAAAAATGCAGCCGATGCAAATATTGTGTGTGGCTTATATTGTTGCTTTGGCTTTGCTGATGCTGTTGGGATTGCTCAGTGGTATGTTGTTATTATTCATCAGTTTGATGAATGCGCTGAGTTATTGGCTGTATGCACAAGATAAAGAAGCTGCACAGCAGGGTGGACGTCGTATTCCTGAAAATAACTTGCATATTGTGGCTTTTTTAGGGGGTTGGCCTGCAGCATGGTTAGCACAACAAAAATTACGCCATAAAACACAAAAACAACCCTTTGGTAAGATTTATTTTTGTACGATAGGCTTAAATATCTTTCTGATTTTATGGATGATTTCTCCGTTGAATCAGCTTAACATCTAATTGGGAATATTGTTCCAGTAACAGGCTTGTCAGGTGCATTATGTCAGACGCAGAGCATTCATATTCAGTAGATCAAGACCCACATCGTTCATTGACCATGATTTTATATGTGCTGTATATCGTGGCGATTTTTTCTGCGGGGATATTGGCCGTGATTGCCTTAATCATCAACTATTTAAAACGTAGTGATGTACAAGGTTCAATTTTTGCCAGTCATTTTACTTGGCAAATTCGCAGCTTCTGGTGGTATCTGTTTTGGAATATTGTGGCCTTTGTGCCGTTCTTTTTGGTGTTCTTTAGTCCAGATGCGCAAAGCTTTGCCAGTATGACTTTGGCTGCGACACTTTTCTGTATCGCAGTGGTTGCTATTTCGTGGTTATGGATTGTTTACCGTGCTATACGCGGTTTAATTCGCGTGAATGATAATTTACCGATGTATCATTAAATTCACGTTCGTTCGTCTTTTTAAGATGTTTTGAGCGATCTTGCCTAGATGCTGTTTATTCAACTTTTTGGGATGATGTGTTTCGATTTAAAAATTTTGGTCGCCATTCGCTGACCAGCACCCCTAAAACCACCAGTAGTCCCCCGAACAACGCCAAAACGGCTAAGCGCTCGCCTGCCAAACGTCCAATCAATGCTGCCCAAACAGGTTCACCTGCATAAATAATAGCCGCTTGCGCAGGGTCAACTTGTCGTTGTGCCCAGTTCATCACCAATTGAATTACGGCACTGGCAATGCCTAAGCCAAGCAAAACAGCAAGGAGTGACCACTGAAATTCGGGTAATTGGGTTTCTCCGACCAGTGGCGCAATCGCAAAACACAATAACGATGCACAACCCAGTTGGATGAGGGTAACGCGCTTTAAATTGACCCGATTGGCAAAATAGCTAATTAAAATAATTTCAAAGGCAATCGCAATTGAACCGATTAAAGTAATGGCTTGTCCAAAACTTAACTGAATTGCGCCTAAGCCATTGCCTGTTAAAAAGACCAAGCCTACAAATGCCAAAATAGCACCCAACCAAGTCATGACATGCGGACGTTGATCAAAGCATAACCACAGCAATAGCGGTACAAGCGGGACATACAGCGCCGTTAAAAAGGCCGATTCGCTACTGCTGATACTTTGTAAGCCAATGGTTTGAGTGACATAACCTAGCGCAATGACTGCGCCTATGGCAAAGCCTGCATAGAGTTCATCGATGCTAAAACCACGTAAGCTTCGCCATGAAATCAGCCCCACGGCCAACGTGGCTGCGGCAAAACGTAAGCCTACAAACAGTACTGGACTGCTGAAGTTCAAACCGTATTGCACGGTAATGAAGGTTGCACCCCAAATTAAGGTAATCAAAATGAGCGCCAGTTGCGGGGCTTTGCTGCGAAGCATTGGTGAAAGCTGAGACATAGAACCAGTGGGAGATGAAGAAAACTCAAAATGAGTAAAATAAAATCAAAATAAAAAAGAGGTCCGCAGACCTCTTTAAAAATACGCGGCAGAATTACAAAGATTGCTCATCTAAAAGCAACTGTGCCTCACGCAGGCTTAACGTGCCTTCGTAAATTGCACGACCTGTAATCGCACCTAAAATGCCAGGCTGACCTTTTAGGTTGCGTACGTCATCTAAATTGGTCACACCGCCAGAAGCAATCACGGGTAAGCCTGAATATTGCGCCAAGTTTACGGTTTGTTCTACGTTCACACCTTGCATCATGCCATCACGGGCAATATCGGTATAAACAATGCTAGATACACCTGCATCGGCAAAACGCTTAGCTAAATCTGTTGCCTTCACGTCTGTGACGTTGGCCCAACCATCAGTAGCCACCATGCCATTCATGGCGTCAATGCCGACAATGATGTGTCCTGCAAATTTCTTGCAGGCTTCTTCTACAAAAGTAGGCTCTTGTACGGCTTTGGTACCAATAATCACGAACGATACGCCTGCATCCAAATAGTGTTCGATGGTTTCGAGTGAACGAATACCGCCACCAATTTGAATTGGAAGATCCGGTTGTGATTTTGCAATCGCTTCAACCACAGGTTTATGAATTGGCGTACCTGCGAAAGCGCCGTTTAAATCGACTAAATGCAAGCGACGCGCGCCTTCATTTACCCAGTGTTGTGCTGTTGCCACTGGATCGTCAGAAAATACAGTATCATCTTCCATACGACCTTGTTTTAAACGAACACACTTGCCATCTTTCAGGTCAATTGCAGGGATGATCAGCATGCTTTCGCTCCTTGCCAAAAACTTATTGAATTCAATCTGTGCATCTTAACAAAGTATTGTTAAATATCTAAGCATCTGTTGTAGGTTTTGTTTTAGAGGGACGAATCCGCAATTTGAGTGAACTGTTTGGGATATGCTCGGGCAATAGACCCAAACGCCCCAATTCTTCAAATATCAACACAGGTGCGTAGGCATCGGCGGCAGCATAGGCAATTTGTGCTTCACTGAGCTGTTTGCATGCCCAGTTTGAGGTGCTGATACTTCGGCTTTTAGGGAAATGAACGTGAAATAATAATGCCATGGCATTTTTAAGCCCAAGCGGACTTTTAAAACCAAAACTGCCAAAACATTTGGATAGTTCAATCACGCTATTCAGTTGTATACTTTTTTTACGAAATAAATGGGCATCATTTTTCAGCCCAAAACCTACTTTAATTTGATCGCGATTGGCAAAAACTGGCTGCAAAAATTGCCAAATGTCATCATTGAGCTGAAATAGATAGGCTTTTTCTAAGGTTGCGAGCTGAATTAAATGCGGGCCTGTAGAAACTTCGCCTACATTAAACGTGGGTTTAGATTCAGAATCGAAACCCAAGACAGCTGCGGTTTTCAGTTCAGCTTCAATTGCTAGACATTGCTCTAGATTTTGAATCAGTACAATATTTTGACGCGCAATATTTTCAAACAGTGGCAATTGCCGAATTTCATCAGGGCTAGGCAGGGTACGCAGACGAGTGAGATCCATAACATTCAAAGCGGTAAAGAAGCGGTTTTAGCCTAAAGCGTTTTGCGGAATTTGGCAAAGTTTAAAAGATTGAAAATGCTGTGCAGGACAAAGATTGCAGCGAATATCCTGAAAAAATAGCCCAATAGATGGGCTATTTCGAAATATCAACCAAGTGGAATATTTTTGCTTAGACGTTGCTGAATATACCTGACAAGAAGCTGCCAATAATCGCCAAAATCATCAGCACAATAAAAATCCAAGCCAGTACTTTTTCCCAACCTGCAGTTTCACGTACCGCACCATAGCTATTTTGACGATCATCGCCAGGTGCAAATACCAAATATAAACCCATAATAATATTCACCAAAGGCACCAAAATCAGCAAAGATAACCAGCCAGTATGATTGCGGTCATGCAAGCGGCGGATGGTGAAAATAAAGCTAAAATAGAACGCAACGATATAAATGATCACGAGCAAGATCATGCCGATGCCCATAGAGCCAGAGCCGAGCTCTAGCAATAAATTGGGTGCAACAACGGCAATAATTGCAATCAGTACTGCAAGCCCCAAGCTGAGCAAACAGTTCCACGCTAAAAATGATAATCGACCAAAACGCCCCGCTGCACTGAGTGCAGAATCTTCTACATATTGACTCATTGTTGTAATTCCTAGATTTTTTGAATTTTCTGTCGCATACCGTATATTTGCTCAAAAATCTTGTGAGATATCTCTCTCACATCGCAAACATAGACCAATTATCGACAGACCCTCAGTTTATTTTGAATAAAAGGTATAAAAAACGCTTTAATTTTAAACACAAATCAATGTGCAATAAAAGTGAAAAACATTCACGCAAAAATAAAGCCGAGATTAACTCGGCTTTATTGATTGAAGCATCCTGAATATTAGATATTCCATTCCACAAAGTTTTTTAGTAACTGCAAACCAACAGTGTGACTTTTTTCTGGGTGGAACTGCGTTGCAAACAAGTTGTCTTGATGCAGGGCTGTACAGAAAGTTAAACCATAATCACAGGTCGCGGCCACGATTTTTTCATCTTGCGGTTCAACATAAAAACTATGTACGAAGTAAAAACGCGCATCTTGTTCAATGTTGTTCCACATAGGGTGGCTCGGGTCACGTTGATGTACCTGATTCCAACCCATGTGTGGCACTTTTAAACCTGCTACTTCAGGAAAGCGTTTGACTGTACCTGCAAAAATGCCCAGTGCATCTGCTCCGCCATTTTCTTCGGAATGTTGCATCAGCGCCTGCATGCCTACACAAATTGCAAGTACAGGTTTATTAAAGACCGCGTTGCGTACCACGTCATCAATGCCAGCTTCATGCATGCCTTGCATACAATCACGCATAGCACCCACACCTGGAAACACAATTTTATCGGCTTGTGCAATCAGTTTTGGGTCATTGGTCACATCTACCGTTGCACCCACATGCTCTAAAGCTTTCGCTGCAGAGTGTAAATTTCCCATGCCATAGTCAAGAAGGGCAATTCGGGTCATTAGAGTGTTCCTTTGGTTGATGCCACTGTATTTTCAGCACGCGGATCGACTTCACATGCCATGCGTAAAGCACGTGCAAATGCTTTAAATACGCTTTCAATTTGGTGGTGGCTGTTTTTACCTTTGAGGTTGTCGATGTGCAGTGTCATTAATGCATGGTTGACAAAGCCTTGGAAGAATTCTGAGAATAAATCCACATCAAAAGTACCAATACGTGCGCGGGTAAATGGAATATCCATAAATAAACCCGGACGACCCGATAAATCGACAATCACACGGCTTAAAGATTCATCAAGTGGTGCGTAAAAGTGACCGTAGCGTCGTAAACCTTTTTTATCGCCCAAAGCTTGAGCAAAAGCTTGTCCAAGCGTGATACCACAGTCTTCTACAGTGTGGTGATCATCAATTTCCAAGTCGCCATCACAATGAATATCAATATCAAACAAACCGTGTCGCTTGATTTGATCAATCATATGGTCTAAAAATGGAACTCCAGTGTTGAGTGTGCCTTGACCCGTACCGTCCAGATTCACACGAACTCGAATTTTAGTTTCGTTGGTATTTCTCACCACTTCACTGATACGTTGGGTCATAGACACGTTCCTCAAAAAACGTCAAAAATGATTGATGTAAAATGTTTTCGCTGTGACGAAGTCTCAGCATATTAGATTGCTCAGGAGGGTTAATCAATGCCTATTACCGTACATGCCTATACTTCACTGGAAAATACCGAAGTGCGCAGCCAGCTTGAGCGACTGTATGATACCAGCCCTGAATTTGGCGATGGGCAAGATGCGGTAAGCCAACTTGAGCAGAACTTGGCTCAGTATACCCTACTTTACACGGCAGAATTTAATACTAAAGTGATTGGTGCGATTTGGTGCACAGGGCAAGATGATCATCGTACGCTTGAATATATTGTGGTGCATCCTGCAAACCGTGGTCGAGGTGTGGCAGATCGTTTGGTGAGTGAGGTGTGCCGTATGGAAGAAGCCAAAGGTGTGCAGCACTTTCAGCCGGGTTGTGGTGCGATTCATCGTTGTTTGGCGCATTTGGGTAAGTTGTGAGTTTTTAAAAAGCTGACGTTGTGTCTGTCTTTTCAGTTTATCCGTATAGGTCAAAATTAAATTAGTATCGAAAATCCCTTCTCTTGCGCCATATATGGCTCAGGGATGAGGAATATCTTCCGTAAGAGGATGATGGGGGATTGAAGTATGGTTTTAATCGGATTTGTCAAAGAAGTTTATCTAAATCCTATATTGTTTTTTGTGCTTGCACAGCCACAATTTTTAGCTAAGGTTTAAATAGCTTTGCGTAGGCATCTTCCTACTTTGGCAAGACCCAAAGTAGGCAAAAGTCTTTTGTTACCCATACACGACATCCTTGTCGTGATGGGTAACGTGGGGCATCCGTGCCCCACATTCGCGTATCGGAAGTTTGTCAAAATTTAATTGGAAAAGAACTCATTTTTAAATTTTTGGGTGATATTTCAGCAGAAATAGAATGAGGTTGCTGTAAAAGTAAACATTTGCACTGAAAAGCGAAAAAGACTATTGACGATTTACAGCTGAAACTGTTTAATACGCGTCATTGGCGTGATAGCTCAGTCGGTAGAGCAACGGATTGAAAATCCGTGTGTCCCCAGTTCGATCCTGGGTCTCGCCACCATATTCAAAACGGTTAAACGTTTTCAATCCCTGATCCCATCAGGGATTTTTTTTGCATAAAATTTATGCGATCAAATAAAAAAGTGATGATTTTTATTGACTATTCAGCCGAGATACGGCTTAATACACGGCATTGGCGTGATAGCTCAGTCGGTAGAGCAACGGATTGAAAATCCGTGTGTCCCCAGTTCGATCCTGGGTCTCGCCACCATATTCAAAAAGCCTCAAACACTGTTTGAGGTTTTTTTTTCGCCTCTAGGTTGGTCATAGAGAATTATAATTACATGCAAAGCGCATTAAAATTCCAAGAAAAATTGCATACCCATAATAGATTTAAGAAAGTGAAAAAGACCGTTTATCCGAGTCAAGGTGAGCCAAAATTGATTTTCAGGTAGGCTATAAAACGTATACGGTTGCAGTGAAAAATTTTTTTCTTGCATGGTGTAAAACTGCATTGTCCTGAAATTACGTTGCGAGAAAAGTTTATGAAATTTATAAAAATATATCCTTTGCTGCTGATATTGGGCTGTCCATGGAGCATGATGGTCCACGCGGATGACGCGGTGACCTTACCCACCCTGCACGTACTGGCCGAGCCAGAGTTACGTACAGAAACCGGGATTGTGCCGTATCAGAATGATGAAAAAAATCTCCGTGCTTTACAGCATCAAGTTATTCGTAATTCACGTGAAGCACAAAACTTTATGATCGACAGCCATGTGGTTGCCAATCTGGAAATTCAGCCCTTACAAGCACAACCCGACCTAAATTCGTTATCGCCCTTTCTACAACAGTATGTATTGAGTATTGCTCAGGGTTTACAGTCGAGTGATCCTACACAAGGCTTGTATATTATGTTGCAACCCTTTGGTATAAACCGTAGCAACAGTATGCAGCATATTGATCGTAGCAATAGCAACAGTATGCAGCCCATCGATCGTGATATGCATATACAGCTCGACCTGAAAAATGTCAGCATTGGTACGATTGAACATTCTATAAATAATTTTTCTGTACCTGAGCTACCGACACCGAAAAAGTAATCATTTTTCTTTTGAAAAAATCCTTAGCTTTGCCAGCGAAGCCTATATTTGCCGCCGCGAGAAAGTGGCAAATGCCTGCGCAGTTGAAAATTGGGGCTGTTTTCAGCCTGTGAGCTAGTCATGTTCTTCAGAGATCATTACTCCGTTATATGCTCAGCCAGTCGGGAACCACCGGGTCAGTTTTAATCCTGCCCAGAGCTGGAAATTGGCTCCATACGATGTTAAATATTATCAATTGAATGATCAGCGGGTGCTCATTGCCCAGACCAGTTTTAGAATTGATCAGGTCATTGATTAAATTTATAAATATTATGAGCATCGTTAAATGAAAGATCTGTTTTCTGATGACAGCTTGCGCTATAAACAGGCCCGTCCGGCTTATTCTGCAGAAATTGTCCAGGAAATTTTAAAGCATGTACCTGAACGAACTTTTGCCTGGGATTGTGGTGCCGGTTCGGGGCAGTTTACCCAGTTATTGGTACCACATTTTCAGCAGATTTTAGCCACAGATTTAAGTCAAGCACAGTTGGATTTGGCACCGCAGTGGGCAAATGTGAGTTATCGTATCTGCTTGGCGCAAGACAGCGGATTGGCAGATGCGAGTGTGGATTTAATTACCGTTGCACAAGCGATTCACTGGTTCAATTTTGATGCCTTTTATGCCGAAGTGCATCGGGTGCTAAAACCGAGTGGAATATTTGCTGCGGTGGGCTACGGTCTGATTCAAGCTGTAGATCCTGAGGTGAATACCGCAATTCAACGCTTGTATTTTCAGACCTTAAAAGGTTGTTGGGATGCTGAACGTCGTTATATTGATGACTTATATCGCACGATTCCTTTCCCATTTCAAGAAATCGTGACACCCGAACTTTGCCTGAAATATCGTTGGTCGGCAGCACAATTGCTGAATTATTTAAACACTTGGTCGGGACTGCAGCATTATTTAAAGCAACATACTGATACGCCCTTGCTTGAATTACAACAATTGTTGCAGCAGCAACCTGCTCAGGGCTTGGAAATTCAGTTTCCAGTTTTGCTGCGTTTAGGTCGCTTGGTATAAAAAGTCAATGTATTGAGTGATTTTTGAACTTAAAATATAAGTTGGTGAAAAAAGGATGTTTCTCCACAGGTGTAATTTACCTATGTGCGAGGTGTCCAATGTTAAAATTTTCTCTCCCTATTTTATTCAGTCTTGCGCTGAGTCTCCCTGCGACTGCTTTTGCCAATCTTGATCAGCCTTTACAGGTCTTGGATGATTGTGCATTAAGTGCAGAATATGGGCAATCCAACAGCTTAAATTTGCTGCATGATCAATACCGTTTTACCGCGCAAGATGTGGTGAATCAAGTTCGAGCTGAACAAAACCTAGACTTAGCAAGCAAATTTGCAACTTTGGGTTCTCGTTTTTATATCAACCCGCAAGGTCAAACTGTGCTGCAAATTCAACGTGATGTGGTGTCTTTGGGTGTGATTGAAACCACACTCAGTGTGGATGGTTTACGCCAGTTAGGGCAGCATTTTATAGATGAATTTAAAGCTTTGGCATTTGAGTAAAATGGAGTGCGTTGTCGCAAATGACCTTGTGACAATCTAAGACATAAAAACTTAAGACATAAAAAAACGCCCTGAAAAATCAGGGCGTTTTTTATTGCACGCGAATTATGCTGGTTGCGCAGATTCTTGTTGTGCAGGAGTCAACATGTGACCGTGTTCTTCGAAGTTTGCATGCCAAGATAATGCTTCACGAAGTAGGTGAGGAGTGTGACCACCTTTTGCACATGCACGCTCAAAGTAATCATTCAATGCATTGCGGTACATTGGGTGTACACAGTTGTCGATAATCGCACGAGCGCGTTCACGTGGTGCAAGACCGCGTAAATCTGCTAAACCTTGCTCAGTGACTAAGATGTCAACGTCGTGTTCGTTGTGGTCTACATGCGCAGCCATTGGAACGATAGATGAAATGTCACCGCCTTTCGCAATCGATTTAGTCACGAAAATCGCCAAGTGTGCGTTACGCGCGAAGTCACCTGAACCACCAATACCGTTCATCATTTTGGTACCGCATACGTGGGTTGAGTTCACGTTACCGTAAATATCAAACTCAAGTGCAGTGTTAATACCAATGATGCCTAAACGACGTACTAACTCAGGGAAGTTAGAAATTTCTTGTGGACGTAAAATGAATTTGTCTTTGTAGTGTGCAAGATTACCAAATACGCGATCGCCACATTTTTCAGACAAAGTCATTGAACAGCCAGAAGCGAACTTCATTTTGCCTGCATCAATCAATTCAAACGTACAGTCTTGGAGTACTTCTGAGTACATCACCAAGTCTTCAAAGTTAGAGTGTTTGAAGCCTGTTAATACTGCATTTGCAATTGAACCGATACCTGCTTGTAAAGGTGCCAAGTTTTTCGGTAAACGACCTTGTGCTACTTCGTTTTCAAAGAATGCGATCAAGTGATCTGCAATTGCTTGAGTTTCGTCATCTGGATCGGTCACGTTAGATGGAGAGTCAAGCAAGGTATCGTTAAATACAATACCCACAACTTTTGCAGGGTCTAACTGAATACCTTTGGTTCCAATACGTTGTTCAACGTGAGTTAATGGCACTGGACCACGTGTTGGACGTGCTTCAGGAATATAAATGTCGTGTAGGCCTTCAAATTCTGTGCTTACAGTGGTGTTGATTTCGATAATGACTTTATCTGCATATTCAACAAAGCTTGCAGAGTTACCTACAGAAGTTGTTGGAATAATTAAGCTGTCTTCAGTAATTGCAACTGCTTCAACAATCGCGATGTCTGGGCGTTTTAGCGTATTGTTACGCATTTGCTCAACAGTTTCAGACAAGTGTTGGTCAATGAACATAACTTGACCTTGGTTAATTGCTTTACGCAAAGTGTTGTCTACTTGGAACGGCATACGACGAGCCAAAACACCTGCTTCAGTCAATTGCTTGTCTAAATCATTACCAAGACTTGCCCCAGTAATTAAGTCAATTTTTAAAGGATTGGTTTTAGCGCGTGCCACCAATGCAAGTGGAACAGCTTTTGCTTCACCCGCACGAGTAAAGCCACTCATACCTACGGTCATACCATCTTGAACGAATTCAGCAGCTTGTTCTGCGCTGATTACTTTGTCGTGGAGGGAGGCTAAACGGATGCGATCTAAAGACATGGCGAACTCTCGTAAAATACTAGACTGATACCGATTGTACCGATCAAAAAAGGTATTTTGCATAGGTGTTAGGCTAAGGTCTAATTTTTTGCCTAAATGGTGGTATAAAAATATAAAATAATACATAAATAATTGAATTTAATCGTTTATTTATATATAAAAAGGTAAATATTACAATTTGTTTGATATATTTTTATACAATTTTGATATGCACCATCTGAATTTTTTACTTTGATCGTCCATCCGATTTGCTGTTGGTCTGAAATTGGTATATAGCAAGCTAGATAGAGATCAAAAGCGTCAGCCGTTTAGAAGTGTTCACTCAAACTTTGTTTGATTTTTTCCAGCGTGCCAACATTATTTTTTTCTTCAACGATTTCAGGTTGTAACGGCAGGGTAATGATGGCTTCAAGACCACCGTGTTCACGGTTTTGAATGGTGAGCTCGCCCTGATGAATATCGACAATACGTTTTACAATTGCCAAACCTAAGCCACTGCCTTGTACAGTACGTGCTTCATTGCCGCGTACAAAAGGCTGCATTAAATCGGCAATTTGGTCTTCTGGAATGCCTGTACCGTTGTCTGCCACGCTAATCCGAATGTGTTCATCCAGCACTTCTGAAGACAACTCAATTGGCTCTGCACCATAGCGTTTCGAGTTATTAATCAGGTTGCCAATCAGACGTTTCAGCGACAAACTGCGCGCCTGAATTAAAGGTAATTCTTGTGCGTTAAAGCGAATATCCAACGGTTTAAATTGAATAATCAATTCCTGCAGCAAAACATTTAAATCGGTTTCTTGTAATTCTTCATCGGAACCATCACGCATATAAGAAATGAATTGATTTAAAATCGCATCCATATCTTCTACATCGTAAATTAAGCCTTCTTTTAAAAAATCATCATCGGGCATCATTTCGGCACTTAAACGAATCCGTGTCAGTGGCGTGCGCAGGTCGTGTGAAATACCTGCCAACATGATACGACGGTCACGTTCAGTCTGTTCCAAGGTATAAATCATGTGATTAAAGGCTTGGTTGACCTCACGAATTTCCTGCGGACCGTGATTGGTTTCTAAATAAGGTGCTTTGCCTGTTTTACTGTAGCTATTGGCGGCATTTTGCAGACGACGCAAAGGACGATTCAGCTGACGTACTAGAGTTAAAATAATTGCTGCAGCTAACAGTGGAATACCCAAAAGCCAGCCAAAGACCAATTCAGGGCTGTAGTTGGCATAGGTTTTAAGGGGTTCACGTACCCAGTTGCCATTCATTTCTGGGGTTTGAATCCAAATACGCGGGCTTGGTTTGAACTGGAAATAGACCGTGACATCCTGCATTTTTAATTCAGTTGCCAGTTTCTTTTCTATTTGTTGGGTAAAAAACTCTGCAATGACTTTTTCCCGTACATTAGGAAACTCACGTGGATCGGTTACATATTCAATGCCGACCCGATTTTTAAGCCACGCATCGACATCGACTTCGGCTTCATTGTGAAAAATGCGCAAATCTGGATTGTTTAAAATTTCCAGTTCAACCGCTAAATAGCGGGCGTGTTGTTGAATTTCAGGTAAATACAAGGTGCGCCAAAAGAACCACAACGACATAAACAGGCTAAACAACACCACAAAAACCACCAGTACCGTGGTGCGCATGGCTGCAGAGCGTGGTTTGATTTTGTCCAGAAAACGCTCCCAGCGGGTACGTTTCTTTTCAGAATACGCCACATAGTCGGTAAATTCTTGTGGGTCGATGGGTTCGAGTTTCACATCTTGTCCTGTGGCAGAGGTTGTAAAGCGAATTTAGTGAGTGAAATTTTATGATGAATATACTTGTTATTGGAATGTCTGTTCTTTAAATCTAGCACAATGATCGGTGTGCATAAATGTTGATCATTGCATGAAGATGTGAGGCTGAAGCCTCACATCATTTTCAACTTATTCCGCACCATCTGGAACAAATACATAACCGACACCCCAAACCGTTTGAATATAACGTGCACGGGCAGGGTTTTCTTCAATTAAACGACGTAAACGTGAAACCTGAACATCAATCGAACGCTCCATCGCACCCCATTCACGACCACGCGCCAAATTCATTAACTTGTCACGGGTTAAAGGCTCACGAGGATGTTGTACCAACGCTTTGAGTACTGCAAATTCACCTGTAGTTAGGGTCACGACCTGACCTTCACGTGTCAAAGTACGGGTCGATAAATCTAGTGACCATGGGCCAAAACCAACCACTTCCATTTGCTGACTTGGTGCACCTGGTACCTCGCGCACTTGACGACGCAATACAGCACGAATACGCGCTAACAGCTCATTTGGATTAAACGGTTTTGGTAAATAATCATCTGCACCTGCTTCAAGTCCTGCAATACGGTCAGAGTCACTGCCGCGAGCCGTCAGCATAATAATTGGCGTGTCGATGTTAGATTGACGTAAACGACGGCAAATACTTAAACCATCTTCAACAGGCAGCATAAAATCAAGCACGATTAAAGAGAACAGTTCACGCTGTAACAAACGATCCATTTGTGTCGCGTCGTGGGCAGTTTTGACCACAAAGCCCTTATCTTCCAAGAAACGCTGTAACAGGGTACGTAAACGCACATCATCATCGACAACGAGAATGCGTTCAACGCGGTCAGTTTCGCTGTGTACGGTATCTGTTTTTTCAGCAGGTACAACTAAACTCATGATGTGCTCCTTTATTCTTTATTGTCATCGTAAACAAAAAGTTGAGTTGGCTTTGAGTATACGATTCATTGGTATCTATTGCCTATGCTCTAAAGCAACAAATATTGCAGATAAAATCAAGACATAGATACCAAATATATACAGCATTCCCATGCGAAAAACTGACATATTTGTCCGTTTGAGTCTAACATAAGCCTGAATTTTATTTAGATTTATAAAATTTAGCCGAATTGGCAAAAATCGCCAAAAAACCACCATTTATAAAATTCATAAAACAATTGTGGATTTTATAGTCTTGGTCTTTATAATCATGGCTTTTAGTACTTATCCTTGTAGGATCACACACGATGACTGACTTAGTTCAGCAGTTAGCAAAAGAACTTGCCGTACGACAAAATCAAGTAGAAGCTGCCATCAAACTTATTGATGAAGGTGCTAGCGTTCCATTTATTGCACGTTACCGTAAAGAAGTGACGCAAGGTTTAGATGACACGCAGCTACGTCAGCTCGATACACGTTTATCGTATTTACGTGATTTATATGAGCGTCGCGAAAAAGTAATAGAATCACTCAAAGAACAAGATAAATTATCTGATGATTTATTGGCACGGGTTAACGCTGCTGAAACCAAAAATGCTTTAGAAGAAATTTACGCGCCTTACCGTCCAAAACGCACCAGTAAATCGTTTAAAGCTAAAGAAGCAGGTTTAGGCCCAATTGCAGCGCAAATTTTTGCAGAACAGGTTGAGCCAAGCGAAGCTTTAGCAGGCTTTAGTCATGCAGACTATCCTGATGCAGACAGTCAGCTAGATGCGGTACAACACATTCTGATTGATGAATGGGCACAAAATATTGCCTTAACCACAGAATTAAAAGAAATTTTTGCCAAAACAGCGGTATTAAAAAGCTTGGTTGCTTCTGAAGAGAAAAAAGAAGTGGGCAAAAAATTCCGTGATTACTTCGATTTTTCAGAAAACCTCAACAAAGTGCCTTCACATCGCCTATTGGCGATGTTGCGTGGTCGCCAAGAAAACGTCTTGGGTTTAAAAGTTGATGGTGAAGACAGTGCACCTTTGGCACGTATTGAAACTGAATACAATTTAGATCAAATTCAGCCGCAAGCACGTCAGGACTTTTTAAAGCAAACGGCAAAATTGTTCTGGTTGGGCAAAGTGCGTCCACAAATCGAACATTCATTATTGACTGAAAAGCGTTTGGCTGCCGAAGCTGAAGCGATGGATGTCTTTGCAGAAAACTTGCGTCATTTATTGCTCTCTGCACCTGCAGGTGCGCGTTGTACGCTGGGCGTAGACCCTGGCATCCGTACAGGTGTCAAACTGGCTGTGGTGAACCAATCTGGCGATGTGGTTGCACATAGCACGGTTTATCCATTTGCACCTAAAGAAGACAAAGCAGGCGCGATTGAAGAACTTGCACGTTTATGCCGTGAGCACAATGTTGATTTAATCGCGATTGGTAACGGGACTGCAAGCCGTGAAACTGAAGCGGTTGTGGCAGAAATGATGGCGGCGCACAGTGACTTGAAATTAACACGTGTGTCTGTATCTGAAGCGGGTGCATCTGTGTATTCAGCTTCTGAATTGGCATCGCAAGAGTTGCCAGAACTAGATGTGTCGATTCGTGGTGCAGTGTCGATTGCACGTCGTTTGCAAGACCCATTGGCAGAGTTGGTAAAAATTGATCCAAAATCAATCGGTGTGGGTCAGTATCAACATGACGTGAATCAGGCAGGTTTAGCAAAAACCTTAGAAGCTGTGGTAGAAGACTGTGTGAACTCGGTCGGTGTCGATGTCAACACGGCATCTTCAGCAATTTTGGGTTATATCGCAGGTTTGAATAAAGCCATTGCACAGCAAATTGTTGAATACCGTAAAGAACATGGCCGTTTTGACAATCGCCAAGCTTTGAAAAACGTACCGCGTTTAGGCGAACGTACTTTTGAACAAGCAGCAGGTTTCTTACGTATTCAGGCAGGTTCTGAGCCTTTGGATGCTTCTGCAGTGCACCCTGAATCTTATGGTTTAGTAGAAAAAATTGTGGCTGCCAAAGCGACCACGGTTAAAGATATTATTGGTAATACTGAAATTATCCGTTTGGTGAATGCTGAAGAATTTGTGGATGAGCAAGTCGGCTTACCAACTATTCAGGATGTTTTGTCTGAATTGGAAAAACCAGGTCGTGACCCACGTCCTGAATTCCGTACGGCTAAATTCCGTGAAGATATTACTGAAGTGGCGCAGTTGACTGAAGGCATGCAGCTTGAAGGTGTTGTAACCAACGTGACCAACTTTGGTGCTTTCGTGGATGTGGGCGTACATCAGGATGGTTTGGTGCATATTTCTGAGTTGGCCAATGAATTTGTGGCTGATCCGCATAAAGTGGTGAAACCAGGTCAAATTGTTCAAGTGCGTGTGTTGCAGGTTGATGTAGAGCGTAACCGTGTGAATTTATCGATGCGTCCTGAAGGTTCGGCTGCACCTGCAAAAGCAGCGCGTGCACCACGTCGTGATCAAGAACAGCGTACAGAGCGTAAGCCACAAGCGAAACGTCCACAGCAGTCACGTCCTCAGACTGAGCGTCCACAAGCGAAAAAACCACAAGCCGCTAAACCACAAGAAAATAAAATTGGTGGTTTAGGTGCATTGTTGTTACAAGCAGGGATTAAAGGTTCGAAGTAATTTTGAATTGCTCTAACAAAAAGCTCCCGAAATTCGGGAGCTTTTTGTTTTGCAGGAACATTTTTATATACAGATTTTTTGATGGATTTTAAATCAACGGTACAATCCAACTCACCAAAATCAGCATAATTCCCAAATGTCCAAGTTTACGAGTCACTGCGACTAGTTTTGACGGTGGTGCTTCAAGTTGGCGAGCATATTCCTGAAGATTTAAACCTTGTGAGGCTTTGCTGCTAAATAAAAATACGCCCAAATCAATACAAATTAAAATCGTGCCGACATCGGCAACAACCTCTAAAAGTTCATATTCTTGCTGATAAAGCGCCGTTGCAACCTGATAACTCAGAAACAAGGCAAAGGCAAAACAGCCATACTGTAAAATGAGGGCCAGTGCTCGCATAATTCATTCAAAATACTTAAAACAGCTGTGTTATAGCATAAAAATGCGGTGCAATTGAATGTTTTGTTATGGTTGAGATTGTGGATCTTAAATAAGCAATTAACGGATTAAGCCTTGCAGAACAAAACTTGTGGCAATACTGCCTGCTGCCAATTTAGACATGAAATAACTGTAATTAGAAGAGGCAGAAACTTCGGACATCGCACCAGATGAATGCGACATGGACACGGCAAGTTGGCTGCGATAGCCCAATTCGACTAACAAGACCACCAGGCCTGTCAGTGTCATCACTTGAAATGTGTCTACATGATTGCGCGTAAGCTCAGTATATAAGTGATAAAAACTTAAGCCCGCAGCAGAAAAACAAAATAGCTTAAACAGATACAGAGTTTTCATGTGTTGTACCTTTCATTATTGTAATGTCATTTTGAATGCTATTTCTTAAACCAATATTAAAATCACATGAAAAGTTGCGGCTGCACAATTTAAAAATTGTTGAAGTGATGTTGTATTGTTGTGCGCTGTTCAACCTAAGCTGTAAAAACAAATAGGCGACCCGTAGGTCGCCTAAAGCAAAACTTGAATTGTGTATAAATTACCAGTGTTCACCTGGGAACAAGCGCGCATACGCTTTTTGTACCCAGTTCAGTTTTTGCTGCTCGCCCACAGACGCGGTAGAGCTTGGGAATAAGTTATAACCAATCGACATGAGTTTGTTGTTAATGTCTGGTGCAATCGCATAAGTGATTGAAGCCAAACGACCCAAATGTGTCGCAATTTTCTTCGGACGTTTCACAATCGCATAAGCAATTAAATCTGCCGCTTGCTCAGGTGAAAGGGTGGGCACGTACTTATAAATTTTGGTTGGTGCGATCATTGGGGTACGAACCAATGGCATATACACCGAAGTAATCGCAATTTTGTGTGTATGCGCTTCTGCAGATAGACAGCGACTAAACGCATCCAATGCGGCTTTAGATGCCACATAAGCCGAGAAACGCGTTGCGTTGGCTAATACACCAATCGAGCTGATGTTGATGATGTGACCATCTTTACGGTGCATCATCTGCGGCAAAATATTGAGTACCAAACGCACAGCACCAAAATAGTTGAGCTGCATGGTACGTTCAAAGTCGTGGAAACGATCAACCGACTCATGTACTGCACGACGGATTGAGCGGCCTGCGTTGTTAATTAAAATATCAATATGATCGACAGAGGCAAGAATTTGTTGCGATACAGCATCAATAGAGTCCATATCGTTTAGATCACAAGGGAAAACTGAAGCCTTGCCACCACGTGCTTCAATTTCAGCTTTGACTTGTTCGAGCGTTTCCTGAGTACGTGCCACCAAAAGCACATGCGCACCTGCATCGGCTAGCTTATGTGCCACGGTTAAACCAATACCACTCGATGCACCTGTAATAAGGGCAACTTTACCATTTACACGCTGTTGAAAAAGTTTCTCTAATTTTGGCTTCACGCTAATATTCCTGATTTAGATTCCTGAGTTGTCATTTTTATTGAGATTGACGATTCAAATTTCAGACTGAATTTGAACTGTTTTACTTGGCTTTATGATAGCCGATTGCACAAAAAAAGCTATGGAATAAGTGGTTGAATTTAAAAATGAATTTGGAGTAATTGCTCTATTTTTGTGAGCTGTATATCTTTATTTTTACCATGAAATAAAGCTAATGCAAAGACATACAAAGAAAAATTAAAATAAAAAAGCATCCTGTTGAAATTAATCAGCAGGATGCCAGTACAAAGTTTGAACTGATGAGTTTTTATACGGCTGCTAAAGCTTGCGCTAAATCGGCAATTAAGTCATCGGCATGTTCAATCCCGATGGATAAACGCACCATATCTTCACTCACACCAGCCGCTTTGAGTTCATCTGCACTCAACTGACGGTGAGTGGTGGTTGCAGGGTGGCAAGCCAGACTCTTGGCATCGCCAATATTGACCAAGCGTGTGAATAATTGCAGTGCATCAATAAAGCGGGTTCCGCCTTCACGGCCATCTTGCACACCAAAAGACAGAATTGCAGAAGGTTTGCCTTTCACATATTTTTGTGCCAACGCATGTTGTGGGTGATCTTTCAAACCTGCGTAATTGACCCATTTCACTTTTGGATGTGCCTGTAAATATTCCGCTACTTTTTGCGCGTTTTCAGTATGGCGTTCCATACGCAGGCTTAAGGTTTCTAAACCTTGTAAAATTAGGAATACGTTATGCGGGCTAATCGCTGCACCTGTATTGCGTAGTGGTACTACACGTGCACGTGCAATAAATGCTGCAGCGCCTAAGGCTTCTACATAGTTCACACCATGGTAACTTGGGTCAGGTGTATTTAAGGCTTTAAAACGCTCAGGATATTTGCCCCAAGGGAATTTACCGCTATCGACAATAATGCCGCCAATAGACGTACCGTGACCACCAATATATTTGGTCAGTGAGTGAATGATGATGTCTGCGCCAAAATCAAATGATTTTTGCAAGACAGGCGTGGCTACAGTGTTATCCACCACCACTGGAATGCCGTATTCGTGCGCAATTTTCGCAATCGCTTCAAGGTCAATAATATTGCCCAATGGGTTACCAATGGATTCTACAAAGACCAGTTTGGTTTTGTCATCAATCAGGTCGCGTAAGCTTTCAGGCTGTTGATAATCGAAGAAACGTACTTCAATGCCTTGTTTAGGCAAGGTGTGGGCAAATAAGTTGTAAGTACCGCCGTATAAAGTTGATACTGAAGCAATGTTATCGCCTGCTTCGGTAATGGTCTGAATTGCGTAGGTAATTGCAGCCATACCCGATGCTAAAGCCAATGCGCCAATCCCGCCTTCAAGTGCTGCAACACGTTGCTCCAATACTGCAGTGGTTGGGTTCATAATACGGGTGTAAATATTGCCTTGTACTTTTAAATCAAATAAATCGGCACCATGTTGCGTATTATCAAAGGCATAAGAAGTGGTTTGGTAAATAGGCACAGCCACGGCTTTGGTGGTTGGTTCTGGGCTATAGCCTGCATGAATGGCCAAAGTTTCGTCTTTATAGGTCATGTTTACTTCATCTTCGTGAGTTAAATTGGTTTGAGTCTAGCACTTTTAAATATGAAAGAAAGTGTAAAAATGCTGCAATATTTAGCTGTAAATTTGATATAGCAGGCAAAAAGTCCTGTGCTTATCCGCTGATCGCTAGAGTTGTAACAAAGCATGCAAGATGTTTGTGGTGTCTTATTTTTTCTCCGTATTCAGGTATAATACCCGATTATTTTTTCGCTCATTAGAGCAGGGGCTGCTCATCTGAGCCCCAGATTTGGTTTTCTATTGAGGAGTCCTACGTGGCCCAATATATTTATACGATGAACCGAGTGTCGAAAATGGTTCCGCCTAAGCGCGAAATCTTGAAAGACATCTCCTTATCATTTTTCCCAGGTGCGAAAATTGGTGTGCTTGGTTTAAACGGTGCAGGTAAATCGACTTTGCTCCGTATTATGGCGGGCGTAGATAAAGATTTCTCTGGTGAAGCTCGTGCACAGCCAGGCATCAAAATTGGTTATCTTGAACAAGAACCACCACTAGACCCGAGCAAAGATGTACGCGGCAACGTGGAAGATGGTGTGCGTGAAGCTTTAGATGCTTTAGAGCGTTTAGACCAAGTTTTTGCAGAATATGCAGATCCAGATGCAGATTTCGACAAACTTGCAAAAGAGCAAGAGAAGTTAGAAGCGATTATCCAAACTTGGGATGCACACAACCTGAACAATCAGCTTGAACAAGCAGCGGCAGCATTAAATTTGCCAGCTTGGGATGCTGATGTTAACAAATTATCGGGTGGTGAGCGTCGTCGTGTGGCTTTATGCCGTTTGTTATTGTCTAAACCAGACATGCTGCTTCTAGACGAGCCGACGAACCACTTGGATGCAGAATCTGTATCTTGGTTAGAGCGTTTCTTAAAAGACTTCCCGGGTACGATTGTGGCAATTACCCACGACCGTTACTTCTTGGATAACGTTGCAGAATGGATTTTAGAACTTGACCGTGGACATGGTATTCCATATCAAGGTAACTACTCTTCATGGTTAGAGCAGAAAAATAACCGTTTAGAGCAAGAACAGAAGCAAGAAGAATCTTTTGCTAAAGCCTTGAAAAAAGAATTGGAATGGGTACGTTCTAATGCGAAAGGCCAGCAAAAGAAAAACAAAGCGCGTATGGAGCGTTTTGAAGAGCTTAACTCGCGTGAATTCCAACAGCGTAACGAAACTTCTGAAATTTATATTCCACCTGGCCCACGTTTAGGGAACAAAGTGGTGGAAGTGGAAAACATCAGCAAGTCATTTGGTGATCGCTTACTTTACGAAAACCTTTCCTTTACTGTGCCGCCTGCAGCGATTGTGGGGATTGTCGGTCCAAACGGTGCGGGTAAAACGACTTTATTCCGTATGATGACTGGCGAGCAGCAACCTGATACGGGCAGCGTGACTTTAGGTGACTCGGTAAAAGTGGCTTATGTCGGTCAGATTCGTGACACTCTAGATGATGACAAAACTGTTTGGGAAGAAGTTTCTGGCGGTTTAGACATTTTGAAAGTGGGCGATTATGAAATTGCATCGCGTGCTTATATTGGTCGCTTTAACTTTAAAGGTCAGGATCAGCAAAAACGCGTTGGTGAATTGTCGGGTGGTGAGCGTAACCGTTTACAACTGGCAAAAATTCTACAGCAGGGCGCAAATGTGATCTTGCTGGATGAGCCATCAAACGACTTGGATATTGAAACTTTACGTGCACTGGAAGATGCAATTTTAGTCTTCCCAGGTACAGTGATGGTGGTATCGCACGACCGTTGGTTCCTAGACCGTATTGCAACGCACATCTTGTCATTCGAAGATGAGCAACCAGAATTCTTTACAGGTAACTATACTGAGTTTGAAGAATATCGCCGTAAGAAATATGGTGATGATCTGGCAACCAAACGTAGCAAATACCGTAAAATTGGCGCTTAAGTCTAAAAACTTGAGTTCTCATTAAAAAAACCAGCCGAGAAGGCTGGTTTTTTTATATTTGCTCGATAATGTGGTCTTGTGATCAACCTAGCAACATTTTTCTTAATCTAGATGTAGACCAGTGAGGTTTAAACTTCCCACTCATGTGCACATTCACGGCACTTCCATTTTTTTTGTGACTGCATAAAGGCTTGCATAGAAATTTTGAAATCAGGCAAATCACGATAAAACAAGAAACCTGCAATTACACACAGCACAAATACCGCCACAGTAATGCTTTGTAAGGTTGTGCCTGCACCATCACCAAAAATCCACATGGCGATACTGATCAAGACAAGAAGTAATAAGACAAATACCGCTGGAATAAGCATCACCAAGCTTTTTGGCACCACAGGACGCGGTGTTGTTTGACCTGCCTGCGCAACAGGCATGATTTTTGGGCTTTGACATTTAGGGCATCGGTATTGCATTACAACTCCAAAATTCTAATCTGATCGTTATTCTAACCAAATGTACGGCAAATCAAAAACAGTCTGTCAGAAAACAGGGCAATAAAAAAGCCCAAGTCATTGCTTGAGCTTTATTATAAGATGAAGATAAGTCAATTTATATTCATCTTGAATATGGCGTCCCTACGGGGATTCGAACCCCGGTTACCGCCGTGAAAGGGCGATGTCCTAGGCCTCTAGACGATAGGGACTTGATGAGGCAACACAGGTAAAGCCTTATTTAAACTTGGTGGAGTCAAGCGGGATCGAACCGCTGACCTCTACAATGCCATTGTAGCGCTCTACCAACTGAGCTATGACCCCAGTCTGTGTGAGCGCAATATTAGGGCTATTGCGCGCACACGTCAACAAAAAAATGAATTAAGCTGGATCAATTGCATCATTTTTCGGCAATTTGATGCTTTCATTCAGTTTTTCCCAGACTTTAACTTCTTTTTTGCTTGGTCCGCCAACCACTTCTAAGGCATGACGCAAACGCGCAAAGGTCAGGTCAGGACCAATGGTGACCATGGTTTGCATCACAGGTGTAGATGCGGTTGAACCTGCAATTGCAATAAAGAACGCAGGCATGAAATCACGCAATTTGATTTCCATTTGGTTGGCTAAATCCATTAGGGTTTGGCTCACCGTGTCGTTGTTCCAAGTAAATAGACTTTCTAAACGCCAAATTGCAAATTGTAGGCTTTGACGCACTTGTTCTTCAGACAGTTTTTTACTTTCAAACTGTTCCTTGCTCAAGCTTGGGAAATGGTTGAAGTAATGTGCAGACCAATTGACCGCTTCTGAGAGTAAATTAATACGCGGTTGAATCGCGGCGGCAATCTCTTCCAATTTGGCACGATCTGCTTTCCAAGCCAATAAGGTATCTAACAGCTCAGCAGGTGAAAGCGCTTTAATCCATTGACCATTCAGCCAATTGAGTTTTTCCACATCAAAGATAGGGCCGCCTAGTGAAACACGTTGAATATCAAAGTGTTCAATCATTTCGGCTAAGGTGAATTTTTCACTTTCATCTGGCATTGACCAACCCATGCGACCTAAATAGTTCAGCAAAGCTTCAGGTAATACCCCAATATCTTTATAGTAGTTAATTGAAGTTGGGTTTTTACGCTTAGACAATTTAGATTTATCTGGGTTACGTAACAATGGCATGTGACACAACACAGGCATATCCCAACCAAAATATTGATATAGCAATTGATGTTTGGGTGCAGATGGAATCCATTCTTCGCCACGAATTACGTGGGTGATTTGCATTAAATGGTCATCGACCACATTCGCCAAATGGTAAGTTGGTAAGCCATCTGTTTTCAGTAAAATTTGCATATCGACTTGCGCCCATGGAATTTCCACTTCACCGCGTAGCATGTCGTTAAATTTACATACGCCTTCGGTTGGCACTTTCATACGAATAACATGCGCTTCGCCTGCCGCTAAACGACGCTGTACTTCATCTGCAGACAAGTTTAAACCACGACCATCGTAGCGCGGGCTTTCACCACGTGCTTGCTGCTCTGCACGCATTTGATCCAGTTCTTCGCTAGTAGCGAAGCAATAGAAAGCATGTCCTTGTTCAACCAATTGCAAGGCATATTGCTTATAAATATCCATACGTTCAGATTGGCGATACGGTGCATGCGGGCCGCCGACATCTGGACCTTCTGCCCAATTTAAGCCTAACCAACGCAATGAATCCAAAATCATTTTTTCAGATTCTGGAGTTGAACGCAGTTGGTCAGTATCTTCAATACGAAGAATAAATTCACCACCGTGTTGTTTGGCAAAACATAAGTTAAACAAGGCGATATACGCTGTTCCCACGTGCGGGAAACCAGTAGGAGAAGGCGCGATACGAGTACGAACAGTCATAAGCAAAAATTAATTCAAAATGTAAATTGCAACCATTATAACGAAAAAGCCCAAGTACTTAATGTTAAATTCAACATTCTGTACTTGGGCGTTTCAACTGCATTTGAAAAGGGGATCAAAGGCAGTGAATTTAATGCGGAGTTATGAGTTATCTTGCGGGAATAAGGCTTGTACAAAACGGCTAAAACGCTGATTTTGCAAGGCAAAGAAATTTTGAGTTGGAGCGACATGAATGGAAGTCAGCACTTTTAAATCATTATTTGATTCAAACTTTTGCTTGTCTGCCTGTTTTTGTTGGGTAAGGGCTTTTTCAATTAAAGACCCCTTTTCCGCAGTTAAATGGGTTTTACTTTCAGTAGACTTGATCACAGCACTGTGACTGACTGTGCTTAAAGTGAGTAATGCTGCGCATATGAGTTTAGATTTCATCTTGATTCCCCCTTTCCTTTATGAATGAACTCACAATTTATAAATTGTTTTAATCACTTTAATATTTAATCACAAAAATCATAACAAAAGTAGATTTGCGTCACACTCTTAATAAGATCTTTATCATTATTTACTCACTATATACCGATTTTTCAGATGATCTTTGATTTAGAACATGTTGTAACAAACAACTGTGGAGATATCGTGAAGATTGTTACAAAAGTCACAATAAAATAGTTTTGAAGCGGGTTTGATTGCTGTGATGTCGCTTATTTTACCGTTGAGTCTAAAAACGGATCAAAGTTTTATTCACTTTTCATATATCTAATCCATAAAAAGGTATAAATTTGGAATAAACGCCGCATCTTGAATTAAATTGATTAAAAACAATTAATTAAAGCTAAATTATTTGAATTTAATCATTTTTTGCATGTTTTTTACAAATTGCGCAGCGCCTGAGCATTGCATATATTGAGCGACAGATTAAAGGTGATGTGTGCTGTAATGAAAACTCAATTGAAAGCTTTATTGGCTGCTGCGCTATTGGCAACAGGTTTTGCTGCAACGACTGCTCAGGCTGCAGATCGTCAGTTTTTAAATGTATCGTATGATGCGACCCGCGAATTTTATGATGAATTTAACAAGTCGTTTGGTCAGTACTGGAAAAAACGTACAGGTTTAGACGTCAACTTTAAACAATCACATGGTGGTTCAGGCAAGCAAGCGCGTTCTGTGGTCGATGGTTTAAAGGGCGATGTCGTAACTTTGGCATTGGCGAATGACATTGAAGAAATTGTAAAGTCAGGTCAAATCCAAGCAGGTTGGCAAAAAGAATTTCCTCATAACTCTGCGCCTTATACCTCGACCATCGTCTTTATGGTGCGTAAAGGCAATCCGAAAAACATTAAAGACTGGAATGACTTAACCAAACCAGGCGTACAAATTATTACCCCTAACCCGAAAACAGGTGGTTTGCCACGTTGGGTGTATTTATCGGCTTGGGGTTATGCAGAAAAGCAGCCGGGCGGCTCTAAGGCCAAAGCGCAAGAATTTGTGGGCAAGATGTACCACAATGTAAAAGTGATGGATTCGGCAGCACGTGCGTCGATGACTACATTTGCTGAACGTGGCATTGGTGATGTGTTGTTGACTTGGGAAAATGAAGCCCTTGTAACTTTAAAAACCTTAGGCAAAGACAAGTTTGATATTGTTTATCCATCTATTTCTATTTTGACTGAACCTTCGGTGGCAATCGTAGACCGCACAGTAGAAAAAAATGGCAATAAATGGTTAGCGACAGGCTATATCAACTATTTATATTCACCTTTAGGTCAGGAAATGGCGGCTAAGCATTTCTACCGTCCACGTAATGAAAAAGTCCTTGCAAAATATGCAGCACAATTCCCGAAATTAAAAACCTTCACGATTGATGAAGTGTTCGGTGGCTGGGAAAATGCACAAAAAACACATTTTGTGAATGGTGCGATTTTCGACCAAATTTATAATACTAAGCGTTAAACAGATATCCATTTTCGGCTAATCTTTTATTGGATTGGCACACAAAAAAATCTCTACGGAGATTTTTTTGTGCTTTAAAAAAGTCAAAAACGGTTTTCCCTATGGAAAGTAATATTTATCTACAAAAAGACGTTTGGAGCTTTGCCAAAACAAGGTAATAATGTGCAGTTAAATTTTAGCTGTATTGATTGAACCTTATGTCGCATATTTCTGTATTACTTCATGAAACTGTTGATGCCGTGTTGGCAGATCGCAATACAGGAATTTATGTCGATGCCACCTTTGGACGAGGTGGACACACGCGTTTGTTGTTATCCAAATTGGATGCGCAGGCGCGAGTTTATGCCTTTGATAAAGATCCACAAGCTTTGGCCGTGGCAGCAGAATTGGGACAGCAAGATTCGCGATTTCAAATTATTCATGCCAGTTTTGCTGATATGCAGCAAGCGTTGAATGATTTGGGCGTCACTCAGGTCGATGGTGTGATGGCCGATTTAGGCGTGTCGTCACCACAGCTAGATCAGGCAGAACGCGGTTTTAGCTTTATGAAAGACGGCCCGCTTGATATGCGTATGGACAATTCACAAGGCCCGACTGCAGCAGAATGGCTGGTGGATATTGAAGAAGAAGCCTTAGCCAATGTGATTTTTCAATATGGTGAAGAACGTTATAGCCGCCGTATTGCCAAAGCCATTAAACAGGCGGGTTATATTGAAACCACCGCACAATTGGCTGAAATTGTAAAAGTTGCCCATCCGAAGTGGGAAAAAAACAAACACGCTGCAACGCGTACTTTTCAGGCAATTCGTATTGCGATTAATAAAGAATTAGAAGATATTGAAAACTTCTTACCGCAGGCGGTTGAGGTATTAAAACCCGAAGGTCGTTTGGCTGTAATTAGCTTCCACTCTTTGGAAGATCGTTTAATTAAACAGTTTATTCAAAAAGAATCGAGCCTGCCTGAAGATTCAGGTTGGGGCTTGCCACAACAGCAACAAGATACGCGTCGATTGAAAAAAATATCACGTGTGCGTGCTAGTGATGAAGAAGTCAAAGCCAATCCACGCTCACGCAGCGCATGGCTACGTGTTGCAGAACGATTAGCTTGAAAAGGCCAATAATGAAAACTGAAAGCGTTGAAAAAAATCAATCTCAAGTGCGACTGAAAAAAATGGTCGCCTATTTTATTTTATTGGCGCTGGTATTTATCAGCGCGATTATGGTGGTGTTTCAAGTGTTTGAATATCGCCATGATTATCGTGAGCTGAGTTCTTATATGCGCGAGCGAGATGACTTAAATGCCGAATGGGGGCGTTTGTTAATTGAACAGCAGACCTTTGGTGCAACTGCACAAATTGGCACCCGTGCGGTGACGCAACTGCGTATGTATTCACCGCCCGCACCGCAAACTGTGGTGATTTCTTTGCCTACAACCTCAGAACAACAATAAGGCGAGTTGCACATGGTCGATACGCGTAAAAAGCAAACCCGAAAGAAACAGCAATCGGTAACTGGAAAAAATGCCATTCATGTAGAAATGTGGCGTTTTTACTTAATGTGGGCTGTGGTACTGCTGGTGTTCGTGGCACTGGTGGGACGTGCTTTTTATGTGCAAATTGTGAACCATGACTTTTTACAAAATAAAGCCAATGCCAATATTTTAAGAACAGAAAAGCTCAAAGCTATGCGCGGGGTGATTTATGATCGCCACGGTGTGCCTTTGGCAATTAGTACCCCTGTAATGAAAGTGGTGATTGATCCACGTGATTATTTTGACAATAAAAAACTGTTTGAAGAAATTACAGCCGAGTTGGAAAAAAATCCGACCAGTCGTAAATTGCAGCGTCAATTGCCAGATAAAAACTTGAATTTAGATGAACTTGCCGATGCAGTTGGGATGGATCGCCAAGAACTGAAAAATAAAATGAACGAGCGTCCGCGTTCACGTTATTTGGTTTTACAAAAAGAAGTGCCGCCGCAACAGGCAGAGCTGATTCTAAAACGTAATTTCCAAGGGGTATATACCGAGAAAAACTATAAGCGTTATTACCCGCAGCCACAGCCGAATGCACAAATTATTGGTTTGACCAATAGTGAAGGCACAGGCATTGAAGGCTTGGAAATGCAGCTAAATACCCGCTTGGCAGGCGTGGATGGCGAACAGCAAATCGTGCGCGATAAAAAGGGTAACCGTGTCAAAGACCCAGAAGTGGTGAGAGAGGTTGAACCGGGCGAAAATATTACCCTGAGTATCGACTCACGTTTGCAATACATTATGTATCGTGAATTGACTGCGGCAGGGGTAGCAAATAATGCCCGTTCAGCCACAGCAATTGCGGTAGATGTGAAAACGGGTGAAATTTTGGCGATGACCAGTTGGCCGTCGTATAACCCGAATGACAAAAAAAGTTTGTCCAATAAAGATGCCATGCGTAACCGTGGTGCGGTGGATTCTTTTGAACCGGGTTCGACCATGAAGCCTATGACGGTGGCAATGGCACTGGAAAGTGGCAAATATTCACCGAATACCGTGGTCAATTTAAGTGGTGGTTCAATGCGGGTGGGTAATCATACCATTCGTGATACTCACAATTATGGCTCACTGACTTTGGCGGGAATCATCCAAAAATCGTCAAACGTGGGTGTGGCGAAAATTGCCTTATCTTTACCGTATGCGACCTTGCCGACTTTTTATAAGCGTTTAGGGTTTGGTGCGCGTTCTGCAGTGAAATTTCCGGGTGAAAGTGCAGGTTTAATTTTGCCGCCAAGCAAGTGGAATGTGTCGGAAGTGGCGACCATGTCTTATGGTTATGGTTTGAACGCCACTGTGCTGCAATTGGCAGATGCCTATGCCATGCTTGCCAATAAAGGCGTAAAAATGCCGCTGAGTTTATACAAATTAGAAGAACAGCCTAAAGGCGAACAAATTGTTGATGCTAAAATTGCCGATCAAGTTCTACTGATGATGGAAGCCGTAACGTTACCCGGTGGTACGGCACGTCAAGCCAATATTCCAGGCTATCGGGTTGCAGGTAAAACGGGAACAGCGCATAAACTTCGTGCAGACCGCAAAGGCTATTCACAGACTGAATATCGTGCCTTGTTTGCTGGGGTTGCGCCAGTCAGTGATCCGCGTTTAGCCATGGTGGTCGTGGTGGAAAATCCAACAGGACAGTATTATGGTGGTTTGGTGGCAGCGCCTGTATTTGCTCGTGTGATGCAAGAATCTTTACGTTTAATGAACGTACCTTTAGATAAACCTTTAGAAACTCCCAACATCCAATAACAGGTGACGCATGTCTATCAGCTTTCAAAATATTTATCGCAGTTCCCGCGTTGCAGATTGGATGATACAAGACTTTCAGGGCTTTCAACTTGACAGCCGCCATGTGACAGCAGGGCAAATTTTTATTGCCCTGACCAGTTTGTCGCAGCCTGAAAAAACCGCACAATTTGCACAAGCAGCTTTAGATCAAGGTGCTTTGGCGGTGATTTCGGAAGCTGAACTGGCAGTTGCCAATAATTTGGTGGTGCCAGATGTGCGTCAGCGCATGGGACAGTGGCAAAAACAATATTTACAAGCACGACAGCCTGTACCTTTAGCGCGTATGCTTGCAGTCACGGGCACCAATGGTAAAACCACGATTTCCCGCTTAATTGCTGAGTTGTTAATGTTACAAGCCCAACGCTGTGCGGTAATGGGCACCACAGGCAACGGAATTTTGCCTAATTTGGAAGCTTCAACACATACCACTTTAGATGCCTTGCAACTGCAAAATGCTTTATACAGCTATGCACAACAGGGGGCAAAATTTGCCGCAATTGAAGCCAGTTCACATGGTTTGGAGCAAGGGCGCTTAAATGGCTGCGATATTGAAATTGCGGTATATAGCAACCTGAGCCGTGATCATTTGGATTATCACGGTACTTTAGAGGCGTATGCTGCAGCCAAAGCCATGCTGTTTCAGTTTGCCAGTTTAAAAGTTGCAATTGTCAATTTAGATGATGAATATGCTGGGATCATGTTGCAAGCGGCGCAACAGAACCCTGCGCAACCGAAAATTTTGACTTATTCCACGCAGCAAGCGGCAGACTATCAAGTACAGCAGATTGAATACAGTCTGAATGGTGTACGTTTCCATCTACAAACTGCTACGGCAGAATATGTGGTGCAAAGTCCGTTGCTCGGACATTTTAATGTTGAAAACTTGGTCGCGAGTTTAATCGCAGCAGAGCAAGCAGGTTTTGCATTACAGGATTTAATACACACGACTGCACAACTCAAAGGCGCACCGGGGCGTATGCAAGTGTTGCGTGATGCAGAGCGTTTATTTGTGGTGGATTATGCACACACGCCAGATGCCCTAATTCAAGTGTTGCAAACCTTAAAACGCCATGTTAGCGCACAGCTTTGGGCGGTGTTTGGCTGCGGTGGAGATCGGGATCGAGGTAAACGCCCACTGATGACCCAAGCGGCATTGGACTATGCCAATGTTGTGCTTTTGACTTCTGATAACCCGCGTACAGAAGATCCTTTGCAAATTTTTGCCGATATGCAGACAGGTGTCGATTTGTCGGTGGCACAGAGCCATGAAATTCATGATCGTCGTGAAGCGATTAAATATGCAGTCAAATATGCACAGTCAGGCGATATCGTTTTGATTGCAGGCAAAGGTCATGAAAATTATCAAGAAATAGATGGGGTAAGACACTGGTTTGACGATGTGGTTGAAGTGCAATCTGCGATAGATGCACAGCATTGTTCACCTTCTGCTTATCCTGCCCAATAAGGAATTTGTATGCACACTTCCACCACCAGTACCGCAATTTTAGAACCTTGGACTGCCGAACAACTCAAACAGGCAACACAGGGTTATTGGTTCAATGGGCAAGCACCGCAAGGCGAGATTAAACGTATTTTAACCGATTCACGTCATGCCGAAGCAGGCGATGCCTTTTTGGCTTTAAAAGGTGAGCGTTTTGATGCGCATGATTTTGTGGCACAAGTAGCGACTCAGGGCTGTTCTATGGCAATTGTCAGCCAGCCTGTAGACGCAGATATTTGCCAATTGGTCGTGCCTGATACCCGTTTAGCCTTAGGACACTTAGGCGCATTTCGTCGTCAGCAACATCCACACTTAAAAGTGATTGCATTAACAGGCAGTAGCGGCAAAACCACCACCAAGGAAATGCTCGGTAGTATTTTGTCACGTTTGGCACCGACTTTAATTACCCGTGGCAACCTGAATAATGACTTGGGTGTGCCGATGATGTTATTGGAGTTGAATGCTAGCCATCAATACGCAGTGATGGAATTGGGCGCCAGTCATCAAGGTGAAATCGATTACACCTCAAACTTGGTACAGCCGCAGGTGGCAGGCATTATCAATATTGGTACTGCGCATTTAGGTGAGTTTGGTGGGCGTGATGGCATTTGTCGGGCCAAATCTGAAATTTATGCACATATTGCCTCGCAAGGTACAGCGATTGTCCCTGCTGCCGATGATTTTGCCGAACAGATTCAGCAAGCGGTTCAGTCAGAACAGCGTCTAAGTTTTGGTGAAGGCGGTGATGTGTTTGCGACAGACATTCAGTTGCAGCCACAATCGGCAAGTTTTTGTTTAAATACCACGCATGGTGTGCGTCAGATTCATTTGCCATTTGCAGGTGAACACAATGTACAAAATGCTATGGCTGCTGCTGCTTTTGCACTGGCAATTGGTGTGAGTTTAGATGATATTGTCGCAGGCTTGGAACAGGCACAGGGGGCAAAAGGCCGTTTGAACTTTATTCAGCAAGGCACACATTTATTCATTGATGACACCTATAATGCCAATCCAACCTCTATGCGTGCTGCAGGTGAAGTCCTTGCACAGCAAACAGGTGTGCGAGTTATGGTAATTGGTGATATTGGTGAGCTGGGCAATAGCGCAGCACAACAGCACTATATGTTGGGGCGTGATTTGGTGTCTATTCGTGGCATCAACTTTGTGGTGGCAGTCGGTGAATTTGCACCTGCGACCCAAGAAGGTGCGCGCAGTACCCAATATGGAAAAAAATTACAGGCTTTTGTCACTCAAGAACAAGCCTTGCCGTTTTTAATTGATCTGGTAAAAACACATCAACCTCAGTCCATGAGTTTCCTATTTAAAGGTTCTCGTTATACCCATATGGAAACGTTGATGGCTGCATTGATGGAGAAAATTTAAATGCTGTTATGGTTATTTGAGCAGCTGGCGGGCTATAACAGCTCGTTTCAGGTGGTTCGTTATTTAACATTACGTTCATTACTGAGTGTATTGACTGCGCTTGGCATCGGTTTGGTGCTAGGCCCTGTGATGATTCGTAAACTGCAAGCATTAAAATACGGTCAGGCAGTCAGCTCTTATGCACCTGAAGGGCATGCCAAAAAAATGGGTACGCCAACCATGGGCGGGGTATTAATCCTGCTTTCCATTGGTATTTCGACCCTATTATGGGCAGATTTATCTAACCCTTACGTCTGGATTGTACTGGCGGTCATGGTCATTTTTGGCGCTGTAGGCTGGGCAGATGACTGGATTAAAATTCGCTACAAAGACAATGCGGGTTTGCCTGCGCGTAAAAAATTCTTCTGGACTTCGGTAGCATCATTGGGTGCGGGTATTGCGTTGTATGTGATTGCAACCCAACAGCCAAATCCTGCACAAACCGCAGATATGTTGGATGTGTTGATTCCATTCTTTAAAGATTTCAGCATTCCATTGTCTTTGATTCCACTCGGTATTGGCTTCATTATCTTTACCTATTTGGTAATTAACGGTGCCTCAAATGCGGTGAACCTGACTGATGGTTTAGATGGCTTGGCAATTATGCCAATCGTATTAGTTGCAGCAGGTTTGGGCGTATTTGCCTACTTGGCGGGGGATGTTCGTTTTGCCGATTATCTGCATATCCCTTATGTGAAATATGCGTCTGAGTTGGTGGTGATTTGTGCCGCGATGATTGGAGCAGGCTTGGCCTTCCTGTGGTATAACGCGCATCCAGCACAAGTCTTTATGGGCGATGTCGGTGCACTGTCTTTAGGGGCAATGCTGGGTACGATTGCCGTCATGGTACGTCAGGAAATCGTGTTTGCGATTATGGGTGGGGTGTTTGTAGTTGAAGCGATTTCGGTATTCCTGCAAATTGGTTCACTACGTATGCGCAATAAACGGGTATTCTTAATGGCGCCGTTGCATCACCACTATGAAAAGAAAGGCTGGCGTGAAACTCAAGTGGTGATTCGCTTCTGGATTATCACAATTATGCTGGTGGTTTTAGGTTTAATGACTTTAAAATTACGTTAAGCCTATCCAACCGAAAATTTTAAAAGTCGGCACTCGCCGACTTTTTTATGTGGTTCACTCTGGAGAAAATGATGAATTTGCTGATGTGTCCTGTGTGTCGTCAGGTATTGCAACTGCATGATCGAACGTGGCGTTGTGCCAACAATCACAGCTATGATGTTGCGAAACAAGGCTACGTCAATTTGCATGTGGTGCAGCATAAGCACAGTAAAAATCCGGGGGATACACCTGCTTCGGTGCAGGCACGTCGCGCATTTTTAAGTGCAGGGCATTATGCGCCCTTGCAACAGGCAGTGGTGCAAAAAATTCGCACCTTACGCATCGAAAATTTGTTGGATATTGGCTGTGGTGAAGGCTATTACACCGCTGCCATGCAAGGCGAAGTGTTGCAGTGTGTCGGGGTGGATATTGCCAAGAATGCCGTACAAGTGGCGGCGAAACTGAATCCCGCAGTGACTTGGGTGGTGGGGACAGGGGCAACTTTGCCTGTTTTAGAACATTGTATTGATTTATGTGCCAGCTTGTTTAGCCCAATTCCGCAACAGGAAATTTTACGGGTTTTAAAACCACAAGGCTATTTGTTGGTAGTAACGCCTGCGCCTGAGCATTTATTGGCGATGCGTCAAGCTTTGTTTGAAGAAGTGAAGCCGCATGAACCTGAAAAATTTATCGCTCAATTACAAGATGCCTTTGATTTAGTCGATGCTAGCGTGGTGGAAACGCCGTTGCAGCTCAATCAAAGCGATTTAAATCATTTAATTGCCATGACACCTTATGCTTACAAAGCCAAAGCAGAGCGTCGTCAGACCTTGGAACAACAAACCCAATTTGATGTGACAGCACAGCATCAAATTTATCTGTTTCAGAAAAAGTAAGTTTGAGTGCTTCTGTCAAACTCATACTTTTGAAAAACTGACTGTCAGTAAAGTTTAAGTTGTACCCATAAAAAAGCCCTTATTTTTGTAAATGAGGGCTTTTTTCTGACTGCTTATCTGCGGTTATAAGACTTCATCAATTAAGTTTTCTAATGCATCGGGAGCAGGTTTGGCTGCATTGGGTTTAGCAGGGTTGTTGCTTGGCGCTTGCATGGCAGGCGGTGCAGCATTGTCAGGAATTAACACTTCCTCGCCTGGTAAGTCGTCAAAATCACGCTCAGGCGCGCGTACTGGTGCTGCAGGTGCAGGTCGATACAATGGTCGTGCCAATGGCGGTGAAGCACGATAATCCTGCTGTTGTTCTGCGCTCATTTGATTGAGTTCACGCTGTGGCGCTTTGGCTTTGCTGTCCAAACTGACCCAAGCTTCAGGTGTGCCTTTGAGTGCATTACCCATAAAGTCTGTCCAAATTGGCAGCGCTGCGATACCACCGTATTCACGACGTCCTAAAGTGGTCGGTTGGTCAAAGCCGACCCAAGCTACGGTCACCAGTTTACCATTGAAACCTGCGAACCAAGCGTCTTTGGCATCGTTGGTGGTTCCTGTTTTACCACCAATATCACCACGACCAATTCTAAGTGCAGCACGTCCAGTACCGTGTTGAATCACGTCACGTAAAATATTGGACATATCATACGCCGAGCTAGATTTTAAAATACGTTGTGCCTGTTTGTACTGACTACGCTCTGCCAATAAGTTCGGATATTGTTCAGCTTGTGCCAGTTTTTTATTGGTGACTTCAATCACTTCATCATCTGGTGTAGTGGCTTCGGCACTTTCCAACGTTTGTTCTTTGGCATTAATACAAGCAATACACGCATATTCAGGATTAGCTTGATAAATCACTTTGCCATAAGCATCTTCAATACGGTTAATGAAGTGCGGTTGAATACGGTAACCACCGTTGGCAAAAGTGGCATAGCCCGTGGCCATTTGAATAGGCAAAACTTGTGGTGTACCCAATGCAATAGTGTAGTTACGTGGAATCTGATCTTCCTGCAAACCAAAATCCATGAATAGTTGGCGGGTACGCTCAATACCGACTTCTTGTAATAAGCGTACCGAAACCGTGTTACGAGATAAATAGAGAGCACGACGTAACGGAATCATGCCTAAATGGCGACCATCGGAGTTACGTGGTGACCATTTACCAATGGTGATTGGACTGTCATTGACCATGGTGTGTGGCGTCATACCACGCTCTAAAGCCAGAGCATACACAAAAGGTTTGATGGTGGAACCCGGTTGACGCCAACCTTGTAAAGTACGGTTGAACTTAGATTGATAGAAGTTGTATCCACCGACCAACGCTTCAATGGCGCCATTATTCGGGTTAATTGCGACCAATTGACCTTGCACTTTCGGTACTTGTACCAATGACCAAGCGGTTTTATTTTCATTTGGACGTAAACGGACAATATCTTTGACTTTTACAATCTGTGCCGCACGACTTGGCGCATTGCCTACACTGTTGGCATTGCGATAGGGGCGCGCCCAAGACATACCTGACCATGGTACAGTAACTGTTGTGCCATCTTGCATTAACGCTTCAAAAGAATTATTCAGCACTTTGCTGACTTGCGCAGGGTAGGTGTTGGCATAAGCACGAAACTCATTCAGCGGTTTGTCGTGTGCCTCTGCACCACGCCAGCCGTGGCGACGGTCATAGGCTTCTAAGCCTTCTTGTACCGCCTGTTCTGCGTACATTTGACGTTTGCTGTCTACCGTGGTGTAAACTTTATAGCCCGAATCAACCGCTTGTTCACCAAATTTACTGACCAGTTCAGCACGCACCATTTCACCAATATACGGATGTTTATTGCTGATGCTGCGGTCTGGCATATCTAAATTAATCGGTTCAGCAATGGCTTTTTGGTATTCATTTTGGTTGATATAGCCCAGTTGCAGCATACGTCCCAAAATCCAGTTGCGACGCTCCAAAGCACGTTCAGGATTTACCACGGGATTGTAGCGCGAAGGTGCTTTAGGTAGGCCTGCAATCATCGCCATTTGTGCAATCGACAGTTCTTCTAGGCTTTTGTTGTAATAAATTTTGGCAGCTGCCGCGATGCCATAGGCATTTTTACCCAAAAAGATTTTATTGACGTATAAGGTCAAAATTTCTTCTTTGCTCAGGTTTTGTTCAATTTTACGCGCTAAAAAGATTTCGGTGAGTTTACGCTTTAAAGTACGATCAGGGCTGAGATAATAGTTTTTTGCCACTTGCATGGTAATGGTTGAGCCGCCAGTTTGCACATTGGAGCCTGTTACCGCCTCGCTCAACGCGCGCCCTAAGCCTTTGAAGCTAATCCCACTGTGTTCAAAAAAGGCAGAATCTTCTGCAGCTAAGAATGCAAAAATGAATTTTTCAGGAATATGTTCATAATCGACAGGCACAGAAAGCTTGCCGCCATACTCGGCAATTAGCTCATTATCGGCACTATAAACCTGTAATGGTTTTAATAATGGCGCTTTTTTTAAGGTGGTCATTTCTGGCAAAGATGGGGCAATATAGAGATACATGCCATAGAAACCCATCGGTATTGCGACCAAAATTATAATTATGATCAAAAAAAATGGATGAACACGACCCGAACAAGATAGCTTTTTCATAACAAGTGCGTTTTAATAAGCGCTAATAGCAAACTAATTGCTGGTCAGTATAGCGAGTAGATTTACGGATTGTTAGATGAATTATTGTATCCGTAAAAAATTATAGACCAGCGCGGATTAGTAGGTTAAATTTTTTTGGGGATAAAAAAATAATAGGAATGGTACTATTGTGCGTAGGTTATATCGTAAGCCAAGTAAGGGGTTAATAGGTGTAGATATTAGTTCTACTTCTGTTAAGTTATTAGAACTCTCTGTTAAGAATGGTAGATACTGGGTCGAGAGCTATGCGCTGGTCCCACTTCCAGAAGGCAGTGTGGTTGAAAAAAACATTCTCAATCCAGAAGCAGTCGGGGATGCGCTTGAACGTGCATTGAACTTAGCAAACACGCAATCTACATCTGCAGCATTAGCAATTCCAACCTCAATGGTGATTACCAAAATCATTGAAATGGATGCAGATATGACTAGCGATGAGCGTGAAGTTCAAATTCGTATGGACGCCGAGCAATATATTCCATTCCCATTAGATGAAGTCAGCCTAGACTTTGAAGTCCAACCAGACCGTTTAGCCAATCCAAACCGAGTCAATGTGTTACTGGTTGCAACACGTTTAGAAAACGTAGAAGCACGAGTAGAAGCATTGGAGTTGGGCGGCTTGACAGCCAAAATTGCCGATGTCGAAAGTTTTGCCATCGAAAATGCCTTTAAAGTGTTCTCCGATACCCTGCCAATGGGTGTGAACACCATTGGTATTTTGGATATTGGTCATACCATGACCACCTTGTCGGTACTGCAAAATAACAAAATTATTTATACCCGCGAGCAAACCTTTGGCGGTAAGCAGCTGACACAAGAAATTCAAAACCGTTATGGTTTGTCGTATGAAGAAGCAGGGCGTGCGAAAAAAAGCCGTACTTTGCCAGATGACTACGATGTAGAAGTGCTCGAACCGTTCTTAGAAGCGGTGGTGCAACAAGCTGCACGTTCATTGCAGTTCTTTTTCTCATCTTCACAATTTAACGAAATTGATCACATTTTATTGGCAGGGGGGAATGCCAATATTCCAGGTCTTGCGAAGTTGTTGCAGCAAAAACTGGGCTACCGTGTGACCATTGCCAATCCATTCTTACAAATGGGCTTCTCTCCACAAATCGACATTAAAAGAATTGAAAGTGATGCGCCGTCATTGATGGTGGCATGTGGTTTAGCAATGAGGAGTTTTGATTAATGGCAAAGATTAACTTACTCCCTTGGCGCGATGAGCTAAGAGAAAAACGTAAAAAAGAATTTATTGTATTTTGTATTGCAGCGGCTGCTGTTGGGGTGTTATTGGTGGCTTTGGCGTGGTTCTTCTACAACGCGAAGTTACAAGATCAAGAACAAGCCAATCAATTGGTGATCAGTACCAACCAAAACCTAGATGTACAATTAAAATCTTTAGAAGGCTTGCAAGAACAGCGTAATGCTATTGTTGAGCGCATGAAGCTTATTCAGGGTCTACAAAGTCAGCGTCCAATTGCCGTGCGTTTGGTGGATGAATTGGTGCGTGTGACACCAAGCAATATGTACTTAACCAAAGTGAGCCGTACAGGCAATAAATTCACTTTTGAGGGCAAGGCTGAAAGTCCAAATACGGTGGCTGAATTCTTGCGTAATTTGGAAGCATCGCCGTGGTATCGCAATGCATTTATGAATTCATTCTTAGCTAAAGAAGAAAATAAAGATAAAGCACCAAGCTCTGTGGTTCCTCGTGTAGAGGAAAGTTACGGTACTTTTGTAGTGACTTCAGATTTAGAAGAAATTGCAATTCCAGTAACACCAACAGAATCTAATTCAACATCAGCAGCGGGGGCAGCACAATGAGTCTCGATGAATTTGATGAAGTAAATCAGGATGCTGCTGTTGCTCCGAAAAAGAAAATGACAGTTGAAAAGTTTTTTCAACAGTTCAATACCCTAGATCCTAACAATTATGGTGCTTGGCCACTTTCGGTCAAAATTACCTGCTGGATTTTTATTATTTTCCTGATTCTAGCTTTAGGTTACTTTGTCGTAATCAAGCCAAAGTTAGATGCCATTGCAGCAGCACATACACAAGAACAAAACTTGTTAAATGAGTTCCGTGAAAAAGATTCTAAATTGCGTAATTTGCAGCAATACCAAGCGCAATTACAAGAAATGGAAGCGAACTTTAACCAACAACTTGAACAATTGCCAAAAGAAACTGAAATTCCAGGTTTAGTTGAAGATATTAACGTCACAGGCGTGAATTCAGGTTTGAAGTTTAAAAACATTCGTTTAGAGAACGAAATTAAACAAGAGTTCTTTATTGAACAGCCAATTTCAATTGAAGCGACAGGCGATTATCATGCCTTTGGTTCATTCGTAAGCGGTACAGCAGCATTGCCACGTATTGTGACCATGCACGACTTTGAAATTGTGGCGACTGAAAATAAAGACAAGAAAACCGATATTCCGCAAGTGACCTATAAAGCACAAGCAAAAACTTATCGTTATGTAGGCAGTGCAGATGCGCAAACTACAATGGAAAGCAGTGCAACCGATACTGCTGCGAATAGCGAGAAGAGTAATAAAAGAGTAAATAATACTGCGAAAAGGGGTAAAAAATGAAAATTGAAAAGCTTTCGTTAGCCCTGTTGGCAACTGTATTAATGGTGGGATGTGATTCACGGATTGATGCAGTCAATGCACAAATGGCTGAAATTCGTAATCAGCCACCACTACCCATTGAACCTGCACCTGTGTTTGAGCCTGCACCAACATTCAACTATGCAGCGCATCAGCTGAAAAGCCCATTTATGCCAAGTTCTTTGGCCGCTGAACTTAAAATTATGGCAGGGAAGCGTGTTTATCCGAACCTTGCTCGCCAGTTACAACCGCTGGAAAACTACGCACTTGAATCACTGACCATGAAAGGCAGTATGCGTCAAAATGGTCAAATTTTGGCATTGATTCAAACACCAGATGGTGAAATTGAGCGTATCCAGCGTGGCAGTTATATGGGGGTAAATCATGGTCGTGTGGTGAACATTACACCAACGCAAATTGATTTAATCGAGATTATTCCAGATGGTCGTGAAGGTTATGTAGAACGTCCAAGAAGTTTGGTTTTAATTGGGCCTGCGCCATAAATTAAAGGAATAAAAATGAATAACAGTGTGAAAGATTTTATTTTTGGGGATGGTAATACAATGAACAATTTGTTCCGTCAGTTTTCAATGGGTGCAGTCGCAATGGCAGTGATGCAAGTTGCCAATGCCCAAGTCAGCATTACCAACATCGTACCCATGCAAATTCCGGGACAGGGCACCGAAATTCGTGTCATGTTTAATGGTTTGCCACCTCAACCTGCTGCATATCAGCTGGAACAACCTTCCCGCTTGATTTTAGATTTTGATAAAGCGCAACAAACGCTGAAGCAAAACAGCGTTGCAGTCGCAACCAAAGAAGCCAGCTCTGTAGAGGTAAGCTCAGATGCACAGCGTTCACGTTTAACTGTGAACTTGGCCGATGCGGGCGCATTTACCACGCGTGTTGAAGGCAACACCTTTATTTTAAAAATCAACTCAACTACGGCAACGCCTATGGCTGCCGTGACTGCTCAACGTAGCGCACAAGGCGTATCCAATATTGGTTTCCAGCGTGGCGGTGAAGGTGAAGGTCAGGTGGTGATTGATCTACTCGGTAGCAATACTCCTGTAGATGTGCAGCAGCAAGGCAGCAAAATTGTGGTACGTACTTTAGGCAATAAAGTACCTGCACATTTAGCACGTCGTTTAAATGTAAATGACTTTGCAACACCTGTATCGACCATTGATGCACACAATGATGGCAGCAATGGCGTGATTACTATTCAAGCTGCAGGCAGCTATGAATATATGGCATATCAGGCAGAAGACAAGCTAACCATCAGCTTAAAACGCCCTGTCGATAAAAACCCGTTTAAACCACGTGCAGCTCAAAGCTATACAGGCAAAAAGATTTCACTAGATTTCCAAGACATCGAAGTGCGTCGTGTATTGCAGTTATTGGCTGATTTCACAGGCATTAACATGGTGGCAGCAGACACTGTGCAAGGCAACATTACCTTACGTTTAAAAGATGTACCTTGGGATCAGGCGTTAGACATTATCCTGAAAACCAAAAATTTGGATAAGCGTCGTAATGGCAACGTGATTTGGATTGCACCTGTTTCTGAATTGATTAAAGCCGAAGAAGAAGAAGCCAAAGCGATTGCGCAAAGTGTGAAACTGGCGCCACTACAAACTGAATATATTCAATTGAACTATGCCAAAGCGGCAGATATTGAAAAACTAATTACGCAAGGCAAGAATGCATCACGTGGTGGTTCAAATACCAATACAGGTACTGATCCATTAGGCGATAGCGTTGGTAGCTTGTTGAGTCCACGCGGTACAGTGTCGGTAGATCCACGTACCAATACCTTAATCATCAACGATACATCGGCAAAAATTGATCAGATTCGTCAAATGATTGATTTGCTAGATGTATCTGTGAAGCAGGTGATGATTGAAGCACGTATTGTTCGTGCAACCACAGATTTCACCAAGGAAATGGGGGTGAAGTGGGGCATCTTGTCACAAGGGATTACCAATAATAACCACTTGTTGGTGGGTGGTAGCGATACGACTTTGTGGAACTTGCGTGAACCAGAAAAAGATAGTGATACGGGTGGTTGGAAGTACGAAATTGAACGTCCACAAAACCTGAATGTCGATTTGGGTGTGACCAGTCCAGGTGCCAGCCGTATTGCATTTGGTTTAATCAGCTTGTCTGACTTTATGCTCGATTTGGAGTTGTCGGCATTACAAGCAGATGGTTACGGTGAAGTGATTTCGACACCAAAAGTTCTGACTGCAGATAAGCAAAATGCCAAAGTGGCATCGGGTACGCAAATTCCGTATCAATCTTCTGAAGGTGGTGGTGTCAATGCCGTATCTACTACAGAATTCATTGATGCGACTTTAAGTTTGGATGTGACCCCAAGTATCACGCCTGACGGTAAAGTCCAAATGCAATTAAATATCACCAGTGACTCACCAGGTGCACCTACACCTACAGGTCAGCTCACCATTAACAAGAACGCGGTGAATACCAACGTTTTGGTAGATAATGGTGAAACTGTGGTCTTGGGTGGTATTTTTGAGCAACAAACGGCTAACTCACAAACCAAAGTTCCATTCTTGGGCGATATTCCTTATATCGGACGTTTATTCCGTAAAGATATCAAGTCGGACAACAAACGTGAGTTGCTGATTTTTGTTACACCACGAATTGTTAATGACAGTGTTTCAAGAAATCATTAATATATTTTCAATTTAAACAAAATTTATAGGTGACTCCTTGCTAAGCAAAGAGTTTGACACCCTACCAAATATCTATTTGGTAGGGCCGATGGGGGCAGGCAAGACCACTGTAGGACGCCATTTGGCGGAATTGTTAGGGCGTGAATTTCTAGATAGTGATCATGAAATTGAACGCAAAACTGGCGCTACGATTCCTTGGATCTTTGAAAAAGAAGGTGAACAAGGGTTTCGTAGTCGTGAAACAGCGGTTATTGATGAGTTAACCACACGGCATAAACTTGTACTTGCTACAGGTGGCGGCGCGGTGACTCAAGCCCCGAATCGAGACTTCTTAAAACAACGTGGTATTGTTGTTTATCTATATACCCCTGTCGAAATTCAACTTCAGCGAACCTATCGCGATAAAAACCGTCCTTTACTTCAAGTCGAAAACCCCGAACAAAGATTACGTGATTTGCTTGCAGTGCGTGATCCGTTGTATCGTGAGGTGGCGCATTATATTATTGAAACCAATCAGGGTGCTGCGCGAGATTTGGCGCAAAAAATCTTAAATACGATTGTTTCAGAGCAAATATCTTAGGTAGAAAGCGACTTTTTCATGCAGACTTTACACGTTGAACTCGGCGATCGCCGTTACCCTATTTTTATTGGCAGTGATCTTCAGCCCCAAGAATTACTTGCACCTTATATTAAAGGTCAGCAAGTCATGATAGTGACCAATACCACGGTTGCACCTTTGTATTTAAGTCACTATGTGACGGCTGTTGAAGCACTGGGCAAGAAAGTGGCAACCTGTATTTTGCCTGATGGAGAAAAATACAAAGATATTCAGCATCTCACCCTTATTTTTGATGCCTTGCTGGAAGCTGGTTTTAACCGTGATTGTACGGTGCTGGCTTTGGGCGGTGGCGTGATTGGCGATATGGCAGGTTTTGCTTCGGCAAGCTTTCAGCGTGGGGTGTACTTCGTTCAAGTACCAACTACTTTACTGTCACAAGTCGATTCCAGTGTCGGTGGCAAAACAGGGATTAATCATCCGCTGGGTAAAAACATGATTGGTGCATTTCAGCAGCCCCAAGTGGTGTTGGCAGATATGTCGCAACTGAATACTTTACCTGAGCGTGAGTTGTCTGCAGGCCTAGCCGAAGTCATTAAATATGCGCTTTTGGGTGATGTCGAGTTTCTAGAATGGCTTGAAACGCACATGGAAGCATTAGTCGCGCGTGATCCTGCTGTACTGGCAGAAGCGGTATATCGTTCATGTGCACATAAAGCACGTATTGTTGCCAATGATGAAAAAGAGCAAGGTGAACGCGCTTTATTGAATCTTGGGCACACCTTTGGGCACGCAATTGAATCTTATTTGGGTTATGGTGAATGGTTACACGGTGAAGCTGTCGCGACAGGGATGGTGATGGCAGCCGATTTATCACAGCGTATGGGCTGGATTTCTGCTGAAGATGTAGAGCGTACAAAAAATATCATTTCTCGCGCCAATTTACCGATAGTATGTCCGCAAATTCCACTGGATCAGTTTTTGGCTTATATGGCACACGATAAAAAAGTGCTGAATGGTCAATTACGTTTGGTGCTCATGAAGCAATTGGGTCAAGCCATCATCACCAAAGAGTTTGACTTAGAATTGATGAAACAGGCGATTTTAGCCAATCAAGCATAAAAGGCAGCATATGACAGCACTGCGTACACACTGGCAAAAAATTCAACAGTCAATTTGGTTGCTGGGCGCGGTGCTGTGTTTATTGGCGGCACTGATTTTTTGGGCGGTGACAGACCGTGAAGAACTGGTTGAAATTGAAAAACAACCAGAGTCTGAAATTGAATTACAAATTCAACCCGAAAAGGTTGCTGCAACCACCTATTTGGGTGGTTTGCAAGAAGAAGTCCGCCCTTTGGAACTCACCACGCGTTTAACAGCTTCTGGTTTGCATGAGGCTGAATTTCGCGGTACTAAATTTATTCAGGAACAAAAAAATAACAGCACAATTGAATTGTTTCGGGTCAGTGATGAAAACATCATAAAAAGTTTTATTAAAAAGCAAACAGATCGGAGCAAGCTGTTTTATATTCGTTTAAGCGGTGAGGGGCAGTCTGAACAATATGTGATGCTATATGGTAGTTTTGGCAATAAACGCGAAGCTGCACATGCTTTGACAGCGCTGCCATTCAAATTTCCTGAAACCATTCAGCCTGTAGTGGTGCAATTTGCAGATTATCGTCCTTATGTCAATGATTTAGGGGCGGATGAAATGGGGCTGAGCACTAAGCTATATGCGGTAAATTTACGTCCAGCAGCTGTGCCTAAAATAGATGAAAGTGCTTTGGCACGTCCACCTGCAACCACAACGACTGCACCGACTACGCAGGCAGTTGCACCGCAAAATAGTACCACCAGCACTACAATTACCCGCCGTGATCAGGAGGGTAATGTCGTTGATGTACAAAAATCACAAAGTGGTACAGCACCTGCTCAGCCCGATGCACCTGAACCTGAAGTGCGCGATCCTTTTAACTAATCATAAACACTTCCAATATTCTTTTAGCTCAAGTCGAGTCATTCAAATAGCTACTTGAGCTTTATCCTTTTTGTCTATTATTTGCATTGAGCTATTTTGGCTCAATTGCACCAATTTGATCTAAAAAAACTATTCTTCTCACTAAAAAATGCGTTCTAAAATGGCGCAGCATGGTGTATAAAAATAATGAAATGCACAAAAATAGTGCGAATTTGACTTAAAAATGTGATCTGATTTTACATTTTTAGGGTTAAAGCTGAGATTTGGCTCATGTGCGAATAAAAAATAAAGTTGGCATTGTTTTTGCTTTTATTGGTGCGTGAATTGAGTTGTTGTCCCTATTTTGGCGCAAAAAAGATTCAATGATTGTGCGAAACTGTCAAATTTGCCTGCTACATTAAAGTGTAAAAGTTGCGTAAATGATGAATCGGTCACTCAGGCTTTTTAATCGGTATTGATTGAAATAAATGTGTGACATTTCATTTACCCAAGGTTGATGTTTAGAGTTGTAAATTGAGTTAAATCGCAAAAACAGATTGTTTAATTGGCCCAATTGGGCAAGTAAAAGAAGGGTACGCTATGCACATGCCATCGCCTAATACTGTAGCTCCCGCTCAAGGTTTATACCAACCGGATGAGTTTAAAGATAACTGTGGTTTCGGTTTAATTGCCCATATGCAGGGTGATGCAAGCCATGATCTCGTCAAGACTGCCATTCATAGTTTAAGTTGCATGACCCACCGTGGTGGTATTGCCGCAGACGGTAAAACGGGCGATGGATGTGGTTTGCTGTTGGCGATGCCAAAGCAATTTTTCCGCGAAGAAGCAAAACGCTTAAGTGACATTACTCTGAGCGAAATTTTTGCAGTGGGTACAGTATTTCTGAACCTCGACCCAGCCTTAGCGGCGCATGCAAAAAATATCCTGACCAAAGAAATTGAAGCTGAAGGCTGTAAAGTATTGGCTTGGCGTGTGGTGCCAACCAATAATGAGGCATTGGGCGAAATCGCCATGCAGTCTTTGCCTGCTTTTGAGCAAATTATTGTCAATTGCCCATTGGGTGTGACTGAAGTTGAATTTAACCGCAAACTATTTTTGGCACGTCGTCGTGCCGAGCAGCAATTGACTGCTGATCCATATTTTTATGTGACCACGTTATGCTCAACCGTGATCAGCTATAAAGGTTTGATGATGCCTGCAGCGATTGCAGACTTCTATACCGACCTTGCCGATGAACGTTTGGCATCACATATTGTGGTGTTCCACCAGCGCTTCTCGACCAATACTTTGCCACGTTGGCCGTTGGCGCAGCCTTTCCGTTACTTGGCACACAATGGTGAAATCAACACCATTACCGCCAACCGTAACTGGGCGATGGCACGTACCCCTAAATTTGAAAATCCATTATTGCCAGGTTTGACAGAACTAAACCCAATTGTAAACCGTACAGGTTCAGACTCCTCAAGCTTAGACAATATGCTGGAAATTCTGGTGGGTGGCGGAATGGATTTATTCCGTGCCTTGCGTATGTTGGTTCCGCCTGCATGGCAGAACGTCGAAACGATCGATGCTGATTTACGCGCCTTCTATGAATTTAACTCTAAACATATGGAAGCATGGGATGGTCCTGCAGGTTTAGTGATTCAGGATGGTCGACATGCCATCTGTATGCTAGACCGTAATGGCTTACGTCCTGCACGTTGGGTGATCACTAAAAATGGCTACATTACTTTGGCCTCTGAAATTGGGGTGTGGGGTTATGAGCCTGAAGATGTAATTTCTAAAGGACGTGTTGGTCCTGGTCACATTTTGGTGGTGGATACCTTTACTGGCAAAGTGCTAGATACGCAGGATGTGAATAACCATCTGAAAAGAATGCGTCCTTATCGTGAATGGTTACGTGAAAATTCAATCCGTTTACAAGGTAGCCCAGAGCTTGAAGAATATTTATGTGATCACGGTTTAAAAGGCGATGCCTTAAAAGCTGCACAAAAAATGTTTATGGTGACCTTTGAAGAACGTGACCAGTTATTGCGTCCAATTGCAGAAAGTGGTCAGGAAGCTGTGGGTTCAATGGGGGATGACACCCCAATGGCGGTATTGTCGCGTCAGGTACGCCATGTGTCGGATTATTTCCGTCAGCAGTTCGCACAGGTAACCAATCCACCGATTGACCCATTGCGTGAATCTATCGTGATGTCTTTGGAAACCTGTTTAGGCCGTGAACAAAACGTATTTGAGCAAGGCCCAGAACATGCAGACCGCTTGATTATTTCAAGCCCTGTACTGACCAATTCCAAAATGCATCAGATTCGCACTTTAGGGCGTAAAGGCTATGAAATTGCCGACATCGATCTGAACTATGCAGAAAGTGAAGGTTTGCAAGCTGCTATTCAGCGTATTTGTGAAGCAGCTGCGCAAGCAGTGCGTGATGGAAAAACGTTATTGGTGCTTACTGATAAAAAAATCCGTGAAGGTTATTTGCCTGCCAATGCCGTCATGGCCACAGGTGCGGTACATCACTACTTAATTCAAGTCGGTTTACGTACCGATGCCAACATTATTGTCGAAACAGGCTTTGCTCGTGACCCACATCAATTTGCAGTATTGCTCGGTTTTGGTGCAACTGCGGTATATCCATATTTGGCTTATGATGTGATCAATGACTTGATTGCCAAAGGTGAGTTATTGGGCGACCCTGTCTATGCGCAAAGTAATTTCCGCAAAGGTATTGAAAAAGGCTTGCTCAAAGTCTTATCAAAAATGGGTATTTCAACTGTAGCTTCTTACCGTGGTGGACAATTATTTGAAGCGGTGGGTTTGTCTGCTGAAGTGGTGAATACCTGCTTTATTGGTGTACCGAGCCGTATTCAGGGCGCTACCTTTGCCGACCTTGAAAATGATCAGAAAAAACTGGCAGACACTGCGTGGAAATCACGTAAGCCAATTGATCAGGGTGGTTTGCTGAAATTTGTCTTTGGCAAGGAATACCACGCTTTTAACCCAGATGTGATCAATGCGTTACACAAAGCAGTGCGTTCAGGCAATTATGCAGATTTTAAAGAATATGCAGAAATCGTGAACAATCGCCCTATTGCGACTATTCGTGATCTCTTTAAATTGAAAACAGACAATTCAATTGCCTTAGATCAAGTTGAATCGGTTGAGCAAATCCTGCCACGTTTTGACTCTGCGGGGATGTCTTTGGGGGCTTTGTCGCCAGAAGCGCATGAAGCCATTGCCATTGCCATGAACACCATTGGTGGACGTTCAAACTCAGGTGAGGGCGGTGAAGACCCAGCGCGTTACGGCACAATTCGTAATTCGAAAATTAAACAGATTGCTTCAGGGCGTTTCGGGGTAACACCTGCTTACTTAACCTCTGCAGAAGTGTTGCAGATTAAAGTGGCACAGGGTGCAAAACCGGGTGAAGGCGGTCAGTTACCAGGCGGTAAAGTGAATGGCTTGATTGCACGTTTGCGTTACTCTGTACCGGGTGTGACTTTAATTTCTCCACCACCACACCACGATATTTATTCGATTGAAGACTTGTCACAATTGATTTTTGATTTAAAACAAGTCAATCCACAAGCCATGGTGTCGGTAAAACTCGTATCTGAACCGGGTGTAGGTACAATTGCCGCAGGTGTCGCTAAAGCCTATGCCGACTTCATTACCATCTCAGGTTATGATGGTGGTACAGCAGCATCGCCATTGTCATCTATTCACCATGCAGGTTCGCCATGGGAATTAGGTTTAAGCGAGGCGCACCAAGCTTTACGTGTGAATGATTTGCGTGGCAAAGTTCGTGTACAAACCGATGGCGGTTTAAAAACTGGCCTAGATGTGGTTAAAGCTGCAATTTTAGGTGCAGAAAGCTTCGGTTTTGGTTCAACACCAATGATTGCTTTAGGCTGTAAATATTTGCGTATTTGCCACTTAAACAACTGTGCTACTGGTGTAGCAACGCAGCAAGATCACTTGCGTCAGGAACACTATATTGGTGAACCACAAATGCTGATCAATTTCTTCACATTTATTGCTGAAGAAACTCGTGAATGGTTAGCAGCATTGGGTGTGGCAAGCTTAAAAGACTTGATTGGTCGTACCGACTTACTGGAAATTTTACCGGGTGAAACTGAAAAACATGCACATCTTGATTTAAGTGCCTTGTTAGAATCACACCCTGCGGCAGAAGGCAAAGCGCAATACTGTCAAGTTGAAGGCAATGCACCATTTGACAAAGGTGTTTTGGCTGAAAAAATGATTGCAGAGATGTTGCCTGCAATTGAAGCAGGTACGGGCGGCGAGTATTACTTTAACGTGAGCAACTGTGACCGTTCTATTGGTGCACGTATTTCAGGTGAAATTGCTCGTCGTTATGGTAACTTGAGCATGGAGCATCATCCTGTGAAAGTGAATCTTACAGGTACTGCAGGACAATCTTTAGGTGTTTGGAATGCAGGTGGTTTGCATATCAAACTTGAAGGCGATGCCAATGACTATGTGGGTAAAGGCATGGCGGGGGGACGAATTTCCATCTTCCCACCAAAAGGATCGCCTTTCCAAACTCAAAACACAGCGATAATTGGTAATACCTGTCTCTATGGTGCAACCGGTGGTAAATTATTTGCTGCAGGTACGGCAGGTGAGCGCTTTGCGGTGCGTAACTCAGGTGCCTTCGCTGTGATTGAAGGGGCAGGCGACCACTGCTGTGAATATATGACTGGCGGAATTGTCACGGTATTGGGCAAAGTGGGACACAACTTTGGTGCGGGCATGACAGGTGGTTTTGCCTATGTACTGGATTTGGATAATGACTTTGTAGACCGTTACAACCATGAATTGATTGAGCTGAATCGTATTTCGACTGAAGCGATGGAAGAACATAAAGCATTCTTAGGACGTATTTTAGATGAACATATTGCCGAAACAGGCAGTGCGTGGGCGTATAAAATCCGCCATGAGTTTGATTTCTATAGCCGTAAATTCTGGTTAGTGAAACCAAAAGCTGCCAACTTGCAGACTTTGTTGAAAACTACCCAAGCAGATCCACAATAATCCACGACTCAGCATTCGGCAGGTGTGGATAACTTTAGACTTATACCCAGTGTAAATGTCGCGTTATCCACATCCACCTACGGAGAAAGACATGGCAGAACGCCTACATAATGACTTTCAATTTCTGGATGTAGCACGCCAAGATCCAGAGAAAAAAGATCTCGATGTCCGCAAAAATGAGTTTGTGGAAATTTATAAACCGTTTACAGCAGAAGTGGCGGCCAATCAGACCCATCGTTGTTTGGGCTGTGGTAACCCGTACTGTGAATGGAAATGCCCTGTGCATAACTATATTCCGAACTGGCTTAAACTAATTGCGGAAGGCCGTATTTTTCAGGCAGCAGAATTGTGTCATCAAACCAATACTTTGCCTGAAGTTTGTGGACGGGTTTGTCCACAAGATCGTTTGTGTGAAGGTGCATGTACCTTAAATGATGGTTTTGGTGCAGTCACCATTGGCAATGCCGAAAAGTACATTAACGATACAGCTTTTGCCTTAGGCTGGCGTCCAGACATGTCGCATGTGAAATGGACCGATAAAAAAGTGGCGATTATTGGTGCAGGCCCTGCAGGTTTAGGCTGTGCCGATATCTTGGTGCGTAATGGCGTCAAACCGGTAGTCTTTGACAAACGCCCTGAAATTGGTGGCTTGCTCACCTTTGGTATTCCAGAATTTAAAATGGAAAAAGACGTGATGAAACGCCGCCGAGAAATTTTTTCAGGCATGGGGGTTGAATTCCGTTTAAATACCGAAGTTGGTACAGATATCACGATTGAACAATTGCTTTCAGATTACGATGCCGTGTTCATGGGCATGGGCACTTATACCTATATGAAAGGTGGATTTGCAGGTGAAGATTTAGATGGTGTTTATGATGCGCTGGATTTCTTGATTGCCAATGTCAACCGTTGCCAAGGCTGGGAAAAAGACCCTGCAGAATACATCAGTGTTGAAGGCAAAAAAGTGATTGTACTGGGTGGTGGTGATACTGCCATGGACTGTAACCGTACATCAATTCGTCAAGGTGCGCAGCAAGTCACTTGTGCTTATCGTCGTGATGAAGCCAATATGCCAGGTTCACGTCGTGAAGTGACCAACGCCCGTGAAGAAGGGGTGAACTTCTTATTTAATCGTCAACCCATTGAAATTGTTGGTGAAAATGGTAAAGTCACAGGTGTCAAAGTGGTCACCACACAATTGGGTGAGCCAGACAGCCGTGGTCGTCGTAGTCCAGAGCCTGTTCCAGGTTCAGAAGAAATTTTAGCTGCTGATGCGGTATTGCTTGCTTTTGGTTTCCGTGCCAGCCCTGCAGATTGGTTTGCCTCTGCCAATGTTGGGGTAGACGGTTCAGGTCGTGTAGTGGCAGCAGAACAGCAAACATTTAAGTTCCAAACGTCTAACCCGAAAATTTTTGCCGGGGGCGATATGGTGCGTGGTTCTGATTTGGTCGTGACTGCAATTTGGGAAGGTCGTCAGGCGGCAGAAGGTATTTTAGATTATTTAGAGCTCTAAACGAGTTTATTTTGCTTAGATCTTGAAAGGGCTGGGTTTTAAGGAATTCAGTCCTTTTTTAATGGATATTTTATCCAGCTCATCTTCATGTGGAATGTATTGCCATTTCTGATTCATATAAGGTTTAAGAGCTGAAACTTCAATATCAATTCTATCTGCTGTGCAAGGTTATTTTTTGATGTAAACAGTCTGGTGATATCTCCGATTAAACAAAATACACAAACAGGTCAGAATTTCACGTTAGAATGAAATCATTTCAAACAAGTACAAAGATAAGTTAGAGGTTAATTTATGAATTTCACAAAAAAAACCATGCTCGCAGTGGCTTTAACCAGTACTTTGACTTTAAGCGGCTGTGGCTATAACACCTTACAAGTGAAAGATGAAGCCGTGACTGCTTCTTGGTCAGAAGTCCAAAACCAATATCAACGCCGTGCTGACTTAGTGCCAAACTTGGTGAATGTGGTCAAAGGCTATGCCAAACATGAAGAACAAGTCTTGACTGAAGTCACTCAGGCACGTGCCAATGTCGCAGGCTTAAAAGTGGATAAATCGGTATTAGAAGACCCAGCACTATTCCAAAAATATCAGGAAGCACAGGCGCAAATGACCAGTGCCTTGTCACGTTTAATTGCAGTGTCTGAAAATTATCCAGACTTAAAAGCCAATGAGCAATTCCGTGAATTACAAGTGCAACTTGAAGGCACAGAAAACCGTATTGCCGTGGCGCGTAACCGTTACATTAGCACAGTGCAAGACTTTAACAGCTATGCACGTCAATTCCCGCAAGTCATGACCGCTAAAGTGATTGGTATGGACACCAAACCAAACTTCAGCGCAGAACAAAGCGCACAAACAGCACCGAAAGTTTCGTTTGAATAACGCCTAGGAGGATGTCTGGATGCTGCAATCGCACAGCAAGATCTGTATAAATCTAGCGCAGATGCTGCTGCTCATGGCAGTTATGTGTTTCAGCTGCTTGGTATATAGTGAAGTTGCCACCGCAACAGATGAAACCGCCGAAGCTGTGGTGCTGGGTAAAATTGTGCAGCAACAGCATCCTCAAAGTGCAAACCCTATTCCTGATCTTACAAATTCACGTCAGCCTACATCTACCACTCAGCAAGCACCTATAGAAACGCCTGTTCAGCAACCACAAATTGCGAATGATATGTCAGAAGGTGAGTCCATCCGTGCTTTGCCGACATTGAATCAGCCCGTAGTCGATCAAGCCAATTTGCTCACTGCTGCAGAAAAACAGCAAATCAGCCAGCGGATTTTAAATTTACATCAACAAGCCAAAGCACAAATAGGCGTGGTGATTGTACCGACCACAGGGCAGGAAGATATTTTTGATTTTGCCATGCGGGTCGCAGAACAATGGCAGCTCGGTTCTGCCAAGCAAGACAATGGTGTGTTGATGGCAATTGCAGTGAATGACCGCCGTATTCAAATTTTAACAGGTTATGGTTTAGAGGGCGTGCTGCCCGATATTGTAGTCAGTCGGATTATTAACCAACGCATTACGCCGTATTTTAAAAAAGCGCAATATGCACAAGGCATAGATGCAGGCTTAGCAGAAATTGAACGGATTTTAAACCTAGACCCCGAAGTTGCCGCTCAGGCGGCGCAAGAACTGAAACAGCGTCAGGAACAAGCCTTGCAAGAACAACAGGCGCGTGAAAAAACCTTGAGCACTGCTTTATTTATTTTAATTGCAGGGGTAATTGGCTCACTGATTGTCGGAAAACGCTTAAGTGCTTCAACCGCTGCCGTGGCAGGTACAGTAGCAGGTTTGGTCAATGGTGCAGGCTTAATCACCAGTTTAATGATTGGCGTGGGAATTTTCTTTTTACTCATCACAGCCATTGCACAAACCATTTTCCAAATTTTCTTGTCCTCTGCAGGGCGTGGTAGCGGACGTGGCGGTGGCGGTTTTGGTGGTGGAGGCGGCTATAGCGGCGGAGGCGGTGGCTTTGGTGGGGGAGGAGCATCAGGATCATGGTAACCACAACAGATACAACAGAAATTATTACTCAACCGAAAATGAACATTGCAGTGCGTCCGAGTGTAAAGCGTTGGCTGAAGCATTTCTTTTATTTACCTGCCACCAAACGTTTTTTTAATGCGCAGGATCAACATGCCATTGCAGATGCGGTGACGGCTGCCGAGCATGGGCATGTAGGTGAAATTCAGGTGGTGATTGAAGGTTGTTTACCATCGCGTTTGGCGTATGCGGTAGATACGCATACCCGTGCACGTCAGTTATTTGCAGAATTAGGTGTTTGGGACACGGAATTGAACAGTGGAGTTTTGCTGTACCTGAATTTGTGTGAACGCAAAGTAGAAATTGTGATTGACCGTGGCATTAAAACAGCAACCACTCAACAGGTATGGGATGAGGTCTGTGCACATATTGTGCTGGGTTTGGCACAGCAGCAATATCGGCAAGCGGTAATCACAGGTGTGCAAAAAATTGGTGAAATTTTGGATGTGTTTTATGACCGCCAGTGGATAGATCGAGTGAATGAATTGGGCAATGCGCCGATTATTTTGGGGTGAGTGTTGCTAGTGTTCCTTTCTTTTTTGATCTCCCTCCTTGCACCATCTATGGCTTAATCTTTTTAAATCCCCCTCAATCCCCCTTTGATAAAGGGGGAAGCTTGAAAAGCATGTTTGCACAATAAATCAATTTTATAATGAATGTCCCTCTCTTTTTTAAAGAGAGGCTAGGAGAGATTTTCAATATTGGTAGCTTTCACTACATGTGCCTTACTTTTTCAAAAAGGGGAAACCACATCAGCACAAAAGATAACCACTGCACACAAGCTAAATTTGCCGAAATTTAGATCAAAAATGCAAATAAATATGTGATAGGTTTATTTTTTAAATTAAAAAATGTGATTCATTGCTATAAAATTGACAAAATTTGTTAAGTTTGTAGTTTTTGCCTGACAATAATTGTCACTTTTTAACAAAAATATACAGTTGAATTAAAAGTTCTAAATTTTTTATGTGTAAGATGCTGTTTTTTTGTGAGAATTGTCTATAATAAAAGTTGGCACGTTTAGTGCTAAGTATAAAATAGCTTACAAAGCTTATAATTAAATTAACAAACATTTGTGGAGAATGTTTATGAATACAATGCAAAAAGGTTTTACCCTTATTGAACTCATGATTGTTGTAGCAATCATCGGTATTTTGGCTGCGGTAGCGATTCCTGCATATCAGGATTACACAGTACGTACAAAGGTTTCTGAAGGCTTAAACTTAGCATCTTCTTTGAAAAATACGATAGGTACAGATGGTTCTTCATCTGCTGATGACTTGACGCGAGTTGTGACTGTTTGGAATGCTCAGGCAGCTGGTACAGGTGCAAACTCTAAGTTTGTAGACAGTGTTCTTGCAGATGCAACTAGTGGTGAAATTACTATCACCTACAATGCAGCGGCTATAGGTGTTGCAGCAGCTGAAAACACTTTGGTCTTGACTCCATGGGTGCGTAATGCTGCTGCTGGTGGTGGTGAGGCACTCGCTGATGCGATAACTGCAGGCAATTCTGGATCAGTTGATTGGGGCTGCCAATCTGTAGGAAACTCAGCATCTACTACAGCTGGTATTACTGGTACAGATGGTACATTGTTAGAGCGTTATGCGCCATCACAATGTCGCTAATATTTAGTTTGTAAAGTTGAATATTAAAAGACTGGTTCGCCAGTCTTTTTTATTAGATATGAACTGCCAACTACTTTAAATAAGTTGAAGACAAAGATTATGATTAAAAAAGAGTATCTAACACTAGACGATGAATATTGACAATTTCCATTGCGTTGCAGATATAAATTTTAAAGTATTCACAAAAAAAGTTTTCAACGGTGATTTAATGTAAATTAGCTGGTATCTTTTTTGCTAAAAATAGCTCATTCGTATTGAATTGTGCTTGTGAAGCTAAAAATGGCTTACTTTCAAAAGGTATAATTATTGCGGTAAGTATTTAAAATATAAAGCAAGAAAATATACAGGTGGAAGGTTTCGGGATTCATTTATCCCCTCGGTTTCAACCTGAAATTATTGGCTATTGTGTGATTTCTGAGGATTATGAGTTTAGGTAAATTATGTCCAAACGTCTTAAGTTTTTTCTTAGTCATTTTGCTATCTCTTGCATCATTGCACTAGCTGTAATGATGCTTGTCTTTTTTGTCTGGTATCCATCTCCGCTCGCCACTGCCGTCGGGGTGACGCATATTTTTTTAATGTTACTAGCGATTGATGTCATTATTGGACCTGTGCTTGGCTTTATTGTCTATAAAGAAGGCAAAAAGACCTTAAAAATGGACTTGGGGGTGATTGTTCTATTGCAGCTCTCTGCCTTGGCTTATGGAATATTTAATATCGCAGAAGGTCGCCCGGTGTGGCTGGCTTATAATATCGATCGTTTTGAATTGGTGCGTAATAACGATATTATCGAAGAAAAAATCGCCCAAGCTTTGCCACAATATCAGCATCCATCATGGGGCAAGCCACAATATGTTGCGGTAGAGTTTGCCAAAGACAGTGAAACACGTAATGAGGATATGTTCGCCGAGGCGTTAGGAGGCATATCTTTGGCGCATAAGCCTGAGCGTTATGTTGATATTTCAAATGCAAAAACTCAAGTCCAGCAACGTATGCAACCGCTAGAGGTTTTAGAACAATATAATGAACAAACAGTCGTTCAAGCCATAGTTAAAAAATACCCACAAGCGATTGGTTTTGTACCATTAAAAGCCGTAAATGTCGATATGACCGTATTGGTCGATGCGCAAGGCGATGTAATAAAAATCGTGGATTTAAGACCATGGCAATAATCGCTTAAATGAAAAATCGGGAATTTCACTATTCCCCATGCGATCATCCCATTTTAAAACTGGCAGAATTCCAATCAAACTTGCTGTACAAAGCACTATCATCTTGCCAAAAAAAATATAACATAGAGCCAGTTTTTTGGTCTGTTTTTCTTATGAAATCTGCATTGCTATTTTTGGCTGCCATCCTCATCTCCCTTGCATGGCTATTGCCCATTCACTACCGCCCATGGGTCACCTATACAGGTGAACTTTACGCATTTTTTGCCCTGTTTGCCCTTGCAGCCTGCCTGTTTAAAGAAAAATTACAGATACCTAAAATTAGCCTGCCATTACTAGCACTGTACAGTGTTCCCTTCTTTCAGTGGGGCTTTGGCTTGGTCTATTTCTTTGATAAAGCCTTGCTTAGCAGCGTGTATATCTTTAGTTTTTGGTTAGCAATCATTTTTGGCTATAACCTCACGCAAAACAACATTGAACGTGAACGTATCTTTACAGGCTTTAGTTATGTGCTACTCGGCGTGGGAAGTATTACCGCATTCATGGCAATTTGCCAGTGGCTCACACTAGATCAATACCTGCCTATTATGGTAGATATTAAGATCGGGCAACGTCCTTATGCCAATTTCGCCCAACCCAATAATATGGCGACCTTTTTAGTCATGTCACTTATGGCATGCCTATATTTATACGAAAAACAAAAACTTAAAACCGTGTGGATTGTGATTGCAGCTGCCATGATTTTGGTGGGTGTGGTATTGAGTCAGTCGCGGACTTCATGGTTGGCATCGCTGTGTATTTTGACGTATTTGGGTTATCAACAATACCGTGGCGTGATGCGGATTAAATGGTGCTATAGCTTACTGTGGTTTGCCGCATTTATCGGGCTGATTTTTATCGCACCTGCTTTCAGTCAATTGCTCTCACAAAGTGCAGACCTTTCGGTGCAATCTCGTGATGTGGTACAGCGCGCCACAGGTGATATGTCACGCTTGGCTATTTGGCAGCAAATGCTCGCTGCGATTGAGCATCAACCGTGGTGGGGTTATGGTTGGCATCAAACCAGTGTGGCGTATGTCACGATTAGCGAATTTGTGCAAGGTCCTGTGTGGATTCGTAGCGCACATAATTTTATTTTGGACTTTTTACTCTGGAATGGTGTGTTGCTAGGTGTACCATTTTTGGCGTATTTGGGCTATTGGGCTTACCAGCTGCATAAATATACCCAGTCGGTGGAATCGGTTGTGGGGATTTTAATGCTCGGTGCATTTAGCGTACATGCCATGCTGGAATTTCCACAAAACTATGCCTATTTTCTGCTGCCCGCAGGCTTTATCATCGGCATGGTTCAGTCACAACGTGTGTTAAAAGGCTTCACTTTATCTGCAATTTATTTACGCAGTATTTTTGTACTTGGCGCATTGTTGTTGGTGCTGATTTATCGTGATTATGAGGTGATGGTGCCTAAATTGAATCAGTCAGTACGCTACGAACACACACCTGAAAAAATCACCCATCAAGAGCGTATTTTGGTACTGGAAGAATTTAACCGCCGCATTGCGTGGATTCGTTTAAATCCGTATAGCCTACAAACGCCTGAACAATTGCAGGATATCCATGAAATTGTGTTGAATTATCCAACCCGCTACGATTTATTGAAATATGCACGCGTATTAGCATTTAACGGTTATGAAGCAGAAGCCAAAAAGCAATTATGGTTGTTAAGCACTTTGTGGCAGGTCAATGTAGATTATGCGACTTTATTGGATGAAGCGGAGCCGCGCTGATTTGTGTAGCGCAAGGAGGGGGATTTGAAAATAGTGAGCCAAATATGGTGAAAATTTTCAATGTTGAAAATCTCTCCCAACTTCTCTTTAAAAAGAGAGGAGGTATTCATTATAAAATTGATTTCATGTGCGAAAATTTAAAGAGATGCTGAACTTTTGTTCAGATAAAGGGAGTTGTGTTAGAATTGTATGATCTATTCACACAATAAGGCATGCTGATGGCGAGAACTACAAGTGTAACAATTGGCCCACAACTCGATAACTTTGTGAGCAAACTGATTGAATCTGGACGTTATGGTTCAACCAGTGAAGTGATGCGATCTGCACTAAGATTATTGGAGCAGCAAGAAAATCAAACTGCAGCTTTAAAGCAAGCGATTGAAGCAGGTGAGAACAGTGGAGAAAGTACACTTAGCCTAAAAGATATTGCGGCTCAAGTGAAGCAGAAGCATCGTGTATAAGCTATCAAATTTAGCTGTCGACGACTTCACTGCTATTTATGAATACACCTTACTTAATTTTGGTGTAGCTCAAGCTGACCAATACACGCAACATTTGGAAAATACCTTTCATTTGTTAGTGAGTTCACCGCTGATTGGTTATGCATGTGTAGATATTGGCGAGGGAATACGCCGTCACGATCATCATCAACATGCTATTTTTTATAAAAAACAGGATTATGGAATTTTTATTATTCGGATATTGCATCAACAGATGCAACCCATGAAACATTTTTTTGCGTTATAAATACTTTTTTATAAATCCAAGAATTTAAAATGCGCATAAGTAAAATATATTGATATTGAGAGCTTCTTCATTAGAGATAGGCAAGATACTGAATTTTAGGTAAAGTGCCCCAAAAAACAAAAGACTGGAAAACCAGTCTTTTGAGTTATCTAAACCAGATGAATCTTAGAGTTGGCTTTGAATATAGTTTTCAATACCCACAGTTTCAACCAAATCAAGCTGTGTCGTTGCCCAATCTAAATATTCTTCTTCTTTCTCTAAAATTTCCTGAACCAAATCACGGGTTACATAGTCCAATTGTTGCTCTGCTAAAACCACCGCTTTTTGAATCGCTTCAATATTCTCTTTGACTTTGCGCACATCGCAATTCAGCACTTCGGCAGTATGTTGACCAATATACAGTTTACCCAAATGTTGTAAATTTGGCAGACCTTCTAAAAATAAAATACGTTCAATAATTTTGTCAGCATGTTTCATTTGACGAATCGACTCTTTATATTCAGCCGAGCCGAGTTGTTCAATGCCCCAATCATTAAACATACGTGAATGTAAAAAATATTGATTAATTGCAGTCAGGTGATGATACAAAACTTGGTTTAACTGATTAATCACATCACGATTGCCTTTCATTGCAGCACTCCATCAACAATTTCTGCCTTAAACCGCTTAAGGCAATCTATGCTTCTATCTTAAACAAGACTGGGCAAAATGGCGAGTGATTTATAGAACGGCAAATGAAAATCGCAATCAAAAACAATTAGCTAGGCGGTGTGAAGAAATGTAAGATAAGAAAAACCCGCTGTAGTCGAAAGCAGGAGAGGAAACACTGAGTAAAAATTATAATACTGAAATGCGGGAGAGCAATAAAACGGCAGATTTAGGCAGCAACGGCAAGACGAGACGCAATTTGTGCAATTTCATCGCTAATGATGGTGCGAGTTTCAGGCGCACAGCGACCACAGCAAGTGCCCAAGTCAAACATATCGCGAATTTCACGATAGCTGTCTGCACCATTGGCAACGGCTTCTTTGATGTCTTGATCTGTAATACCACGGCATAAGCAAACGTACATGAATGCAACCACAATAATGAAATAAGATAAGTGTTATTATTGATAATTATTATCGTTTGTCAATAAAAATCATTTGAAAAGTCATTTATTGTAATTGGGTTTTTGAATTAAAAAATGCCACTTAATAGGTGGCATCGTTTATTTGTTTTTAAGTATTTGAATGATAATGACTTATGAATTGATAATCACAACGCCATCCATTTCAACTAAAGCACCTTTAGGTAAGCTGGCCACACCTAAGGCTGCACGCGCAGGGTAAGGTTGTGCAAAATATTCACCCATAATTTGATTGACTAATTGAAAGTGTGATAAATCCGTCAGGAAAATATTCAGCTTGGCAATATCGGCCAAAGAACCACCCGCAGCTTCACAAACGGCTTTTAAGTTATCAAACACGCGGCGAATTTGCGCTTCAATGCCTTCTACCAATTCCATGCTGTATGGGTCTAAACCAATTTGACCTGATAAATAAACAGTATTGCCCACTAAAATGGCTTGAGAGTAAGTACCAATTGCTGCAGGTGCATTTTCAGTATGGATGACTTGGCGAGACATTGATTTCTCCTAAAATAATGTACGAACATGATAGACCATCCGACTACCTTTCAGTAGCCTGATGAGTCAGTTATGCAAAAGCGATTGAATATGCAGCAATATCACCATGCAGTGCATTGAATTAACAAGCTTTGGCTTCTTCTGCGATGCTGATGGGACGCGCTAAACGGCTAATCCGTGGGAAACCGTAGTGCATACGCAAATCACGAATAATTTTGGCAATTTGCTTACGGTTATTCACCACAATATTCACGTGGGTTTTACCATCATGGCTGCGCACCATTTCTACTCCCGTTTTGGCCTTACGACATTGATAGATCAAATCGGAAATTTGTTCGTCATTCATATCCATATCAATGCTGAGGTAAGCGGTAAAACTCACGTCATCGACATCTTCCGAAGTCCACTGTAGTGGCATAATATTTTCAGGATGTTGATGTTGCTCATGCAGCAGGTTATTACAGCGTGCACGATGCACAATCAAGCCGCGACGTGACAAATTCCCTTGAATCGGATCGCCCAGCACAGGGTTGCAACAGTGCGCGTATTTGACGTCAATACCTTCTGTACCTTGAATCAGACGGTCAGAGTGTTCACTGCTGTCTTGATCAAGTGCATAGATGTGATTCGCAACTAGCTGTGGCAACAGGTCACCCACCGCAATTTGCTCAAATAAGCGGTCTTTGGAGTCGATATGACGCCATTGCAACACATTTAACCAATCGGCTTCGGTTAAGTCTTGAATCGAGTGATTAAATAATTTCAGCGCACGGTTCAAGGCTTGCTGACCCACCAAACGTTGTTCTTCAATATCTTGATCACGCAAAATATTTTGTAAGGCTCGACGGGCTTTTTGGGTATTAATGAAGCTCAACCAATCTGGGTTGGGTGTCGCTAAAACATCGGTAATGATTTCGACCACTTGTCCGCTAATTAGTGGCGTCGAAAGTGGTTTGCTTTCGCCATTAATTTTTGTGCCGACTGCGTGGTTACCTAAGAACAGGCTGGCTGCATAGGCAAAATCTACTGCCGTTGCACCTTGTGGTAATTCATGTAAATGCCCATGTGGGGTATAGACATGAATTTTCTCTTGATGCAGATAATCCAGCAAATCGCTAAATGTGGTTTTTGCACACTCACCATCAATCAACACATTTAAGCTTTTCATAGAGGCTTGAATGGCAGAACGACAAGCTTGTGGAGCATTTTCACCCAAGACCACACCAAAACGTGCAGCTTTACGCATCAATTCAGTTTGAATGGTGAGTGATAAGGTGGTTTGTTCACCTTTTAGACGCATCATGAGTGATTGGTTACCGCCTGGCAGAGGGCGACGAATATGATCTTCATAATGCAAGACCTGAAAGCTGTCACGTAAAATATCAGCCAAACGGTCACAGTCGGCAATGCTTTGCAAAATAATTTCAAACGCATGGCTGTGGGTCAGTTCTTGTAGATCAATATCGTTTTTAACAAAGTGGCGCAGTAATTCAATGTTGTTATTTTTCTTTTTAATACGGCCTGCAATTTGATTGTCTTGCAGCAGGTCGGCAAGGTTTTGTTCCCATTTAGACTGGTATTCACAGCGTTTTGGCTTGGTGTGCAAAAGGGCAGCTTGCACATCGTTATACATATCTAAATCTAGGTTTTGATAACACAGATGTTCAAGGTTATCCGCCATTTCATTCATACCCACGATACGTGCCATAGGTACAAACACATCAAAAGTTTCTTGGGCGATACGTGCGCGTTTGTCTGGTCGCAGCGCATCTAAAGTGGTCATGTTGTGATAGCGGTCTGCCAGTTTCACAATAATGACACGTGGATCCTGTAAGGTCGCTTGCAGAATTTTACGGAACGATGCGGCTTTGTTGTATTCCTTGTCGCTGGAATGGCTAAGTTTGGTCACACCATCGACTAGTTCGGCAACGGTGCGTCCAAATTTTTCTGTGATATCATCTTTGCTGTAGTCAGTATCTTCAATGACGTCATGCAATAGGGCAGCAATGAGCGTGTCGGCATCCAAACGCATGTGCGCCAAAATACAACTGACCGCAATCGGGTGTAACACATACGGTTCACCACTTTTACGGGTAACGCCATCATGCGCATGCTCGGCATAATCGCAAGCCGTAAGCACCTGTTCGACTTCACTTACGCTAAGGTAAGGTTCGATCATGGCTTGAAGCTGTTGTTTGGCTTGGCTGACCATCGTGCCTGGCATATAACACCCTTTAAAATACAAGTGATAACGAATCTACAGTTAGACCTTATAATGAAAAGCATATTGCATGACTTGTCAATTTTTTTCGTACCAAAACATAAGGTCATTAGACCATTTAAAATTAGGTCTTAATCCTTATGTTATAACGGTTTTTAGCGCAAGATTAAAGTTCAGACAACAAAAAAGCCTAGTAAAAAACTAGGCTTTTTCAGAAAGTCGTTCTTATTGGAAAGAAAAACCATCTAAATTCAAGTTATTTGCTGAAAGTGCGAGGTCAAGACTCGAAGTTTGATAATCTTGATCACGTTGTTTCAAAATGTCTTTAGAAACGTGACCTTCTGCAATTTCACGTAAAGCAACAACGGTAGGTTTGTCGTTGTCCCACTCAACGGTAGGTTCTATGCCTTGACGTGCCAATTGACGCGCGCGCTTGCTTGCCACTAGTACAAGCTCAAAGCGGTTGTCTACATGGTCTAAACAATCTTCAACGGTAACGCGTGCCATAAGAATTCTCGTTCGAATAATAAATTTAAACAGACTGTGCAGTATAAGGTGCTTTGCTTATAGACTCAAGTTTTAATCACGCGCTTGGCGGGCTAATTAACTTTTCAATCAGGGCTTGATGACGATGTGCCTGCTGCGCCGTCACCAAACGATTAGCCGTAATCACCGATTCTAAATCGTGCAGAGCCTTATTAAAGTCATCATTAATAATCACATAGTCAAAATTGACATATTGTTGCATGTCTTCAACTGCGCAGCCTAGACGGTGTTCAATTACATCGACTGCATCGGTGCCACGGTTAGACAAACGCTCGCGTAAATCAAACTGACTTGGTGGAAGAATAAAAATTTGCTTCGATTCAGGAAAAAGATTGCGTACTTGCTGAGCGCCTTGCCAGTCAATTTCAAGCAACACATCGTGACCTTTGGCTAACTGCTCTTTAACCGTCGCTTGCGCGGTGCCGTAATAATTGCCAAACACCTCTGCATACTCAATAAAACCGCCTTGCTCTACCAAGTCGATAAAATCTTGTTTTTGCGTGAAGTGATAATGCACACCATCGAGTTCGCCGGGACGTTGACCACGTGTTGTGTGAGAAACTGAAACGTGTAAATTATTCACACGCTCAAGCAGGGCTTTAACGAGGGATGTTTTGCCTGTTCCTGAAGCGGCAGAAACGACAAACAATAGACCCGACATGATATTTTTCCTGATATGATAAAATATCTTCTCTATTTTAGAGTAGACGCCCCTTAAACAAAATAGCCAAGATGGCTTTTGTTGGCATAAATTTTAAAACATCCCACCTATTTAACTTCAACATAGAGGGTTCTATGGAAATTGTATTGGCGAATCCACGTGGTTTTTGTGCAGGTGTAGACCGAGCAATTGCGATTGTAAATCGTGCCCTTGAGTGTTTTAACCCACCTATATATGTACGTCACGAAGTGGTACACAATAAATTTGTTGTAGATGACTTACGCCAACGCGGTGCAATTTTTGTCGATGAGCTGGACGAAGTGCCAGATGACAATATCGTGATTTTTAGTGCGCATGGCGTATCTAAAGCGGTGCAGCAAGAAGCGGAGCGTCGTGGTTTAAAAGTGTTTGATGCAACTTGTCCATTGGTCACCAAAGTGCATATTGAGGTGACTAAGTATGCGCGTGAAGGCACCGAAGCCATTTTGATTGGGCATGAAGGCCACCCAGAAGTTGAAGGCACGATGGGTCAGTATGACAAGAAAAATGGTGGTGAAATTTATTTGGTAGAAGATGAGGATGATGTGGCTGCACTTGCGGTTCAGCATCCAGATAAAGTGGCTTTTGTCACGCAAACTACTTTGTCGATTGATGATACAGCCAAAGTGATTGATGCCTTGCGGGAAAAATATCCGAATATTCAAGGGCCACGTAAAGACGATATTTGTTATGCCACTCAAAACCGTCAGGATGCAGTGCGTGACTTAGCCAATCAATGTGATGTGGTGTTGGTGGTTGGTTCGCCAAATTCATCTAACTCCAACCGTTTGCGCGAGTTAGCCGAACGTATGGGGAAACACGCCTATTTGGTGGATAATGCAGACGAGTTGGAGCAAGCATGGTTTCAGCCGAATACAAAAATTGGTGTAACTGCGGGCGCATCTGCACCAGAAATTTTAATTAAACAAGTGATTCAGCGTTTGCAAGACTGGGGTGCAACTGCCCCTGAAGAGCTTGCAGGCCGTGAAGAAAATATTACCTTTAGTTTGCCAAAAGAGTTACGTATTCCTGTAATACAGGCTTAAACTGCGAAGTACATAACACTCTAAAAAATTGATGAAAAATAGGCAGATAACTGTTGCATGACGGTTATCTGCTTTTTTATGCCTTTTATCCTGAAGTGTGAGGATTTTGTAAAGTTGTTGGTTACTATTTTAATAGGGCAAAGTTTGTGTCTTGGGGGGAGTATGCGACAAAAAGAAAACGGGTTCACCTTAATTGAGTTGATGGTGACCATTGCGGTGATGGCGATTATCGCGATGATGGCGGCTCCTTCTTTTATAGAAATAATTAGAAAGAATGAGCTTAATCAAGAGACTCAGCATTTAATTTTTTTGTTGCAGGAAGCTCGAAGTGACGCAATTTTTACTCGATCTTCCAAGCAAATTGAAATTCCTACATATGGTTCAGATGAAAAAAGATTTTCAGAATGGTCTGTAACTAATGATATGAGTTCGTTAGAGTTTACTGCTATGGGCTATCTAAATTCTAATACATCTATTTGCTTAACTCTAACTCATAAAAAGAATTCTCATTTAAGCAGCTCGATTAGAGTCGAGAAAAATGGGGCTATTTCTAAAGATACATCAAATTGCCTAACTAATTAGGAGAGACTAGTAATGGGGAAGTATCAAAACGGAGTTGGACTCATGGAGGTTTTAGTTGGCTTAGTTCTGTTAGCTATAGCTGTGCTAGGTTTCTCTGCTTTGCAACTGCGAGGTGTATACGCAAGTGTAGAGGCTGCCAATAATACGCAAGCAATGCATTTAGGTCGAGATCTCGCAGAAAGAATTAGAGCGAATCGGTCTGGATACGAAGCTTTGAATAAGAATAATGTTTATGTTGAGGGTAAAGGGGAGTGTTACTCAGGTTTTTGTGAACCAAATGATTTTGCAGAGGCAGATTTTCTACAAGTTCAGAACAAGGCTGAAAATTTAGGAATGAATGTTGCTGTTAGGGATTGCCAAGGGGTGGGAGAAGTGTCGTTAAAAAGGCGATGTATATATGTTGCATGGGACAAGACAACGCCTACTGATGGGCAAGCTGAAAATGATTGCACGTCTGGAGCTGCATACAACGTTGGGGCTAAATGCATAATTATGGAGTTATATAATTATGAATAATTATCAAAAAGGGTTCACTCTTATTGAGCTAATGATTGCAATCGTTTTAGGGTTGTTAATTTCAGCAGCTGCATTAACTGTTTATTTAACAGCTCAACGTTCACTGTCTTTACAAAATGCTATGGGTGAGCTACAGCAGAATGGAATTTTTGGTTTAAACCAAATCACATATGACCTTAGACATGTAAATTTAAATACAGCCTCAGCTCAAATAATTAATCCACGAGTGGTCGGTTCAGGTATTATTTTTAATCATCGTAATTTGCCAAGTTCACTCAGTGGTATAAGTAGTGATTTTTTTACATCATTTGAATTGACTGAAGGTGCGACAACAGATAATAGTGATCAACTCACAGTTCAATATGTGCCGCAGTATTTAACAACGACATCTTATGTCGATTCAGAAGAGTCAGAAGAGGAGGAAAAAGTCACTATAAGTAAGAAAAATAGTGAACAATATGATTGTGAAGGTAATAAAATTGAGTTTGAGGAAGAGTTTCCTGGGGGTAAGGCTGATCATGGTTCTGGAGCGCCAGAAACAGCAGATCGTGTTGTAGTTCAACGATATTATATTTCTGAAATTAAAGACTCTAAAAATAAATCGTTTAATCCTCAAAGATATGCCTTGTTTTGTGATGCAGGATTTTATCAAGAAAATGATACAATAATTAATGGTCTTGGCACTGGAGCTCAGCAATTAATGCAAGATGTAGATGCTTTTAAATTTCTTTTAGGGGTAAGACAAAAAAGTAATGGAAAGTTATCTTATCTTACAGTAGATGAATACAAAGATTTGATGCCTAAGGAAGATCCAACAGATGTAAATGCAGAGATCTACAATATTGTTTCAATTAAATTGGCTTTATTAATGCGATCTTCAAACCCGGTTGGCGCAAACGAACACATAAATAATAATAAAACATTTATTACTTTTGGTGATCAATTGGAGGCAAATGTAAAGGATGCGGAATATACGTTGAGCTTAAGCAACGATCAAAAAACTAGTTCTAAATATTTACGTCAAGTTGTTAGTCAAGTTGTAGCTTTTAGAAATACGTTAGGAGAAGCACAATGAGAATGAATCAGCAAGGATCAACTTTAATCATTGTGCTTGTCGTATTGTTATTAATTACAATTATTGGAACAATTGCCGTTAAATCAAGTATTTTAAATCTAAAAATTTCAACAAATGCACAGATTGATGCTTTGTTGTTAGAAAGTAACGATGCTGCATTATTTGCATTAGAGGATCAAACCAAAGTTTCTCGTCAATTGGCTCAAGATGGGATGTTTGGTTATTTCAACTCTGCAGACAGTAATGATGAATTGGTCTTCTGTTATCGTGCAAATGCGAAGAATTTTTTCAGTATGTCAAATGCGAGTGTTATTAGTGCAAATGGCAACTTTACAAAAAATGGTGTTCCTGGTTTTTGTAAGGCTAAAGAATATTCTACACGTAGAGCAGCTGTTCAAACACAATTGTATTTGCGTAAAAATACAAAACCTACAACACCATTAACAACTTTACCGATAGGAACGAGTGTTGGTCAGTCAGGCTTACCTGTTATTTCTAACCATATTGCAGTCACAGCTATTTCTATCTTGCCTAGTTTTTCAAGTGCATCTGATGTTGAGATTCAAAACTGTTTTAAACAAACAAGTATTAAAAAATCGGATACTACTGAAACAGTAATGGAATGCTTTAAACGGTTAAGCATTCCTTATAACCTACAGAACGCTGAATATATGGTTGGTGGACAGCCAAAGTTAACGTCGTAGACGAACATGAATGAAAGAGGTTTATTATGAAAAGTTTTGATAAAAAAATACTTTCGGCAATGGTGTCCATGTCTATGACGATGGCAATTTCCCATTCTGCGAATGTTTATGCAAGTGATATAGAGATTTACTCAAATTCGACTAAGGGCAAAACCACAGTATTTTTAATGTTGGATACATCAGGAAGTATGGGGGTAGGCTATGGATATAATACTAGAGATCGTGCCAATTCAGCGAGTAGTTTAGTTCAAGATTACGGGATTTGTGAATGGACAAATAGTTCTGGATGGTTAAATACTACAAACAACAATATCAAAATTGAAAATTTAACCTATCAAGTTCCTGGTAAATCGACAAAAATTTATAATGTGAATTTTTGTGAAACCACTGTTCCAGCAAATGATACTTCAGAAAAAGCTAAGCGCATTAGAACTGAATGTAAAGATTTAGGAGGTAACAAGTATAAATGTTACGACAGACTATCTCGGTTAAAGATGGCTTTAGTCAATGTATTAACTAGTACAAAGGTAGATGATGAAGTACAAATGGGTATAGGGCAATTTTCTACACCAACAGGTTCGAAGGTTGTAAAAAATACGAATTCGGGAAAAATTGAATATAAACATGATGGTTTTTCAGGTTTTGTCTTAAATCCAGTGGTGGAATTAACGCCTGATAATCGAGATTCACTACTTCTAAAAATTGTTGCACTAGAAGCTTACAATGGAACCCCATCCGCTGCTGCGTATGCTGAAGCTGGTGCATATATGCTTGGTGCAAACACAAGTGGAGAAAATAATAGTGGTTATGATTATTCCCACATTAACTCAAAGAATGGTAATAATGGCTATTTAGCCCCACTAACTGTTGATCAACGTAATAGCAAATGTAATGGCCAGGGAATATACTTTCTAACTGACGGATTTGCAAATAACTCATCTACAGCTACACAAAACTTAATGGCTAAAAGTGTAGGAACTTTATCAGGTTCAGGGTTGATTGGAAGTTCTCCTACTTCTAGAACTTATACTGCAGGTTGGCCAGAAATAGGAAAATATGCAAAAAAATTATATTCTGAAAAGAAAATAAAAACTGCTGTAGTTGGGTTCGGGAGTCTTTTTCCACAAACACATACAGTTAAACTTAAAGATGAACTGAATGAAACTAAAACATACTATGATTGTAGTAAATTACCAAATCCTGATGCTTGGGGGATAAGTAATGATGAAAAGCAAGAGCGTCAGGATTTAAGAAACACATGTAATTGGGGGGCAAAAACCCACAAAGACTTGCCAAGTACGGTTGGTGGTTTTGGTAATGGTGGTTTTTATTCTGCCCAATCAGAACAAGATGTGATCGATAGTATTATACAATTTGTAGATGATAACACTCCTAAATTTGACTCTATTGCTACAGGTTCACCTACTATTCCTGTCGATGCACTTAACCCAATCGAATTACAAGATTATGGTTACTATGCCTCTTTCTTACCTAAACCGCAAGATTCGACAAAATTATGGACAGGTAATTTAAATAAATATGATGTATTTAATGGCCAATTAGGTAAAAAAATTTTAAGTGATAGTGATGGAGACAGTATTAAACCATTGATAAAATCAGATGGTAAATTAGATTCATCTGTACCAGGGTTATGGAATGGTGGGGTTGAAGGAAAATTGCCTTTAGGCACCGGAATAAATAATACATCAAGAAGAACAATTTTTACTAATCGACAAATAGACTCATTCAATCAAGCTATTTCTAGTCAAACTTTGACACAAGTAAATTTAGAAACTTTATTTGATGCTGATGATACAAAAGCAAAATTTAAAAAGGATGAGCAAAAAAACTATTGGTTAAACGCCCTTGGATATAAAGTTGATGTTGGTTCGACCATGACATTAGCGAGTTTGCCAACTGAACAGCGTAGAAAGTTGGGGTCGGTGATGCACTCTAAGCCAATTCTATTAACTCAATCAGGGGAAATTGATCCTACTCAAACTAGTATTACTACTTCCAATCGTGAAGACTATCTGTTGTTTGGCACAACGCAAGGTGCATTACATGTTGTAGATGATAATGGTGTAGAAAAGTTTACCTTCATTCCGCATGAAATGATGAACAAACAGAAAGAAGCTTTTTTAGATGATTCTGCAAGTAAAAAAGACAACACCAATGACATTTTTTATGGGATAGATGGACAATGGACGGCATTTACCCAGTATGTAACAGATGCAAATGGTAAATTTACCGTCAAAAAAACTAAGAGAAAATTGGATGATAAAGAGATTGAATACTCTGGTTTGCAGTGGGTGTATGGTGGTCTAAGAATGGGTGGGCGCAGTTATTATGCGTTAGACTTGTCGGATATAGATAAGCCGACCCTTAAATTTCATATTGATCCAGATAGTGCACTAAATGCGGACAAGACTGATGACGAAAATAATGCTTTAGCTTATATGGGTGAAAGTTGGTCAAAGCCGACGGTAGGATATATCAATTGGGAAGGTAAAAAGACCTTAGTCATGGTTGTGGGTGGTGGTTATCATCGTGGTTATGAAAATCCTGAATACAATGCTGATGATATAGGGGTGAAAAAAGGTGCTGGAGTTTATATATTTAAAGCAAGTAATGGTGATTTATTATGGTGGGGCGGTGTAAATGCAAAAGCAGACAAAGGGAGTGAAACGCACACAACTAACACTGATATGAAATATAGTATCGTTAGCCAAGTCAATGCGATTGACCGTGATAGTGATGGTTTACTTGATAATCTATATGTTGGTGATTTAGGTGGGCAAATATTCCGTATAGATATTAATAATAAAGCTCTAAATAAAAATAATACTGTACATAGAATTGTAAAGCTCTATGGATTTAATGAAACAGGTAAAATTAAGCCAAGATTTTATGAAATGCCTAGTTTCTCTGTAGAAAAGGGTGTCGATGGTTTATATGGTGTTATTGCAGCAGTCTCTGGTGATAGAAGCTCACCATTAGCTGGAACAACAGGAAAAAATGCAAATACAAAAAATACAGCAGAAGATGGTGTATTTGTTATTTTCGACAATGATATTGGTCGTTCTGATTTACTTAAAAATATTACCAATTTTAGAACTCCTATGAATGGTCAACTTATCAATTTAGATTTATCTGTTGGTGTTAAACAAAAAAATGATGCAGGTAATGCCTATAACTTAGGTTGGAAATATGCCTTTGGTGGAAATAATGGGCGATACAAAGGTATGAATGAATTATATGCAATGGATAGTTATTTATTTACCAATGTGTATGATCGTGATGGCGTTGGTGTTAGTAGTGGCTCAGCTTGTGGTGGTGGCGTAAAAGGTGATACATATTTGTACCAATTCTGCTTGCCATCAGGAAAGTGTGACTTTTATAAGTCGGGAGTTTCTGCACCTAATAAAATTAAATTAGGTGCTGGGATATTAGGTGCTGGACTAGGTAAAGGTTATTTAAATAATGATGATGAGGTTGGTATAGTTGTTCCAAGACCTGATGAAACAGATTGTTCAAAAACACCAAATGCACCTGAGTGTCAGTTATTCAAAACCAATGTTAATTTGAAGCAGCTGCGTTGGTACGAGGTAAGATAATATGAAGCTATCTATCTCGGGACAAGGATTTACTCTAATAGAGCTCATGATTGTTGTGGTGATTATTGCGATTACTGCAGCGATCGCTTATCCATCGTATAGAGTTTATATGGAGCGAAAAGATCTGGCTTTGGCTCAAAAAGAAGCTTTGCTGATTGCTTCTGAACTTGAGAAATTTAAGTCCAAGAACTTTAGTTATAAAAACTTTTCTGCTGAATATTTATATCCAAATGACTATGATTCAGATACAGGTATGCTGCTTATTCCAGTTGGAAGCACGGCTGGTCAAGAGAAGTATGTAATAACACTTAGTGACCTAGACTCTAATAAGCCATTACAAGATACGAGTGCTGTTGGATTGAATTGGGTGATGAAGGTTGAAAGAGCTGATTTATCACCTTCGCAAAAGAAACAACCAAGTAATTATGATTTATTACTCTCAAGCAACGGTTTGAAATGTAAATCTAAGACTAATAATGCTTTCAAAGATTATGATAAGACTCAGACCGACTGTAAGGCAATTGATAGTCAAAGTGAGGCTTGGTGATGCATCAAAATAAAGGATTTACCCTAATCGAGTTAATGATTGTTGTGGCAATAATTGCTGTTTTGGCGGCGATTGCTTACCCTTCTTATACTCAATATAAAATTCGTACTAACCGTGCTGATGTACAAAGTGAAATGATGAATATTGCACAGCGCTTACAAAGTTATTACGTGATCAATCATAATTACACGAGTGCAACCCTAGATAACGGCACAATCAGCAAAGATTATCCAATATCTAATCCTGTTTATAGCATTACATTGGTTTCGAATGATCAAACTTATACATTAACTGCAGAACCTAAATCAGGTACTGTTCAGGCAGGTAATGGAAATGTAATTTTGGATAGTCAGGGAAGGAAATGTTGGACTAAAACAACTACAGCTTGTGTTCCTTCAGCCACCTCAAACTGGGACGGTCGCTAAGATAAATTCAAACTGTTGATAACCTAAAATTTGATCTTTCATTCAGGGCAAATTTCGCGTAAAATACTGCCCTCTATGAAAGGGGTTTGAAATGTATCGATGGTCGGTGCAGGGATAATCCGTAAAAACTATAAGGTTGTATCATGGTAGTTATTCGTCTTACTCGTGGTGGTGCTAAAAAGCGTCCATTCTATCAAATCGTTGTAACTGACAGCCGCAATGCGCGTGACGGTCGTTTCATCGAACGTATCGGTTTCTTCAACCCAACAGCGCAAGGTAAAGCAGAAAAACTTCGTTTAGATGCTGACCGTTTTGCACACTGGGTTGCCCAAGGCGCTCAACCGTCTGAACGTGTTGCTTCTTTAGCTGCTCAAGCTAAAAAAGCTGCAGCTGCTGCATAATTTTTACAAATTAAGTCGTAGGTAGCCCATGACACCAACACCGAATGTGCCCGAAGATCGTATTCAGATTGGACAGCTACGTTCAGCTTATGGATTAAATGGGTGGCTCTGGGTCTATTCCAATACAGAACCTATGAGCAACATCTTTGACTACCTGCCTTGGTACATTGAAACCAAAGCAGGTTGGCAAATGGTCGATGTAAAACGTTGGAAACCACATGGCAAAGGCTTGGTGGTCAGCTTAAAAGGTGTGAGTGATCGTACCGCAGCAGACAACTTGGTTGGCGCAAATATCTGGATTTCAAAAGCGCAACTGCCTCAAGCAGGTGTGGACGAGTATTATTGGTCTGATTTAAAAGGTCTAACAGTGTTAGGTCTGGACGATGATGAACAAGAAGTGAACCTCGGTCAAATCCATGAACTGTTTGAAACAGGTGCCAATGACGTGATGGTGGTTCGCGCAACTGCCGATAGCGTCGATGGCGAAGAGCGTATGATTCCATGGCATAAAGATGTGGTACAACGCGTTGATCTCGAAGCGGGTCGCATCTACGTGAATTGGGGCGTAGATTATTAATCCTTTCAGGATTCGCAGAGCAGGAAAATAGAGGAGTCTGCGGTGTTTTTTGCAGTCATTACGCTTTTTCCTGAAATGTTTGAAGCGATTACAGCTTACGGTATTAGCGGACGTGCAGCAAAACGTGACTTGATGCAAATTCATTGTATTAATCCACGTGATTATGCACAGGGCAACTACAAACGGGTGGATGAACGTCCATTTGGTGGTGGTCCAGGTATGGTGATGATGGCAGAGCCTTTGGCGCAAGCAATCCAGCATGCCAAAAATCTTGCACAGCAAGCGGGTGCAGTTCATGTACCTGTGGTGTATATGTCACCACAAGGCAAAACCCTAAATGAGACTGCAGTACAGCAATTCGTTGAATATGATGGATTAATTGTATTGTGTGGTCGTTATGAGGGTGTCGATGAGCGTTTAATTCAGCATTATGTCGATCAGGAATGGTCAATTGGAGATTACGTTTTATCGGGCGGTGAACTACCAGCGATGGTGTTGTTAGACAGTATTATCCGGAGACTTCCGGGTGCAATGTCTGATGAACAATCTCATGTGCAAGACTCATTTGTGGATGGTCTTTTAGATTGCCCACAATATACCAAGCCAGACCATTTTGAAGGGTTGGATGTGCCTGAAGTATTAAAGTCGGGTCATCATGCCAATATTGAAAAATGGCGGTTTTTGCAGCGTTATCAACGGACTTTAGAGCGTCGACCTGAGTTGATTGAAAAAGTGGAGTTGAGCAAGCAGCAAAAAAAATGGCTAAAAGATTCGCAAGGACAGACCAAGTAATCGGTTTGTCTAAGCAAAATTGCTACAGACAGTGTGTTTGTAGTTTTTAAATAGGCTCTTTATGCATTGAAGCGGTCAGGCATAAAGGGAAAGTCAATCGGGTCTATGCGCTTTAGCCTCTATACCCAGTGGAAATCAGACCTCTTCTGACCCACACATATTGGAGATACCCCATGAGTGGTAAGCATCCTTTAGTACAAGCTGTTGAGAATGCACAGCTTAAGCAAGACATCCCAGCTTTTGCACCAGGCGATACAGTTATCGTTCAAGTAAAAGTAAAAGAAGGTGATCGTGAACGTCTTCAAGCATTTGAAGGTGTTGTAATTGCGAAGAAAAACCGTGGTTTGAACTCTGCGTTCACAGTACGTAAAATTTCTAGCGGTGTTGGTGTTGAGCGTGTTTTCCAAACTCACTCTCCAATCGTTGCGAAAATCGAAGTGAAACGTCGTGGTGACGTTCGTCGTGCTAAACTTTACTACCTACGCGAATTGTCTGGTAAAGCTGCACGTATTCGTGAGAAATTACCAGCACGTAAACAAGGTTAATTTTAACCTTGCGTTACAGCTAAAAAATGCGCCATTTAGGCGCATTTTTTTATGTCTGGTATTTGAGTTTATAAACCTTGCATTTTTAAGCGATTGGCATGTTGACGATATACATCAACAGGATCTGGTGCAAAAATATCTTTCATACCCAAGAGTTGATTGACTTCATCTAAGTGGTTCCAATAGTAGTTATCACGAATGGTTTTACCAAATTTGGCGCTGCAGCGTGATACCAAACCATCATTATCACGACCATTATCAATCAACAAACTGGTCGCCAACATGGCTGAGTCTGGATCAAGTAAATTAGTGACAGCCGTATTGCCCGTAAATGAATAGAACTGGATGCCTTTTTCTTGATAAGCGCCCTCACCACAACTTGTCGTTGGCATACCCATTGGGAATTTGCTGTTAAATTGTGCTGAACCTGTGGTGCTCAAACTGTTGGCACCTGCCAATGAGTCATGTGGATAGCTATTTGGATCTAAACCTTGTGCCCAAGTAATGGTTTTGGAAACCAAATTGACCATATCAATTAATGGCTGTTCAAGTGGTGTGCCTTGTACTTTTAAAATAAAGTCTGCCACAGGTGAGCCTTTATTCGGTGCACCGACAGCAGTCAGCGATGCGACTTTAGATGGCATCACGCCTGCAACATAACGAATGGTTGGTCCACCATGTGAGTGACCAATTAAGTTGACCTTGCTTGCGCCTGTAATCGCAAGAATTTCATCGACTTGTTGTGCCAATTGTTCGCCACGAACTTCTGATGAGTTAAATGGAGATACGCGGGTTGCCCAAGCGTTAGCACCGTTACGTGCTAAATTGGGTAAAATTTGGTACCAATAATCGACACCTAACTGATCTCCACCAATATTGATAAAGCCTGCCATACCGTGAGTAAACACAATCGGATATTTGGTTTTGGCATAACTGGAGATCACGAAGTTAGATTTGACCTGTTCTGCATTGGATGCGTGCGCGGTACTGAAGGTACTAGCCGCAATTAAGCCTGCAATGAATAATCCATATTTCATATAACATCCTCTATTTTATTGTGCTTTCCTAGCATGACAATATCTATTGTCAAATATCATTATTCAGGAAATTTGCTAGATTGCAAGTTCTGAATGATTCATGGTTATTGAACTTCTTGCACTTGAGTTTCAAGCACAGGAAGATGGTTTTGCCAAGATTGAAATGAGCTTTACTATTACAAACCTTGTAATTTCAATCGGTTGGCATGTTGTCGATATAGTGCAACTGGGTCAGGTGCAAACAAGCCCGTTAAGCCAAACATCATGTTGGCAAGGTCGGTATGATTTAGTCGGTAGTTGTCACGAATGACGTGTCCAATGTGGGTACTACAACGTGCGACCATGCCATCGTTGTCTAAATTGCCATAAGACAGTGGGCCGAGTTGCATTAAAACAGTGTCAATATCCAGTAAATTGGTGGCTTGTGCTACACCTGTCCATGAATAGTAATGAATCCCGCGATCTACTTTGGCACCGCTGCTGCAATTTGCGGCCAAGGCTGTGGTTGGAAAACGACGGTTAAAATCTGCAGACGCTGTTTCGGTTAAAGAAGCCATCGATGCATCAAAATCGACAGGCATGTCTGGCTGTTGCTGCGCCCAAGTAATGAGAGGCGCCACCATATAGTCGCCTAAAATATTAAACGCGGTGCGTGATAAACGATTATTTTGAATATCATCGGCAACTTTGGAGCCACGGAATGTACCTGCAACGCCCGTAATTGATGCCACATATTCAGGTTTGGTCGCAGCTACATAACGTACTGTTGGGCCACCATGTGAGTGACCAATTAAATTGACTTTGGATTTGCCAGTGATTGCCATGACTTCTTCGACTTGGGCAATCAGTTGCTCACCTCGAAATTCAGTACGATGTGCAGGGGAGAGTTGTGCGGCAAATACGGTTGCGCCATTACGTGCCATATCTGGCAAAATTTGATACCAATAATCCATATTAAAGGTTTCATTGCCAATGCGTGACCATCCGAGCCAGCCGTGTACCATAAGTAATGGATATTTGGTTTTGGCATAGTCAGATTTGGCCTGTTCCTGAATAGGCAACACGCTTGGAGCAGCTTGAGCGACACCCATTGAACCGAGCAAGCAGCCAGTGACAGCCAATGTAATTGCCCGTATGTTAGAGATGATGGTCATAAAACAATCCTGTGTTCTTTATTTTTATTACAAGTGAAGTGGTGGCTTCGCTTCCCTCCTGAAAGCTCAGATATGCAAATTGCCGTTGGTTACGGCACATTATTGTGAGTCATCCTCGACTATTTTTTGTACGCTCAGGTATTTTTTCATGCGTAATTTAGAAAAAACATATCATTTGGGGACAGTTATTGCGCATTGTCTCAGAGATTTGTAAATCTACATGCATATTGATATCTATTTAATATTTATAGACATTTGTATATTAAATCGTTGTGGTGAGTTTGTACTAAAACAGCTTTTCAGGCATAAAAATAGGGCATGTTGAATGCCCCAGTTTCCTATGTAGATATGTTAGTCAGCAAAAGGTAATTTTCCACCTTGATCATGTACCTGTTCAAAGGTTTCTAAACGCAATTGCTCTTGTGGATTTTGAAAATGCTGTCCGCGTAATTGTTTCACGGCTTGTTGCTTGGCTTGATCATTCATTCCACTTTGCATGATTTGATCACGCGTACTTAAATAATCCTCTACTCGTGATTTCCACTGACTGCGTTGCCCATCTAATTGTTCTAAACGTTGGGTTGCTTCAGGACCAACCAGATTTAAACGCATTTGGCGGATTTCAGCAGCAGAACCACCACGTGCTTTAATTGCCGCAGTCAAGCTGCGTAAATCTTGCAAGGTGTTTAGTTGTTCTAAATTTTCCTGCCAATCTTGAGGTAATTGTTTAAATAACTCCTGCAATTGTTGTGCTTTTTCAGCTTCAGATAATTTTTTATCCTGCATAATTGCCATGCGCTTTAAGGTATATTCGTGATAGGCATCTTCCGTACCAAATAAACCTTCAATTTCATAATCTGAAAAAAATTGCTTACGCAGGTTTTGCATATTGCTAAAAATGCTGCGGTAATATTGCGGATCTTCCTGACTCAAGTTCGGTGTTTGCAGTTGCCCCAACGCATTTCTGTAGTCTAAATAACGCTGCCATAAATCTAAAATTTGCGATAAAGCAGGCTCTTTATGGCTTTGCGTAATATAGGCTTTAAAATCTGTACTGATTGCTTCAAGGCTCTTTTCGCCATATTGGGTAATAAAATATTCAAAACAATTGCGGGTTTGTTCATTAACGATCAGGCGGTTGCTTGAATCTAGTCGGAGCTGACAATTGATTTCGGTATCTTGCTGGCTTGGACTTAAAAATGACGCAGCAGCGTTATTGTGCATGGCCTGCTGCATGCGTATCTGTTCAGCACTTTGTGTATCTGCAGTCTGTTCATGAGAAGTAGATTCAGATGTGCTTGACTGCGGCATCAGCCAATACACCAAAGCGGCGATGGCTAGAATCACAACAGCTAAAACAATCCATATTTTATTTTTCTGCATTCCGATGCACCTGTTTCATCCGTTTTATTTTTTTAATCGGGTTTCAATATGCCATAAAAGTTGGTAGCTGTTCTAGAAAAGTTGTCATTTATCTCGGCAGATTGTTACCATGACGCAGTTTTGCTTTGACTTACTTTTTGCTATGAAATCATCTGCGGCTAAAATTCAGCGTCGTGCCATTAGTGGTGTGTTTTTATTAAATAAACCTTTGGGGATTAGTTCCAATGCGGCTTTGCAAAAAGTACGCTGGTTGTATCGGGCGCAAAAAGCAGGGCATACGGGGGCATTAGACCCATTGGCTTCAGGTTTGTTGCCTATTTGTTTAGGTGAGGCCACCAAGTTTTCACATTATTTACTCGATTCTGTAAAACGCTACCAAACCACCATTCAATTGGGACACAGCACCACCACGGGAGATGTCGAGGGTGAAGTGTTGTTGCAGCAGGCTGTACCTGCATTGAGCCAAGAAAGCATTGAACAGGTATTGGCACAATTTCAGGGCGATATTATGCAAGTTCCGCCCATGTATTCTGCCTTAAAAAAAGAAGGTCGTCCGTTATATGAGTTAGCTCGTCAAGGCATAGAAATTGAACGTGAAGCGCGCCCAGTTACCATTTATGCGATTGAGTTACTGTCCTTTACCGAAAACAGTATCACGCTGGATGTTACCTGTTCCAAAGGCACGTATATCCGTGTGTTGGGTGAAGACATTGCCAAAGCCTTGGGTACTTATGGACATTTGACCTATTTGCATCGGATTAAAACGGGGCATTTTGACCTGATTCCGAGCTATAGCATTGAATATTTAGAAAGTTTAAGTGAAGCAGAACGCGAGGCTTTATTGCTGCCTGCTTATGCGCCTGTACAGCATTTTCCACAGGTTCAGGTGCCTGAAGGTCGGGCTGAATATTTTAGCCGAGGCATGGAAAGTAATATCGAGCATCCTGCTGTTGCACAAGTATTGGTGTTTGATGGTGAGCGTTGTTTAGGCTTGGCAGAAATTACCGACAAAAAACGCTTGGTGCCTAAACGAGTGTTAAATCTTTAAAATGCAGTGAGATAGCTTATTTAAACTTGTGCTATGAAGACGTAAAGTTTCTCATACAAATCTTTGCAGGATTTCAGCTTCATGCCCTATACAGTAATTAGAGCTAAAAACTGAAATTAAAAACCGACAATAAAACCGAGCGTTGCGTTAGCCAGTGACATTTGCTTGCCAGCCAGCATCGGTTTAAAACAAGAGGTCTGCATATGAATATTTTTGAAGCTTTGCGCCAAAGTCACGACATTCAACGAAATTTAGCCCACCAACTGACGCAAACTTCAGGTGATAGCCCTGAACGTAGAGCGATATTTGAACAACTTAAAAATGAATTATTTGCGCATGCAGTGGCAGAAGATCGCTATTTTTATATTCCCTTAATGATGACTGATGCGGGTTTAAATATCACTCGCCATGCTTTGGCAGAGCATCATCAAATGGATGAATTACTCGAACAATTAACCGAAACTGAAATGAGCAACACAGGTTGGTTGGCCATTGCAAAGCAACTGTCAGATAAAGTGCATCATCATTTAAAAGAAGAAGAACATGGCTTTTTTCAGCAGGCAGGCAAAATTTTGTCTGAACAGCAAAAACAAAGTCTAGCCAAGCAATATTTGGCAGAGTATGAAAAATACCAACAGATGTCTAAAAACAGTTTGGTTTAAACATTCTGCGGCTGTTTGGATTTTTTTACTGCTCTAAAAGTAACACCGACCGAAGCTAACATAATGCAGCATAAGGCGAGCCATTGCAGTGAAGTAATTTTCTCACCCAACAATACCAAGCCTGTCAGTGCAGCCAAAGCAGGCGACAAACTGGACAGTGTGCCATAACTCATTTTGCTGAGTTGTTTTAAGGCTTGTAAATCCAGCGCATAAGGAATGGCCGTGGCAAGCACTGCAATGGCAAGCGCCTTACCCCAATACTGGGTTTCAAACAGTGCGGGGGCATTGTTATACAGTCCGAAGGGAATCAAAGCCAAAGCCGAAATACTGATAGCGATGGTCAGTGCGTGCATGCCAATATTTTGTTGCACCACTTTTTGTCCAAAATAAATATAAAAAGCCCAGCACAATCCTGCACCTAGGGCACACGCTGCACCAAACAGACTAAAATGATCACCCTGCGCTTGTCCCCAAGGCACCATAAGAATAATGCCTAAAATTGCCAACAATACCCAGACATAATCTTTACGGTTTTGAATGGACAATAAAGCCAAGCCCAAAGGCCCGACAAACTCTAAACCCACCGCAATACCTTGTGGCAATTTACCTAAAGATAGATAAAACAGAATATTCATTAAGCCCAAGGCTGCGCTATAGCACAATAAATCACGCCATTTTAAATGTGCGAGCCGTGACAGAATTTGCCATGAGCGAAACATGATTGCCACAATTACACTGGCAAAGCACAGTCGCAAAATCGTCACAGTAAGCGGGTCAAGCACCTGAAACAATTGTTTGGCAAAAGAAGCACTGATTTGATAGGAGATCATGGATAAAACCATGAACAACACCGCAGTGAGTTGGGCGTTTGGCATGGGGCAGAAAAATACTCAACAGTGTGGAAATGGGAAGGTCAGGCAGATTATAGCAAGTTTAAAAATACAGGGCTGTGGCAACTCAAGGTTACTCATAGATCAGGCATAAAAAACCACAGTGCTAAGACTGTGGTTTTTGTAGCATCAGCGTGTGGTCTTAGAACAAGACACGTACGCGAATTGTGCCTTCAACTTCGTGTAAAGTATCTAGTGCTTCTTTAGATGCAGTCGCATCAACATCCATCACTAAATAACCGACATCACCTTTGGTCATAAGTGACTGACCAGAGATGTTGATGCCGTGTTCAGCAAACAAGTTGTTGATTTTAGACAATACACCTGGAATGTTTTGGTGAATATGCAATAAACGGTGCTTGCCTTCAGTCAATGGCAGTGCAATTTCAGGGAAGTTCACTGCAGACAAAGTCATACCTTTATCTGAATATGCAACAAATTTCTCTGCCACTTCTAAACCAATGTTCGCTTGCGCTTCCATGGTCGAACCACCCACGTGCGGTGTTAAAATCACGTTTGGTAGGTTACGTAGTGGGGAAACAAATTCTTCACCATTGGCTTTTGGTTCTTTCGGGAATACGTCAACTGCAGCACCTGCAATATGACCAGACTTGATGGCATCTGCCAAATCTTCAATCACCACACAAGTACCACGTGCCGCGTTAATGAAAATTGCGCCTTCTTTCATTTGTGCAAATTGTTCTTTTGCCATGAAATTGCGGGTAGAGGGTACATCTGGAACGTGTAAAGAAACCACGTCAGCATTTGCCAATAATTCGCCCATAGAGCCAACTTGACGTGCATTACCTAACGGTAACTTGGTCACAGCATCATAATAAATGACCTGCATACCCAAGCTTTCAGCCAATACTGAAAGTTGAGAACCGATTGAACCGTAACCCACGATACCTAAAGTTTTACCACGTGTTTCAAATGAACCTACAGCAGACTTGTTCCAGCCACCTGCATGTGTATCGGTTGATTTTTCAGGTACGCGACGTAGCAATAAAATTGCTTCAGCCAATACCAATTCTGCAACCGAACGGGTGTTTGAATAAGGGGCATTGAAAACTGGAATACCACGTTCCATTGCTGCAGTTAAGTTCACTTGGTTTGTACCAATACAGAAACAACCTACCGCAATTAGTTTGTTCGCAGCTTCAAAAACTTCTTCAGTTAGCTGTGTACGTGAACGAATTCCGATGAAATGCGCATCTTTAATCGCTTCTTTTAACGCATCGCCCTCAAGCGCTGTTTTACGATAATCGATGTTGGTATAACCCGCTGCATTTAACACGTCGATTGCGTTCTGGTGTACGCCTTCTAACAACAAGAAACGAATTTTATCTTTAGGTAGTGAAAGATGTTGGCTCATTACGGCTCCGCTACAAAGGCCAAATTTAGTGGCGGTATGATAACATAGGAGATGGGTCGATATACATTTCCTTTATGACCAAGAGTGCAGGTATTTTTTGTCAGATATAATCTCTTTCAGAAATATTGCCCAAAATTACCCTGTTCTTACCACGTTATATTATCGGAATTGCCAATATTCACAGGTTTTTCAAAAAAATCGCTTATAATAAGTGGCACACATGAAAGCCAACCCACGCTGTTGCTTTGATGCACATATTTAGTCTGCAGTATCTTCAAATTGATCAAGATATGCAGACAGTCGCTTTTCTTCCTGTTTAATTCTTGCTAGGTCTGCAAACGATGAATGCTCCAGTCGCTTTAACCCCTGAGTTATTGACCCAATTAACGGCAATAGTCGGTGAAAACCGTATTAAAACGGATGCCGATAGCCTCCAAAACTGGGGTCGTGACCATACAAAGCATTTTGATCCGAACCCATCGGTCATCGTTTTCCCATCAAGCACAGAGCAAGTACAAGCCATTGTAAAACTGGCGAATCAGTTTAATGTGGCCATTACTCCATCGGGCGGACGTACAGGTTTATCTGCGGGTGCGGTGGCAGCCAATGGTGAAATTGTCGTCAGCATGGACAAGATGAACCAAATCTTGGAATTTTTCCCTGCAGACCGTATGGTACGTGTGCAAGCGGGTGTGGTGACTGAGCAACTACAAAACTATGCCGAAGAACAAGGCATGTATTATCCAGTCGATTTTGCATCTTCAGGTTCTTCACAAATTGGCGGTAATATTGGTACCAATGCGGGCGGTATTAAAGTCATTAAATACGGCATGACCCGTAACTGGGTGTTGGGTCTGACTGTGGTAACAGGCAAAGGAGATATCCTGCGTCTGAACAAAGGCATGATCAAAAACGCAACAGGTTATGCGCTGCAACATTTATTTATTGGCGGTGAAGGCACACTTGGCTTAGTGACCGAAGCTGAAATTAAGCTAGAACGCCAACCGCAAGATTTGCAAGTGATGGTGTTGGGCGTACCTGATTTTAATTCGGTGATGCCTGTATTACATGCTTTCCAAGCTAAAATTGATCTGACTGCATTTGAATTCTTTGGTGAATTGGCGATGCAAAAAGTCTTGGATCATGGTCATGTGCAACGTCCATTTGAAACCCAATGTCCATTCTACGTGTTACTTGAATTTGAAGCGCCATTTGAGCCAATTATGGACAAGGCGATGGAAATTTTTGAACACTGTATGGAACAAGGCTGGGTGATGGATGGCGTATTGAGCCAAAGCCTAGACCAAGTTGAAAGTTTATGGCGTTTGCGTGAAGACATTTCTGAGTCGATTGCACCGTTTATTCCATATAAAAACGATATTTCAGTATTGATTACTCATGTTCCTGCATTTATTCAGGAAATTGATGCAATTGTGGCAGAAAACTATCCTGACTTTGAAATTTGCTGGTTCGGCCATATTGGTGATGGTAACTTGCACCTGAACATTCTTAAACCTGCCGATTTAAGCAAAGACGAATTCTTTGCCAAATGTCAGGTGGTAAATAAGTATGTATTTGATATTGTGAAGAAATATGATGGTTCTATTTCTGCAGAACACGGTGTAGGCATGACCAAAAAACCATATTTGGAATATTCACGTTCAGCTGAAGAAATTGAATATATGAAAGCGTTGAAAAAAGTGTTTGATCCTCAAGGCATTATGAACCCAGGCAAATTATTTGATTTGTAATTCCTTTCGCCTTTCATTTATTTAAGTGAATTGAAAAACGCATCCTCGTGATGCGTTTTTTTATGCCGCTGTTTTAATTTTACATTTCTGTTCTAGCGTTTCTGCTCGAACAAGGCATCATAGAAGCATAAATAATAATCAACATTTTGGAGGAGTTATGTTGCGTTTAATCACGGTTTCCGCATTGGGTGTTGCGTTATTGTCAGGCTGTGCGACTACACAGAATATTATTTCACAAGTTACGCCTGCAGAAACACCTTTGGCGCAGGTACTCAAACAACGTCCAGATTTGCGTAAAGAATTGGCTACCGTTGAAATTCGTCAATACTTTAACCGTGTCGAAGCACCAACTGCGGCAGAAGTAAAAATTACCGAAACAGGCTTAATGGATGATTCGGTACGTTCAATTCGTAGTATTTATCACTTTAAAAATATTAATGGACAATGGCAGCAGGGTGATGTGCAAACCGCTTACTTATGCGCACGTGGTAAAAATACCAAGACTTTCCAAAGCAAAAAATGTCCTTAAATTGCTGTAGGGCTTAGGTAAATCTTGCATGATGTTCTAAAAATGCAACAAAGCGTCTGTGGATAATACTCGTGTTATCCACAGCTTTTATTTAGGATGACTTCATTCGATTCAAAAACGTGTGAGCGCAGCATGTCCATCAAAACTCTAGCATTTCTACACCGCAATGATAGCCGTTTTGCCGTGGGTGATTTTTATCCTGTGCTTTCGGTATTTTCACATTATGAATTGGGCAATACTGTATCGCCTTAACCCGCTGAAGGAGGTGATGCCTAACTTGGTCTGATGTCACATCAAGTGCCGCAATTTATTTAACGGACTTAAAAAATGCGCCATAAATTTGCCATTCAACTCTGTTAAACTGCAGCTCAATTTTCTATTTTTATGGGCTAAACGCGGCTGACTTGCATCGTTTTGTCCTTTATAACTCATGCCACAGCAGCAAAAAAATACCATTCAACGTGCCACACTCATGTTTCCCTTGGCTTTGGTCTTGTTTGAGTTCGCGGTTTATATTGGCAATGACTTGGTTCAACCCGCGATGTTGGCCGTCACACAAGATTTTGGTGTCAGTAGTGCATGGGCAGCTTCGTCCATGTCATTTTATTTGCTGGGGGGTGCTTGTGTGGCGTGGTTATTGGGGCCACTCTCTGACCGTTTGGGACGCAAAAAAGTATTATTGGGCGGCGTGGCATTTTTTACCCTAACCTGTTTATTGATTTTATTGACTCAGAACATTGAAAGCTTCCTTGTTCTTCGTTTTTTTCAAGGTTTTGGTTTGTCAGTCATTAGTGCAGTCGGTTATGCGGCTATTCAGGAAAACTTTGCAGAACGTGATGCAATTAAAGTCATGGCGCTCATGGCGAACGTCTCTTTACTTGCTCCCTTGCTCGGCCCAGTCTTAGGTGCATTTATGATTGAGCATGTTTCTTGGCATTGGGGTTTTATCGGCATAGCACTGTTGGCATTTTTGAGTTGGTTTGGACTGAAAGCCAAAATGCCTGAAAATCAGCAGCGTATTCCCAAACCTCCATTTCGAGATGTATGGGATGATTTTAAACAAGTTTTTCAAAATACCAGATTCTTAGGTTTGACATTGGCGCTGCCCTTATTGAGCATGCCTTTAATGTTGTGGATTGCGTTATCTCCTGTGATGTTGGTGGAAGAGTTAGGCTTTAGTAGTCTGCAATACGGTTTGGCGCAGTTTCCTGTTTTGGGTGGTTTGATTTTAGGCAATCTGGTACTGATGAAAGTCATTGACCGTTTACCTTTAGGAAAAACAGTCTTGATTGGTTTACCTTTAATGTTGTTGGGTAGTGTGCTGATCGTATTGGGGGCAATTTGGCAAAGCTATTTTGTTTGGTGTTTGGTGATTGGTATGAGCTTGATTAGTTTTGGTGAGGGAATGAGCTTCTCAGTCTTATACCGTTTCGCCTTAATGTCATCGGAAGTGTCTAAAGGTACTGTTGCTGCTAGTGTTTCAATGATATTGATGCTGTGCTTTTTTATTGTGATTGAACTGGTGCGTGTTTTATATATGCGGTTTGATATTTGGGCGTATAGTTTGGCTTGTTTGGTGCTGATAACGCTCTGGTTTAGTTTGCCACGCATGATGCTTAAACAGGTGATGCAGGAGCGAGTTGCTGCAGGGCAGTTTTAAGGGGTTAAATTTTTCAGCTGCATCATAAAACAAGGTGATGTGGCATCACCTTGCAAACATTTGATTTATAAATTAAAGTTGAGAAAATGTGTAATATGATGAAAGCTGAAAAGGACTTGCAGATTAAGCTTGTACTGGTTGTTCCATCTTTTTCAATTTAGCATCAAAAACAAATGGGCCAAAAGGTAAAATTGAAGCAATTAAGCCCAAAATAAACATTTTAAGAGACCATTTTTGTTTTTCACAAACCACAAAAAGCACCACTAAAAATGCGATAAACAATACGCCGTGTCCCATACCTACATATTTCACTAAAATTGGGTTATCGAACATATATTTCATGGGCATAGCAATAAATAACAACAATAAGAATGAAATACCTTCTAGGAACCCAACCCAACGTAATGTTTTAATGTTCATGCCCAAATCTTTTTCATGTCGATAAAACAGCAGTGTAGCGCAAATAGTGACAATCGCAAAGACGAGCTGTTGGGAGCTCTGCACATTGATGAGCTAGATACGATGGCTGCAAAATTGAGCTAATTTTTTGCAAATTAGTAGCAAGTTATTCAAAAACGAGTAAGTGTGGTTATGAAAGACGACCGATATAAAGCAAGAAGACCTGCATTGAGCGTCGTTTGAGAATAATCCTCAAAAAGATAAATTTTACTTTTTGCGGATAAGTCGAAAGGCATGTGTATAACCCTTAACTTATCCACAATTGGTAATAAATGTTTTATTGAAAATGCATCATGCTAGCTTAAATAATCCCACAGGCAATTCGCTCACCGCCGCCGCCCAATGGTTTTGGATGGTCGGCATAGTTATCACCGCCTGCATGAATCATCAAGGCCAATCCTTCAACTTGTGCCAATGTTAAACGGGGTGCAATCACGGTCACTTTGGCTGTTCCGTCGTTTGCAACACTTAAAGCCGGTAAGTCCCCTAAATGTCCTGTCAGCGGTGTACCATGATTCGGGATATTTTGGGGATTAAAATGTCCGCCCGCTGCCAAAGCAGCAACCATTTTTCCATCTTTTTCTGCTGCTGCACATGAACCTTTTTCATGGATATGAAAACCTCGTTCCCCTGCAGGGAGTTGTTGGAGTTGGGTGTGAATGACTAAGCCTGCTGCACTGTCACGCAGTTCAACCGTACCTAATTCCTTGCCAATCCCTTGTGCTGAAACAGCATGCATTTTTAAGATTTTAGATTTTTGTTGTGTGGTCGCGGTGGTGCTGCAACCCATGAGTACTAGGCCACTAAAAGCAGCAAGACTGGCAAATTTGAGTATTGAGCGCATAAAAGACATCCTATTTGTTGTGCATAATATTTAGGGATGTCTTGATTGAAGCAAAGTTAGCTCCGTTACAATACAACGTTTGCGTAGTAGTATGTATGTACTGTGTTGAGCTGATTTATTCAGATCAACACAGCCATGTGAGCAATATGATCAGTAAAACAGCTTAATCAAGCTTTGAATTGGATGATGAATCGTCTTCAGGGAGATCATGCGCAAGCGTGGCTTTGGGCAACATTAAAGCTTCGGGCTGGTTGTTTTCATGCAACCATTCACGCCAAATGGCCAGTAACACGGCCAAAATCACAGGGCCAATAAATAGACCAATTAGACCAAAACTGGCAATTCCACCTAAAACTCCAAACATGATTAACAGGAATGGAATTTGAGTTGCACCTGAAATCACCAAAGGACGAATCACGTTATCGGCAGTGCTGACCACACATACGCCCCATGCCATCACGCCAATCGCTTCCATCGTATGCCCTTGGCTAAATAACCACAGCGAAACCGAACCATAAGCTAAAGGTGGGCCAAACGGAATTAAGGCAAATAAGAAAGTCACAATGGTTAGCACCATTGGGTTAGGTACCCCAGCGACAAAATAGCTCACGCCTGCGAGTAAAGCCTGCGCAATTGCAGTGAGTCCAACGCCATAAACCACAGCACGTGTGGTTTCAGAAATAGTATCTAAATAGTGATGAATACGTGGCCCAATCACCATTTCTAGCGCTTTGCTGACTTGATGCAAGATGGTGTGACCATCGCGGTAGAAAAAGAATAATGACAGCAGGGCAAAACCCAGTTTGATCAGGTTTTTGCTGACTTCATTAATCACCACTTTACCGTAATTCAAATGCCCTTGAATCCATAAGGAAATGGATTGCACAATGCTGTTCGGATCGTGATTAATTTCTTTAAGGGTGCGGGTGACTTCTTTACCAATAATAGGTAAATTGCGAATGAAATCAGGGACATTTAAGTGTCCGGAAAAGACCTGTTTTTGTAATTCGTAATATAAGTTGCGACCTTCATGTTGCAGGATAAAAATGGCAAAAGTGAGTGGAATGCCGACCACCAACGTGACCATCAGCATCATTAAGGCTGCGCTAAGCGTAGGACGATGACCGCATAAACGTAGCACCGACTGATATAGTGGCCAGCTCATATAGGCAATGATTGCTGCCCAAACAACAGGAACAATAAAATATTTGAGTATGTGAAAACCCAAAAAGATCAGGACAAAAAACAGTCCAAACAATAAAATTTTTTGTAATGTTGGCGCGTACTGTTGCACTGAATTCACTGAAACATTCCTAAGGTCATGTGCCATATTAACTGAAAAAAAAGCTCCCGAAAACGAGAGCTTGGTAAGTTCTGGTGAATAAGTTCTAAACGGTGGCGATTCTAGGCTTTAAAACCATTGAGCAGGGTCATCTACAATGGCATTCAGTACAGGCTGCCATTGATCTTGCATTTGCAGATAAGTTTTTTGGGTTTTATCAAAAATACTTAAACCTTGCATTGCCAATTGTCCATAGGCTGCACGTTCTGAAATCCATGCCACAGGCTGTTGCTCGATTTTCTGGAAAAAATCCTGAATATCTTTAGAGCTGGCAGAGTTGGGTTTGACCCGATTGGCCAACAGCAAAATTTGGACTTTGCCTTTACGAATCCGCTTAATGTCTTGTAAGTGTTTTAAGAAGCGACGGGTGGAGTCAATGTCAAAAAATGAAGGCTGTAGAGGTGTGATAATGGCATGTGCTTCGCTAATCAGCTGCTCGGCATGCTCACCCGATAACGCACCAGGTGCATCAATAATTAAATATTCAATGTTTTTGGGTGCATCGCCAATCGACTTTTCATGACGCCAATCTAAACTTTGAATTGGAACGGCTGTTTCTGGTCGTTGTTTTAACCATTGCAGCGCAGATTTTTGATTGTCGGCATCCGCCAAAGCAACTTTATAGCCTTTTTGTGCAAGCGCAGATGCTAAACTAATAGCCGTAATGGTTTTTCCACAGCCACCTTTTTGGTTGGCAATTAATATAGTTTTCATGACCCTCGAATCGATTTTAATCTGCTCATCCCTAGCATATCATTGTTTTGTGCTCGGAATATGACAGTTGACAAAAGTCGTATCGAGTTCTGCAAAAAAGGTTTAGGAAGGTTTTATGTCAATCTGGATGGCGATGCTGATTGGTGCCTGTATAGGCGTGGTGCTGACCACCTTAATTTTAAGCAATAGCCGCAATGGACGGATTAAAGCCGAGTATGAACAATATATTGCAGAAATTGAACTGTCACATCAGCAGGCATTATTGCAGGCACAAAAGCGCAGTGTAAATACCAGTCGTGCGGTACTGAAAGGCAAAATGGCAGAGCAATTAGCACCGATTATGCCTGAATTTCAGTATTTACCGAGCGATGCCAAATTTTTAGGTGATCCTGTTGATTATATCGTGTTTGATGGCTATACCGATTATCGGGATGGCAATGGGCATGCCGAAGATATTGCAATCGTCCTAATTGATATTAAAAGTGGTGGCGCACGTTTGACCAAAGGTCAGCAAGCAATTGCGCAGGCCATTCAGCAGGGCAGACTGCGTTTTGAAACCATTCGGATTGATTTTGAGGATTGTGATTAAAGAGGTTTATGTACTCGCGCCAATAACATGCGCTGTGCAAGACTTGGAATGCCTGCAATATCAATATATTGGACTTCACCCAATTCAAAACCAGTTTCGAGTAGGGCAATTTCAATGTCACGGTTTAAGTGACAGCCATCTGCAACTTTCTTTTGAATTGGTGTGAGCAGATGTTGCAAACGCTGAATATTTAAGTTTTGTCGATTTAAAACGTGTTCTACGAGGTGCAAAGTGCCGCCCGGTTGTAAGACACGATAAATCTCTCGCAAGCTTTGTTCTAGGTCTGGAATACTGCACAACGTCCAAGTGGATACCACATGCTGTAATTGATTATTTGCAAAAGGCAGTTGTTCTGCACTTGCGGTGATCTGCTCAACCACGAACGGTGCTGCATCAATTCGTTCCTGCGCCAATTGGAAAATTGCTGCATTGGATTCTAAGGCATACACGGTATCTACACTTTGATAAAAAGGTAAATTTAAACCCGTACCAAAGCCAATTTCCAAAACCTCGCCCGATACGCCCAATAAAAGCTCACGTCGTAAATCCATTAAGGATGGAGTTTGCATGACCTGATTCAGCAAGTGCGGGAAAATATGTTTTTGATAAAATTTATAGAGCATGTGCAGATCTAATTATTGATTTTTATGCCGATAAGCTTAGCTGAAATTACAGGGTTTTTGCCATGTCAGAATGAGCCAATGACTGCATTTTGTTACCAATTTCAACTATTGTATTCATGATCTGTGATTAAGATAAATATAGATAGATGAATTTAATAGGCAGATTTTAAGATGAACACGCATATTTCGCTAAAACTCACGGCATTGTTACTGACTCTGGCTTTGCCATGTTCCGTCTATGCTGCGGTCGAGCGTAATATTGCCAAAGGCTTGCCTCCTGTCGTGAAAGGTCAGTCGATTGAAGTGTTGCAACCCTTTAAAGGTGATTTTCGGATTTTGGGTTCAAAAATCTATCAAGATGATGCCCAAGCCAAATTTTCTCCGATTGATTATGCGGTGAGTTGGGGCTTGTTTGCTGAGCCTGAAATTGCCCGTCATATCACAGTCAATCAATATGACCGCTATTTAAACTGGAAAATAGACCGTTTACCTGTGCCTGCTGAACAAGCCATGCAAATGGTATCTAATATGCACATCATTCCTGCCAGCCCAAAAATTGCCAAAGACATTCAAAAAGTAAAACGAGGTGATTTGGTACGTTTAAAAGGTGAGTTGGTTGAAGTGAAAGATCACGACTTGGTTTGGACATCCTCTCTTACACCCACCGATACGGGGGATGGTGCTTGTGAAGTATTTCGCGTTAGTTCAATTCAGTGGATTGAAAAAGTCAAAAGCTGAGTGTGATGTTTAGTTTAGAGTTTGAATTGTAGATAGTTGCCGAAACCGCATCTTATACACGGTAAATAGCTTCAGTATTGCTCCACGTGAAACGTACACATCCCTAATAAAAAACCGCATGATTAGGTTTAACTTTCATGCGGTTTTTGCTTGGTTAAAGTTGTTTTTATTTGGCGCTAAGGGCTAGCGTTTCAAACTGAATACCATCCCAACCGTGCTGCATAAACTGGCGGATATTTTGATGATCAATTCCTTCAGGTGTTGCAAGTACTGAAGCATAATGTTCTGCAAATAGGCTGAGGGTTTGCGCCTGATCTAAGCCATTGAGTTTCGCAAATGAAAATATTTTGGCACTGCCCTGATTTTCATTGGCGGCGTTGAGCTGTTGCCCATTTTTGAAAGCAGTTGGCGTGTAGGTGTAACGTGCTTCAATAAATGAGAGCACATCGGTAAATATTGCAGTGCCTGCTTCAAGTTGCACCAATAATTCCTGAGCCATCCTGTCCTCCATTGCGCCTAAAAATAACATGCAGACTAGCGCAATTTTTATGGCAAAGTCTATGTGTTTTTTGAGTGTACATTCGCATTTAAAATCATGATTCTTGTATAGTGTGATCAGGTTTTAATTGTGCGGTGATGGTTCATTCATCTCACTTTTTTTCATTAGGATTCAAAACACAATGAATTGGCTTTTGGTAGCAATGGGCGGTGCAATTGGCGCAAGTTTACGTTATGCCGCAAGCCTGTATTTATTTAAATCGGCACAGCATTTTCCATGGGCAACGTGGTCGGTCAATCTGTTTGGCTGCTTTTTGGCAGGTGTATTTTTTGCATTGAGTCAGAAATATCCTGTGTTGCAGCAGGAAGCCCGCTTATTACTGATGGTAGGTATTTTAGGTGGCTTTACCACTTTTTCCAGTTTTAGTTTGGAAACTTGGCAACTCTTAAGACATGGACAGCAAGGTATGGCGTTTAGTTATGCGCTTTCCAGTGTGGTTTTGGGAGTGATGTTGCTGGGATTGGGTTTTTATGTGATTCAACAGTTTTTAAAACATTAGATTAGGGTCTGTACCAAATCAATCGTTGAGTAGAAAAATCCATTAGATAAAAATTATAAATAAAAAGAAGCCCAAGCTGGAGGAGAGTGCTTGGGCTTTGAAGATAGAGAATATCCCATCGTTTCGATGATCAATCTTGCTATGTTTAAAATATAAAACAGAAAACTTAACTGAATATGAAGTGATTGTGAGATTTTGCAATAAAACTCAAGCTTAGCGTTTGAAACGTGCAAAGCGTTTGTTGAAGCTTGCCACACGTCCTTCATTGCTGGTTTGACGTTGTTCGCCTGTGTAGAACGGATGCGATGCGCTTGAAATATCCAAAGTCACATAAGGATATACTTTGCCTTCATATTCTTTACTTTGGCTGCTTTGTAAGGTGCTGCCAATCACAAAATAGGCATTGGCGTTGGTGTCGTGAAATAAAACTTCACGATATTCTGGGTGGATATTCGGACGCATGAGATTTCTCCAAACTAAGTGTATATTTAAGTAAATGTTATAACATAACATTTGATTTGGCAAATAAAACCCACATGCATTCTTTCTAGTGAGTTTTACATAAAAATTATCCAATCTTTTTCTAAACCCGTTGTATAAGGGCTTTCATTGAGGGAATAGTGTCTGCACAGATTAAATAATTTTTTCTATTTGAAGTGAAAAGGCATCGTAAGAACAAGTTTGACCCGTGCCATTTTAAGGCATAAAATGGCATTTAGTGGTGTAAATGGAGCATATGATGACAACATTGGTAAAAAAACGGGTTCAATACACGGTTGATCAGGCAATTATGGAATCAGCAGAATACATTATGACAAAAGTTGGTCTGACGCCTGCTACTGTAATGAGCATGGTTTATGCTGAAATTGCACGAACTGGCAAAATACCTGTCACGACTCAGGTGAGTGACGAGGATTTGAATACAGCAAGATTAATCGCGATGAGCCATAATGTTCCTAGTGTAAAAGTGTCTAGCGCTGCTGATGTTGCTGCTTTTTTAGAAGATGATGGCGGCTACTAATGACCCAACAACTCTATTGGGCTTATGTTGGCTTTACAGATATTGCCGAGGGTAAGACCAGACCTGTGTTGTATATTCGCCAAACGGACACCGACTATGTTGTATTTCGTTTAAGTAGTCAGTACGAAAATAAGTCTGCTTTTATTAAAAGCAAATATGTGGAAATTAAAAACTGGCAACAGGCTGGTTTAAAAAAGCCATCGTGGATTGATACAGTACAAACATATCAGCTGCCTATCCAAAAAACACAACTCACTTATATTGGACAACTGTCTGCCGATGATCTGGAATGCTTAATCAAACACCTTGAAATTCAATAATTTGAATTTCATCGTTTCAACTTGAATGAATCGGTTTAGATAACAAAAAATCCTCCTACATTTGGGAGGATTTTTTGTCTGGATTATAATTTTAGTTACGGAGCATAAAACAGATTGGGCTTTATTTTCAGCATCCTTTGCTGAGTCCAAAGTTGAGTCTAAGCTCGCGGTGGAACCAACTCCTCAAAAATATCATTTAAATTATCATGTACTTTTAAATGAATTAAATTCCAATAATGCCCTGAAACAGTTCGATTCACCATTAAGGTATCGGGAGAAGGCTTAAACACATCCCAATATTTCAATGAACTTTTGACCAACTCAACGCCATCATGATGGGCAGAATTTTCAGCAAAATCATAATGTGTGGTTAGCGGACGCATCAGCACTTCTAACCATTGCAAATATAAATCTTCAGGGAATTTACCCAATGCAGAAATTGCCTGCAGTGCATCTAGATGCTGTTCAATTTCGGCAATATCTTGCGCACGCGCAGCATGAATCAGTTGTCGAAAATGATGCACTACATCATTCGATAGAGTTTTGACGCCGCCGTAATCATAAATCACCACAGAACCATCTTGGCGGAACGCAAAGTTGCCCGGATGCGGGTCGCAATGAAAGCGTTTTAAATAAAAGATTTCTTGACCCATGGCACGCAATAAACGTCGTCCCAAAGTGTTGCGGGTACGCTGTGACCATGTGCTTGCCGTTTCTATATTTTCACCTTGTTCCAAACTTAAGGTGAGAATATGCCGCGAAGAATAGTCTTTAAACACTTGTGGGATAATAATTTTATCATCCAAAGCCGCGTGAAAGGTACGCGCTACTTCTAGGTTTTGTGCCTCAATCTGGTAGTTCAGCTCATTGTCTAAACTTTCCTGAATTTCCTGAAATAGACGGTCTTGTAATTTACGGTCTATTTTAAGTACACCCATTAAACGCAGTGCCAAACGGACTTGTTTCAGGTCACTTTCGCAGGCTTCATCGACCCCAGGATATTGCACTTTGACCACCACTTGCTCGCCATTGGGTAAAATGGCTTTATGCACTTGCCCAATAGATGCGGCTGCAAACGGAGTTTCATCAAAGTGTTTAAAAATTTTGTCGAGCGGTTTACCAAGTTCTTTTTCAACTTGTGCCTTAATTTCAGCAAAAGGCATGGCAGGTGCTTGGCGCTGTAATTTACTGATGGCTTTGGCAACTTCAGGCGGAAAAATATCTTTATATTGCGAGGCAATTTGCCCGACTTTCATCACCGCACCTTTCATTTCGCCTAAGGTATCAGCAATTTGGATACCAATATCCTGAAACAATTGGCTGCGTGCCGCATTTTTTTGTTCTTCATCTGCGGTGAGGTTTTTAATCGAGTTCGATACCGTTTTGGTTGCAATACTTGCTGTCATGCTCGCAAGTTTCATAAAGCGACGACCAGGTGTACGCGCCGTTTTTGCCATGCGATGTTCCTCAAGATCATCTTTACTATCTTTTGATCATAAGTGTTCGTGAGCAAAATGCCTACTTTTAATTGTTAAAGTATTTTTTGATCACAAGACCCACGTGCCAAAACGTATTTTGGCATGTAGGTGAGTAGGCTGAGGTTTATGCTGTAAATTGGCGTTCCAGTCGTTGATTGTTGAAATATAAACGGGTCAGAAGTAACACACAGGCAATGCTTAAACCGACAATCAGCCCGACCCAAACCCCTGCAGCGCCCATACTGCTGTAACGAGTTAAATACACGCCAATGGGGAAAGCCACAACCCAATAAGCAAGCATGGTAATCCACATTGGGCCCTGAGTGTCTTGCATGCCACGCAAACAACCTGCTGCGCTAATTTGCCATGCATCCATGAGTTGATAGGCAATCGCAAATAATAATAGAGACATCGTCACTTGCGCCACTTGCGGGTCGCGGGTGTAAATTGAAATGATTTCAGGACGGAAAAACCACATCAGCGTCATTGTAGAAAAGGCAAATACAGTTGCAGTTGCAAAGCCTAAGCCTTGTACTTTACGCATGGCGTGAATATTTTGTTCGCCATAATATGTGCCAATACGAATGGTCAGGGCAATTGCCAAAGACATGGGAATCATAAATAACTGAGATGTGACTGACATGGCAATTTGATGGGCTGCCAGTTTGGTTTCTCCCAAAGGACTGATTACAATGGCGGCAGTACTAAAAATACTCACTTCAAAGAAAATGGCTAAACCAATTGGTAGTCCTAATAGCAAAATGCGTTTAATCCAGACCGCATCAATCGCTTCCCATTGGCTAAATACCTGTGTGCTTTGATAGGCGCGACTTTTAAAAATATAAAATGCCAAAGTTATAAACATTAACCATTGCAAAATAGCAGTGGCAAAACCACAACCCGCACTGCCCAGTTCAGGCAGAGGCCCCCAACCATACATAAACATAAAGTTCAGTGGAACCAATAAAGCCAATGCCAACAGACTAATTACGGTCACAGGGCGTGGATAGCCCAGTGCTTCTGAATAACCGCGCAAAGCGGCATACATGGTCACGGCAGGCATCCCAAAACCGATGGCATGTAAAAATAAGCCTGCTTTGGGCTGTAAATTTTCAGGCACACCAAATAATGGCAATAGTGCAGGCATGAGCTGTAAAATCAGCCCTGCAATCACACCTAAAATAAACGCAATCCATAAAGACTGACGGGCGATGGTTGCAATTTTTTCTGGGGTACGCGCGCCTTTAGCCTCGGCGACTAAGGGTGTGGTAGCAATCATAATGCCACTGAACAGCAGCATAATGGGCATCCACAAACCGACCCCAACGGCAATAGCAGCTAAGTCGGTGGCAGACATGTGACCTGCCATAATGGTATCAATCAGACCTAAACCTGCTTGCGCAAATTGTGTGACCAAAATTGGAATCATCAGTTGAAAAAGCTGTTTTAATTCAAAACGGGTCGTGGTCACAGAATGTATATTTGACACAAAAAATCTCAATGCATGAGGTGCTTAGCGTTTGGGTATTAGCGTTGTAAAGTGAGAAGCACACCAATAAAAATCACCACGCTACCTAAAAGACGTTGCCAATTGATACTGACTTTATCAGTGCCCAAGAACCCAAAATGATCAATCAGCATTGATGTGACCATTTGTCCAAAAATAATCACCCCAGATAAAGTGAGTAAACTTAGTTTTGGAGCACTATAAATACTCATGCTGATGGCATAAACCCCTAGACATCCGCCAATCCATAAATACCATGGGATGTTGAGCAAGGTGCTGAGGTTGGGTTTTTCGACTTGCTGAAAAAATACCAGTATGGCTAAAACTATTGTACCAACCAAAAAAGAGAAAAGGGCAGCTTGTAACGGAGAATATAAATATTCACGCAATTGGCTGTTGATTGCAGTTTGAAAGGCCATTGCAATCCCGATGCCCATCGCCAGTGGCAAAATTAAGAGTAATTGGCTGGATATCTTCATCATTTTCACATTTTTTCTTATTAAACAGATTCTAGTCTAAAGCAAATTCTAGGGAATACATCAGTGTCCTGCTGTAGTCATGTTAAAATCTGTATCACTGTTTTGATTTTGCATTGAGTCTGTCTTTGAATCCACTTCAACCCATTGATATTCCTTTATCTTTATATATTCACATGCCGTGGTGCGTGCGTAAGTGTCCGTATTGTGATTTTAATTCACATGCTGTGCCTGACGGTAAGTTGAGTTTAGATTTAGAACAGGAATATCTACAGGCTTTGCTGGAAGATTTTAAAACCCAGACTCAGTTTGCGCAGGGGCGGAAAATTCACAGTGTTTTTATTGGCGGTGGCACACCTTCGCTAATTTCAGCACAGGGGTATCAATGGTTATTTACACAGCTGAAAGCCGTGCTAGCTTTTGAAGATGACTGCGAAATTACGTTGGAAGCTAATCCGGGAACAGTGGAGCATGATCCCTTTGCAGATTATTTGGCTGCAGGCATTAACCGTTTGTCGATTGGCGTGCAGAGTTTTAATACTGAGCATTTAAAAAAATTAGGGCGTATTCATTCTAATGATGATGCGATTGCCGCAATTGGCTTGGCGCGTGAAGCGGGCTTTCAGCGAATTAATGTCGATTTAATGCATGGCTTGCCTGAACAGACTTTGCAGCAAGCACTGCAGGATTTAAAACTGGCAGTGGAACATGGTGCAACGCATATTTCATGGTATCAATTGACTATTGAGCCTAATACTGTTTTTTTCCGCACTCAGCCAATTTTACCTGTAGATGATGTCTTGGAAGAAATTCAAGCGCAGGGTGAAGCCTATTTAACTGCGCAAGGTTTTGTGAATTATGAAGTGTCTGCATGGCGTAAAGAGTTGCCGTCTGCACATAATTTAAATTATTGGCAGTTTGGCGATTATTTGGCGATAGGTGCGGGGGCGCATGGCAAAGTGACTTTGCATGATGGTGTGTATCGCTTCCAAAAAACCCGTTTGCCGAAAGATTACTTAGCCAAAGTACCTGCGGAAAACTTGCAGTTTAAAGCAATTGCAGCCGATGAGTTGCCATTTGAATTTATGATGAATGCACTGCGCCTGAATGATGGGGTTGAGGCAAACTTGTATACTGCCCGCACAGGTTTAAACTTGGATGATTTGCAGGATATTTTAAATACATTGCGTCAGCGGCAATTGTTGCAGGATGATCCGAAGCGATTGGCATGTACTGCGCAAGGGCATGTGTTTTTAAATTCGGTGTTGGAAGCGTTTTTGTGATTTGAGTTCAGCTCAGGCATCTGTCCTAACGCTTATCGAATATTGTGCTAGAGCGACAGCTTGTGTCTTGCACTGCATGCTATTTAAGGTAAATTTTGTTATTGTAATGGCTTTGTTATTGTATCGCCTTGAAGGTTTGAGATGAACTCTACTAGTCCAAAAGTTTTAAAGGCTCATGGTGAATTAGTGGTAAACAAAGAGGAAAACCTTTCCCTCTTTGAATCAATCCCTTTTTATCCAGAATACCCAAGTAAATTTAAATTTATTGACCTATTCGCAGGAATTGGTGGATTTCGGCTAGCGTTACAAAATCTTGGTGGCGAGTGCGTATTTTCATCAGAAATAGACCTATATGCCCAAAAAACATATTCCGTCAATTTTGGTGAAACGCCTTATGGTGATATCACTTTAGAGTCTACTAAAAATGCGATACCTGATCATTTCGATATTTTATGTGGAGGCTTCCCTTGTCAGGCTTTTTCAATTGCAGGTAAAAGATCTGGATTTGAAGATACACGCGGTACGCTATTTTTTGACGTTGCGGATATTATAAAACGGAAACAACCTAAAGCTTTCTTTTTAGAAAATGTTAAAGGCTTAATTAGTCATGATAAGGGAAATACACTTAAAACTATTTTAAAAACATTAAGAGATGATTTAGGTTACTACGTTGCTGAGCCTCAAATTATAAATGCTAAAGATTTTGGTGTTCCCCAAAATAGAGAGCGAATTTTTATTGTAGGCTTCCATAAAGATACTGGAATTCAAAATTTCTCTTATCCACAACCATTAAATAAAAAAACCTGTTTTGCCGATATAAAGGAAACTCAGGTTGTACCTACTAAATATTACTTATCTACACAGTATTTAGATACCTTGGAAAAGCATAAAGCTCGACATGAAAATAAAGGAAATGGTTTTGGTTACGCTATTATTCCAGATCACGCAATTGCCAATGCCATAGTTGTAGGTGGAATGGGGAGAGAGCGTAATTTAGTTATAGATCATAGAATTACAGACTTTACTCCAACTACTAGAATTAAAGGAGAGGTAAATCGGAAAGGTATTCGGAAAATGACGCCAAGAGAATGGGCACGGTTGCAGGGGTTTCCAGATCATTTCAAAATCGTGGTTTCAGATGCCTCAGCCTATAAACAATTTGGAAATTCTGTTGCTATTCCAGCGATACAGGCAACTGCAAAAGAAATATTAAAAGCATTGAAGATTGGTGAGTATGATTACAGCAAATAAGGGGGAATGGAGTGAACTCTATGCCATTTTTAAATTACTATGTGATGGGGAGTTAAGTGCGGGTGATGAAAACTTAAATAAAATAAATAATTTAATTTATCCTGTAATTAGAATTTTACGTCAAGAACATCATCATTTATTCACTTATGTACCGCATAAATCAGAGGGTATAGTAGAGATTTTGCGGGGTGAAGATGTTTTTCAGATACCATTACAGGAACTCAGAGATATTACTCAGTTTTTGCTGGCAGAATTACAGAAAAAGCAAACGGCATCATTTACTATTCCAGATGTGGAAAACTTTATATCCAGATACCAATCAAATAAGATTAAAGCAAAATCTAGTGCGAAAAGTGATATTAGAATCGTAATTTATGATGCAAAAATTGGAACAATGCCTGAATTGGGATTTAGCATAAAGTCAAAATTAGGTAAACCATCCACATTGTTAAATGCAGGAAAGACAACAAATTTTATTTTTGAAATAAAAAATATTTGCCTAACCGAAAAAGAGATTGAAGATTTTAATCAGCTTGCATTGCCACAACCAATTATTAAATCTCGTATAGCACATTTAAAAATGTTGGGAGCCGATATTAAATTTTCCCATTTAAATAATGCTGTATTTGAGAATAATTTAATTTTGTTGGATAGTTTACTACCAAAAATTATGGCAGAAGCTATATTTAAATATTACACATCAACTCTTAATTCAGTTAAAGATATTTTTAATGAAATTTCTTATGAAAATCCAATGAAATATTCTTTTGAACATCAGCATCCTTTTTATCAGTTTAAAATTAAAAAATTATTGTGTGAAATAGCAATTGGAATGATGCCTGGTACAGTTTGGACAGGTAACGAAATTGATTCTACAGGTGGATATTTAGTAATTAAAGAAGATGGCGAGATCATTTGCTATCATCTGTATCATCGCCATGAATTTGAAGAGTATTTATACAATAATACAAAGTTTGAGATGGCAAGTAAAACCAAGCATGATTTTGGTCAATTATTTCTAAAGGACAATAAATTGTATCTGTCTTTAAATCTACAAATTCGCTTTAAATGATTAAAAATATATCTTTTATCTTAATATAGTTTGAACTTTTGATTCAATTTTCATAATAAAACTCAAATAGGATAATTTTAAATGGATTTAAAAACGTTTGAGTTACTTGCCCGCTATAATCTTTGGGCAACTCAAAAACTAAATCAGACTTTGCTATTGGTTTCAGATGATGATTTTTTCTTGGATCAGGGCTTATATTTTAAAAGTATTTTTGGCACTCTGAATCACTTGTTGGTCGGTGAGCATCATTTGTGGTTTCCACGTTTTGCTTTGCACCACTCACCAATTTTGCCATTAGATAGTATTGTGGAAACCAACAGAACACAGCTTGTTGAGCAACTTGAAAAGAAGGCTGAAAACTGGATTTATTTTTTAAATCAGGTGGATGAGAATGTTTTTCATCAAGAGCTGCACTATAAAACATCAACTGGCGTGGAGATGCACTTACCCTATGCTGCAACCCTAATGCATGTGTTCAATCATGCAACTCATCATCGTGGGCAAATTACCGCGGCTTTAACCGCAATGGGATATGTCTGTCCTGAGCTTGATTTAATTTATATGTTGCTAGAAGACAAGGCTAAGAAGCGAATTGAATGAAACGACTAGAAATTTTATGTCTAGTGATTTTAATTTTTCTGATTTTATATCTGATTCAGTGGGTATTTCATGGTTTTCCAACAGCACATTAAAAGTAATTTTAATTGATGTGTAGATTCGAGTACTGACTTTCTGAAGTAAACACCAAAAGAGCGCATTACGCGCTCTTTTGATTTACATCTGCTGAGAATATTTTAGTAGTCAAAACTAAAATGTTCTGGTGCTAATGCAGTCATGGTTTTAGATGGATTGACCATTGCTTCTGCATGACCTTGGGTACGTGGCAATAAACGCTCAAAGTAGAAATCTGCAACTTTGATTTTGGCTTTATAGAACTCAGGTGTTTCCTGACCATTGCCTTCAGCCAATTTGGTCGAAGCCACAGCCGCTTGTTGCGCCCAGAAATAAGCCATCATCACATAACCAGAGAACATCAAGAAGTCTACTGAAGCACTGGATACGATGTCACGGTCTTTACGTGCTGCCAACATAATGCGCACGGTTAATGCGTTCCATTGAGCACATAGCTTGGTTAAGTCCCATGCAAAACGACGCATGTATTTGTTACGTGCATGCTGACCACAGAATTTCAAAATTTCAGCGGTGTAGTCACGAATCACTTTACCTTTAGAGCTTAACAACACTTTACGACCAATCAAGTCGAGCGCCTGAACGCCAGTTGTACCTTCATATAAGGTAGAAATACGTGAATCACGTACAATTTGCTCCATGCCCCATTCTTTAATATAGCCGTGACCGCCGTACACTTGCATGCCGTGGTTGGCAGCTTCATAACCCATTTCAGTTAAGAAGCCTTTTAAGATTGGGGTATAGAAACCTAAATGGTCATCATGCGCTTCAAAAGCTGCAGTATCACCACGCATTAAAGCGTCGTTCATTTTATCTGCCAATTGTGCAGCATGATAAATCATGGCACGACCACCTTCTGCTACGGCTTTTTGCGTTAAGAGCATACGACGTACATCGGCGTGGTGAATGATTGCATCAGCTACTTTTTCAGGGTCTTTTTTACCTGACAGCGCACGCATTGACATACGTTCTTTGGCATACGGCAATGCACCTTGGAATGCCAATTCTGCATGGCAAATCCCCTGAATTGCTGTACCAATACGTGCAGTATTCATAAAGGTAAACATGGCATGTAAGCCTTTGTTTGGTTCACCAATCAAATAACCCACGGCATTGTCAAAGTTCAGGACTGCAGTTGCAGACGCGCGAATCCCCATTTTGTGTTCAATAGAGCCACAAGTGACAGGATTACGCTCACCCACCGTACCTTCTGCTGTTGGCAAGAATTTCGGTACGATAAATAATGAAATACCTTTTGTGCCTGCAGGCGCATCTGGGAGGCGTGCTAACACAATATGAATGATGTTTTCAGTCAGGTCATGTTCGCCTGCAGAAATAAAGATTTTGGTACCTGAAATCGCATACGTACCATCGGCTTGTGGTTCTGCTTTGGTTTTTACCTGACCTAAGTCGGTACCACATTGTGGTTCAGTCAAACACATGGTGCCTGACCAAGTACCTGCAACCAAGTGCGGTAAATAGGTATCTTTTTGCGCGTCTGTACCAAATTGCATAATGGTGTTGATACAACCCACGCTTAAACCTGGATACATTTGGAATGACCAGTTTGCTGTACCCATCATTTCAGATTTGATGAGGTTTAGCGACATTGGCAGGTTTTGACCGCCGTATTGTTCAGGGTAAGACAGACCTTGCCAGCCACCTTGCACAAATTGGTCATAGGCTTCTTTAAAGCCTTTCGGTGTGGTCACATTGCCATTTTCAAAATGACAGCCTTCTTCATCGCCTGATTGATTGAGTGGAGAAAGTACATTTTCACAGAAATCTGCTGCACCTTCCAAAATCATATCGACTGTATCTGCGTCCGCAAGTTCACCGTTAGAAAGATTTTTGTAATGGGTCGGGTAATCAAGCACTTCGTTCATTAAGAAACGAATATCGTGTAATGGGGCTTTATATGCTGGCATAGTCTTAATCCTAATTTAGAAATAGTTTTGGATTATCTGTATCGATATGTTGATTATTCACACTCATGATCAAAAAACATTGATAAGAATAGCGAATAAAAATGTCAGAAATGCGAATACTGAAAATTATTCACCTTACAAAAACGAATGAAGTGTTATGTTACAATGTAACATAATCTATATGTTTGAACAGACCAATCTATAATGAATATAAGGTGTTTAGCAATGAAGATACAATTAAAATATTTATCTTTATGTCTTTTTAGTTTAGCTGCTACAGGTTGTTCGCAGCATGTCATTAAGACCAATTCCAATCAGACGGCAAGTATAGAACAAAAGGCAATTACAGGGTTAAATGCCATCTTTGAAACGCCAAGTTATGACTTTCAGGGCAAATTACGGGTACAGAGCAATTTAGTTGAAGCAATACCAAAAGTAGCGGATGCTGCTCCTGCTACACTCGATCCTGTACTTAAAAAGCAATTAGATCAGTATTTAAAACAGCAAAAAGTCCGTTTAAGTACACAAGAAAAACAAAACTTATATACGGCAATGGCTAAGGAACAAAACTCTGCTTCCTATGCTGCAGGGGCAATCGAAAAATCGAGTCCTTTTAATTTTCTGTTGAATGTATTGAATGATACTGAGTTTAGCTACGATGGCTCGGTGCATTATCGGCAAAAAATTGCTGCTTTGAATGTGGCAGCACGCTATGAAAAACCGACACTTTTGGTGCAAATGAAAGTACCGATGGTGGTCGATTTTAATGAATATAAGTTCTATACCAACTATTTTTCTTTGTTGCCTTATTTGGTGAATAAAGACAGTCAAAATGACTTTGCCTATATCGACTTTTCTAAATACAAAGCCGATTTTGAGCGGATTAAAGTGGCACAATTTGCCGAATACTTAAAAGCCATGAATGCGGTGCCGTATGTATTGGCAGATTCTAAACATATTCAAAAGTTATCTTTAACTGCACAAGACCGTCAGCAAAAAATTAGTGAAAAAATTCGTTTGAACAGTAGTTTGGAAGATATGTTGCTGCAGCTTGCCATGTTTGATCAGGTCAATGCACCGTATTTGCAACAGACTGTATTGGGGCAGGCGACCACAACCGAAGATGCTGCTGAACAAGCTGAAATTACGCAAGATACATCGGCCAAAGAAAGTGTTGAAGACTACTTGAAACACAATGAAACTGCTGAAGATTATGGCATGAGCCAAGAGGCTTTTGTGGCGTATCAAGCCACCCTTGCTTTACGTGATTTGGTCAGTCAGAAATTTTATGCAACTGAAACGACAGTGAGTAATGTGGCAGATTATTCAGCAGATGCCAGTGAAGATGCCATGATCGCAGCTGAACAAGCCGTTGAAGCGGCTGCTGAGCAGGCAGAAGATTCAGCAAGCACCGCAAGTATGCTAAGCGAACAAGACTGTCAGCGTTTGATCGAAACAGCAAAAACAGCCAAAGTTGGAGATTTAACCTACTGTGCTTATGCCTATGAATTAGAAGCATTTAGCCCAAGTCGTGCTGAGCAGGCACAATCGGTTTTAGATGAGCACTTTGCTTCACCGCAAGAAAAGCTAGCTAAAGTTTTTGAACCATACCGTTCGGAACAATTGGTCGATGCCGCCGCTTTTGCAGCTTTGTGGCAAAAACATCAGGCTGAAATTCAGCAGATTATGAACGCTACACCTAAAGATAAAAAAACACCGATTCAAATTGATGTGGCTTTAGATGATCAGGGGCGTGCTGCAAAAATTGATTATGCGTTGCAATTTAAACGCGAAAATTACGGCACAATTCATGTGTATAACGATGTCAGCATTGCGAATTATGGGCAAGCCAGCAAAATTGACCGTAGTGCGCTGCGTCAAGCCAAATCCATTCAAGAGGTCAGCAAAGACTCAATTTTAGAAAAATGGGTGACAAATTTAGGGCGGACTTTGGAGCAGGAAACTGCAGAAAATAAAGATAAGACCACTGTAAAACCTGCCTTAAGTTATGATGAAGAATTGGCGCAGTTGGCGCAAAAAACCTATCAACAAACAGAATCTTTTAGTCAGACTTATCAGACTTTATTTTTAGTGCACATGGCAGCAGAGCAAAGTACGTGGGTAAAAAATCTTAGTCCACAAACCTTGCAGGAAATGGCAGAAGTGTATGCCTATTGGTTCAGTGATGAGCGCTACTATGACCCGAAAGGTGCCGCGCTAAAACGGATTGAAGCTTTACAAGCCAAGCATCATTTAGAAGAAGATGAGCAATTCAATAATGCAATTGGTCGTTGTATCAATAATTTGACTGAAGATGCAGTCGATGAAAATAAAGTCGCACTTGAATGGCGTAAGCTGAAACAGCAGTACAAGCAACCACAACAGATATTTGCTCAGCAATATTTAAAAGCCTATGAAGCAGCTTATGATTGGGATGTGCCTGACTTGGAGAATTTAAAGAAAACGGCACACATTTTGGGGCAGACGTATGTTGATCGTCAGCAGGGCAAATTGAGCCAAAATTCAATTCGCACTTTAACTGAAGATCAGGCTGAACAGATTGATTATGAGTTATATATGGATGTGTATGAAGATATGCAGAAATTTGTAAAATAAACCGTGGGTGAAAATGGGCAATCAGCGTTCAACAAGATTGCCCAGTTTAAATAAAAAAATAGCCCTTTGCTGCTCAAGGGCTATTTTTATTTGGTGATGATTTAGAGGAAATCTTTTAATTCAGGTTTCACGCCATTCCAAATATAAAAAGATTCAATCGCCTGTCCGACCAGCATGCCAAAACCTTCCGATGTCGGTACGCCACGCGCTTTGGCTTGTTCTAAAAAGCTCGAAGGTTTGCCATAAGCCATTTCATAAGCAAAATTAAACTGCAAACACTCAGGCAAGGTGAGGGCATCTCCCGTTAAGCTGGCAGACGTCGCATTAATGGCTAAATCAAATTGACCTATTAAATCGGTAAGTGCCATGGCTTGTAATTCTGCTTGCGGTACGGCAGCTTGTAGGTCAGCAACCAGTTGTTCAGCACGGGCAAGGGTGCGGTTGGCAATCACAATTTTTTTTGCGCCTGCTTGTACCAACGGATAAATTACCCCGCGGGTTGCACCACCAGCGCCAATAATCAAAATATCACTGTGCTCTAAATTCCAGCCCAAAGCACGAATGGCATCAACCAAACCCTGACCATCAGTATTGTCGCCATGCAAAACACCATCTTGCATCCACAAGGTATTGACTGCTTTGGCAATTTTGGCACGTTCGGTTAATACGCCACATTGGGCAAATGCTTGCTCTTTAAAAGGCACGGTTACATTCATGCCTACACCGCCCTGATTAAAAAAGTCTGCAACACTGTCTCTAAAACCATCAAGAGGGGCAAGGCGTTTGCTGTATTGCAGGTCAATGCCTATTTTTTCTGCAAAGGCATGATGCAGTTCAGGAGAACGTGATTGTTCAATTGGGTTGCCAATCACGGCAAATTGTTTGCGCATTTGCCAAAATCCATGTGCTGAAATGTGCATCAATATACGTCAAATTCAGCGCGGACTAAAGCCTATGGTGGTATAAAACGGTGGGAGTCTTTGGACTTAAGGATTACAAATCTCTAAAACGGTTTCTAATACCAAAATAGTGGCAATCACGAACATGGCAATGCCCGCTAAAATGCTGCTACTAATGGCTAAGCCATCTGAAAGATGACTTTCAAAAATAAAGGTCATGCAAATTGAGCCAAGTAACATGGCAAAGGTTGCCCAAAATAAAAAGATTTTGTGTTTGAACAGCGGGCTAAACATGCGGATCTCCTGACAGATGTGGCGCAGTGTGACATAAGGCTTTGACAGTTTGATGAATTCGCCTTTGACTCATGGTTTGATGTATGGATAGTTAAATCCTATTTGTGCATGGTCGAATAGGGTGCGCGGTCACATCATCTATTAAAATCCATCCGCACTATCATGACAGTTAATTCATGCTGTGCATATTTATTGATTTGAAAATAAGCAATAAAGTTTGTAAGTAAAAAAGCGATTCGTGGAAGAATCGCTTTTTTGAACCTTGAGTGTGATCTTTTTTACACTGCGATGTAGCAAGGTTTCACCAGTCGCGAGCTTTAACTCGTCTTGAGATTTAACCAATCGCGTGGTTTTAAATAATAGTCAGTGAGTTTTTTCTCTGCGGAATCTTCTGCCCATTCAGGACGGTACGACCATCCCGCCAAGTTCGGTAAGCTGACTAAAATGGACTCAATCCGTCCACCTGTCTGCAAGCCAAATAAAGTGCCACGGTCATAGACCAGATTGTATTCCACATAACGTCCACGACGGTAAAGCTGGAACTCACGTTGTGCTTCGGTATAGGCTTTGTCACGATTACGCTCAAAAATAGGCAGAATTGCAGCCAAATAACCGTTACCCACCGCCTGAATATAGTTGAAACAGGTGTCAAAGTCCCATTGATTCAGATCATCAAAAAATAAACCACCCACGCCACGCTGTTCATCACGGTGCTTTAAATAAAAATAGTCATCACACCATTGTTTATGTTCTGCATAGACTTGATCGCCAAAAGGCGCACATAAGTCATGTGCTGTTTGGTGCCATGCCAACACATCTTCATCATTTGGATAAAATGGTGTCAGGTCAAAACCACCACCAAACCACCAAATTGGCGGCTGTCCTTCAGGTTCAGCGACAAATAAACGCACATTGGCGTGCGAGGTGGGTACATGCGGGTTTTTCGGGTGAATTACCAATGATACACCCATCGCTTGCGCAGGTGCGCCTGCAATATTGGGATGACGCTCAGTTGCAGAAGCAGGCAGTTTGGAAATATTGATATGCGAAAACATCACCCCGCCTTTTTCAATGACTGTACCGTTTTGTAAGACACGGGAACGACCACCGCCACCTTCAGGACGTTGCCAGTCATCAATTTCAAATTGTGCGTTTCCGCCACCTGCTTGTTCTTGTTGTTCTAAAGCCGCACAAATTCGCGCCTGTAAATCGAGAAGAAATTCACGTACCCGCTGAATATCCGCGTGAGTAGGATGCGACATGGCCACCTCAGCATAAAAATAAAATGGCTTACATCAAAACATAAAAGCCTCTAAAAATTAAGCGCTTTGTCTGAATTGTCTTAGCAAACTATTCTATGAATGAGGTAAATAGAGCATTTATTCAGAGTATTCCGAGCAAAAGACTAGGTTGATTTCCACTTGCAAGCTCAGCACAATAGTTTGCAGGCCAAAGCAAGTTTTGCAGGGCGCTAATTCACTGGATGAGGCAGATGGAATGACACAGCAGGCAAATTCTCTAATTCAAAAATACAATGTGCCTGGACCACGCTATACCAGTTATCCAACCGTGCCATATTGGGATGATGCCACCTTCTCAGCCGAGGCATGGCAGCAAACCTTGAAGCGTTCTTTTGATGAATCCAATGCCAGTGAAGGCATCAGTTTGTATATTCATCTGCCATTTTGCGAAAGTTTATGTACGTTTTGTGGCTGTCATAAGCGAGTTACCAAGCGCCATGAGGTTGAACAGCCTTATATTCAGGCGGTATTAAAAGAATGGGACTTGTATTGTCAGTTGCTGAAAGCTACACCAATCATTAAAGAAATTCATTTGGGCGGCGGTACACCAACTTTCTTTTCAGTGGAACACCTGACGCAGTTGATTCAGGGCATTTTGGCAAAAGCCAAAGTGGCAGAACAGCACGAATTTAGTTTTGAAGGTCATCCCAATAACACCACCCGCGAACATTTACAGGCCTTATATGACTTGGGTTTTCGTCGGGTCAGTTATGGCGTGCAGGATTATAATGAAAAAGTGCAGCGCGCCATTCATCGGATGCAGCCTTTTGAGCATGTGCAACGTGTGACCGAGTGGGCGCGTGAAATTGGCTATGATTCTATTTCACATGATTTGGTTTTTGGTTTGCCCTTTCAAAATCTGGAAGATGTACTGAATACCATTGAGCAGACCCAACGTTTAATGCCAGACCGTTTGGCATTTTACAGTTATGCGCATGTGCCATGGATTAAAGGCAATGGGCAGCGTGGTTTTAAAGATGAAGATGTACCTAAAGATGAATTAAAACGTCAGTGCTATGAAGAAGGCAAACAGCGTCTTTTGGCCTATGGTTATCATGAAATTGGGATGGATCACTTTGCCTTAGAACGTGATGGTATGTATCAGTCGTTTAAAAATGGTACCTTGCACCGTAATTTTATGGGCTATACCGCATCTAAAACGCAGCTTATGATTGGCTTGGGTGTTTCATCTATTAGCGACAGTTGGTATAGCTTTGCGCAAAATGAAAAAAGCATTGAAGATTATTATGCCCGTTTAGCCTGCAATGAAATTCCTGTGTTTAAAGGGCATGTGCTGGATCGGGAAGATTTGGTAATACGTCAGCATATTTTAAATTTAATGTGCAGCTTTGAAACGTCGTGGGCCAGTCCAGAATTGGCATTTCCTGAAATTGAGCAAGTGCTGCAACAGTTACAGGAAATGCAGGAAGATGAATTACTGCTCATTCAAGATCAGCACATTCAGATTTTGGAAAAAGGTAAACCTTTTGTGCGCAATATTTGTATGGCCTTTGATTTGCGTTTAAAACGCCGTATGCCGAATAATCGTATTTTTTCGATGACGATTTAAACAAATTGCGTAGAAATTATTTAATTCAAAAATTAAAAGGTGACTCAAAAGTCACCTTTATCATACATGTGCGCCATGCGTTCATGTTTGGTTTGCAAATATTCTTCATTGAATGGATTTAGCCCCACAGTTAAAGGCACACGGTCTACCACCGTAATCCCTTGTTCCTGTAATGCTTGAATTTTCAAAGGGTTGTTGGTGATTAAGCGCACAGCTTTAACCTGCAAATGATCTAGCATAATGCTGCACATATCATAGCGACGTGCATCGGCAGGTAAATTCAGCATTAAATTGGCATCCACCGTGTCATGTCCTTGATCTTGCAGGGCATAAGCACGAATTTTATTGGTCAAGCCAATCCCGCGACCTTCTTGGCGTAAATATAAAATCACACCTTGTCCTGCGTCATTAATCAGACGTTGAGTGGCTTGAAGCTGTGGGCCACAGTCGCATTTTAAAGACGCGAAAGCATCGCCAGTTAAACATTCTGAGTGAATCCGTACCAGAACGGGCTGGGTTGGCGCAGTGTCCAAACCTTTGGATAATGCCACGTGTTCTTCGCCAGTTTCAGGATCTTGAAATACCGTAATGTTGAATTCACCAAATGCGGTCGGTAATCGTGAGGTTGCGACAAACTTAATCGGCACTGTTTAACTCGTGAAATAGTCGATAAATTGTTTAAAGTATAGCGTAATGCTCAGACATTAGTAGAATAGCGAACACGAATTTATACAGAAGATTTTCTTTTTTGTATAAAGCGCACGATAATGGTTGATAAATAGTTAGATTATTCAGGATAATCTACCCACCCAACGTGTGCCCAACTGAAATCACTGCTCAAAACTACATCGCTAGAAATGTGGCTGATTGAAGGTAATACCATTCGGTTATATGATCGAGTAATTCCCATTGACCTCGCTTAGGATTTGCCAGGCTTTAGAAGGCTTTGCCACATATGCTGTATACAGAAATTCCAACTCAACGCCCTGTAACACCATTGCTCGATGAGATTGACCATCCGCAGCAATTACGTTTACTCGCGCAAAGCCAGCTTCCACAGGTGGCAGATGAGTTACGTCAATTCATTTTGTATGCCGCAGGTCAAAGTGGAGGACACTTTGGCGCAAACTTAGGCGTGATCGAACTGACCGTTGCGCTGCATTATTGCTTTAATACCCCACACGATCGCTTAATTTGGGATGTCGGTCATCAGGCTTATCCGCATAAAGCCCTAACAGGACGCCGCGAGCAACTCACCACCATTCGCGCCAAAGATGGTTTGGCTGCATTCCCTGCGCGTGAAGAATCTATTTTTGATACCTTTGGCGTTGGTCACTCCTCAACAGCAATTTCTGCAGGATTGGGGATGGCGTTGGCACGACGTTATCAACAAAACCCGTGTGAAGTTGTTGCCATTATTGGCGATGGTGCCATGACGGCAGGTATGGCTTTTGAAGCCATGAATGATGCAGTGGCCCACCAAGCCGATATGATGGTGGTGCTGAATGACAACGATATGTCAATTTCATGCAGCACAGGCGGCTTTGCCAAACATCTTGCTGCTATTTGGGAGCGTGGTGAATCGGTTTATGTCAGTGAAACAGGTGAAGCTTACGTGCAGCCACATCCAAAGTGGACGTATAACTCGCGTTTGCACTGTGCTGCTACTGAAGCTGCTGACAACTTATTTAAAGCGATTGGGTTTGATTATTTCGGCCCTTTCGATGGACATGATGTTGAACAACTCACACATGTGTTCAATGCACTGAAAAAACGTAAAGGTCCACGTTTAATTCACGTTTACACCAAAAAAGGCAAAGGTTTTGCGCCTGCCGAAGCCGATCAAATTAAATATCACGCCATTGGTAAAATTCATGCCAAAGCTGCGCTTGTCACCGCACCTAAATATTCTGATGTATTTGGGCAGTGGTTATGTGATCAGGCAGAACAAGATTCGCGTTTATTGGCAATTACGCCAGCCATGTGCGAAGGTTCGGGCATGGTGCAATTTGCCAAACAATTTCCTGAACGCTATTTTGACGTCGCGATTGCCGAACAGCATGCCGTGACTTTGGCTGCGGGCATGGCCTGCGAAGGTTTAAAGCCTGTGGTGGCGATTTACTCTACCTTCTTGCAGCGCGGTTATGACCAACTGATTCATGATGTCGCTTTGCAAAACTTAGATGTCACTTTTGGCATCGATCGTGCAGGTTTGGTGGGTGAAGATGGTCCAACCCATGCAGGTGCTTACGACTACGCCTATATGCGTACCGTACCGAATATCGTGATTATGGCGCCAAAAGACGAAAATGAATGTCGTCAAATGCTGCACACCGCTTATTTATATAACGGTCCTGCAGCAGTGCGTTATCCACGCGGGCATGGTTTGGGTGTCGAAATTCAGCAGCAAATGACAGCAATTCCATTGGGACAAGCTGAAATTGTGGCGCAGTTTAATCCACAATATGATGACTATATTTCAGTGCTGGCTTTTGGTAGCCGTGTGCAAGCGGCAGTTGAGGCGGCAGAAGCATTTGCTCAGCAGCATGATGTCGCAGTACGTGTGGTGAATATGCGTTTTGTGAAGCCATTGGATGAAAAACTGTTAGCTGAGATTGCAGACAGCACTGCATTATTCGTCACTGTAGAAGAGCATGCGATTATGGGTGGTGCAGGCAGTGCCGTGAGTGAATACTTGGCGAAGGCCCAGATTGTCAAACCGATTATTCATTTAGGTTTAGAAGATAGCTTTATGCAACAAGCGACACATGGTCAAATGCTGCAACAGGCAGGTTTAGATGCACAAGGCATTGAAAAATCAATGCAAAATGCTTGGCAAAAACTGCATCAATCTATATTGAATTAATTTTTAGCAACACTTCTTCCCCAAAAGCCTCAATATTTGCTAAAATATTGGGGCTTTCATGCATTATTCTTTATCAATCTCTTCAAATTTGTAGTGGGTGTTCAATGGAACCTATGGTGGTGATGGCTGCGCGTGCGGCTCAAACAGTTGGTCAAGAGCTTTTAAAAGCGCATCAGAATCGTCATAAACTCGATCTACAAGTCGAAGAAAAAGGCATTGATGGTCCTGTAACGCGCGTAGATCGTTACCTCGAGCAATTGACCATTGATACATTACGCAAAAGTTATAAAAATCACAGCTTCCTGGGCGAAGAATTTGGCATGCAGGAAGGCAAAGGTCACGATGCCGACTGGTGTTGGGTGATTGATCCTTTAGATGGCACGCTAAACTTTGTTCACGGTTTCCCTCATTTCTGTATTTCGATTGCAGTGCAACACAAAGGTGTGACACAGCACGGTGTTATTTACGACCCTGTAAAAGATGAATTATTCTCTGCGAGCCGTGGCCGTGGTGCGATGATGAATCAACGTCGTATTCGTGTAAATGTAAAAGACAGTTTAGACAACACCTTCTTGGCAGTGGGTCATGCTTATCGTGCTAAGCGCGATGGCGAAATTGTTTCTTATGCCAAAAACCATTTTGAAAGTTTATTGAATGTGACAGAAGCAGGCGCTCAATACCGCCGTGCAGGTTCTGCTGCATTAGACTTGGCTTATGTGGCTGCAGGTCGTTTAGATGGTTATTTTGAACTTGGCTTAAAACCGTGGGATATTGCTGCGGGTGAGTTAATTGTGAAAGAAGCGGGCGGTACTGTGGTCGATGCACGTGGTGGCAGCGACTCTATGGAAAATGGGCAAGTTTTGGCATGTTCAATGAAAATGTTAAAACCACTTATGAAAGCGGTTGTGCCTGCTTGGGGCGAAGCAGCGAAATAATCAGCTGATCATATTTATACTTAAATAAGACACTTAGCAAAGCTCTCATCCTGAGGGCTTTTCTTTTACCTAACGGTCTAAAACTGCTGGTTTTAAATCTGTTGTTATCGTCCATATACTAGCCATAAAAGCAGAATCTATCACTGTTTACACAAAAAACTGCAAAAGTCGATTAAATAAGGTGACTTTTAAAATAATCCTGCTATAATCCGCGCACGCACTTAATTTCTGTTCATTACCTGAACATTTCTCTTCTAATCATTGTGTATGCGCGTGCGGTCCAAAGAGAGGACGATATCTCGCGCCCCAATCGCTAAAGCGATTCCTTCAGGTTAAGCCGTAATCATGCGTGCGTTATATCACATCGTCGTTACTCGGATCGCCGCTGAATCTTAAATTGTCAGCGATAATTGCTGTACCGCTTTTTGCCGATGTCCATCTGACTTTATTTAATGGAGCACCCATTTTCAGGGTGAAAATCTCTATGAGCAAAACTTTTGCTGATTTTTCTTTACATGAATCTTTACAACAAGCTTTAGAAGGCTTGAACTTTACTACGCCGACTCCTGTTCAAGAACAATCGATCCCAGCGGCACTTGAAGGTAAAGACTTATTGGTATCTAGCCAAACAGGTTCTGGTAAAACTGCTGCATTTTTACTCCCAACTTTAAACGCGCTTGCTAATCAAGATACTTTCGTACCATTTAAAGAGCGTATGAAAGCTATTACTCAGCCGTCAATTTTAGTGCTTTGCCCAACACGTGAATTGGCTCAACAAGTTAGCCAAGACGCGATTGCATTTGTACGTCACATGAAAGGTGTACGTATTGCAGCAATCATGGGTGGTATGCCTTTTGGTAAGCAAATCCAACAATTAAAAGGTGCGCAAGTGGTTGTAGCGACTCCAGGTCGTTTACTTGACTTGGTGAACCGTCGTCAAATCAAACTTGATAAAGTTGATGCCTTAATTGTAGACGAAGCTGACCGTATGCTCGATTTAGGCTTCTCTGAAGACCTAGAAGCGATTAGCGATTTAGCTGCTAACCGTAAGCAAACCTTGATGTTCTCTGCAACTTTTGCAAGCCGTATTATCACACTTGCAGAACGCATGATGAATGAGCCTGTACGTATTGCGATTGAAACAGGTCACTCAACGAACATGGACATCACCCAGACTTTACACTGGACTGATGGTTTCGAGCACAAGAAAAAATTATTGTCACACTGGTTATCTGATGAAGGTGTAGATCAAGCGGTTGTATTCGCATCTACTCAAGAAGATACCGATATGTTGGCTGAAGAATTGGCTGAAGCGGGTCACTCGGTTGTTGCGCTACATGGTGCAATGCCACAAACCGTTCGTAACCGTCGTTTACGCAGCATTCGTGAAGGCCGTGCAAAAATCTTGGTTGCAACAGACGTTGCAGCACGTGGTTTAGACGTACCAACTATTTCTCACGTGATTAACTTCGGTTTACCAATGAAAAATGAAGACTATGTACACCGTATTGGTCGTACAGGTCGTGCGGGCCGTACTGGTAACGCGATTACTTTGGCAACTTACCGTGAGCGTGGCAAAATCCGTGCGTTGGAAGATTTCTTAGATGCTCGTTTAAGCGTTTCAGAAATTGAAGGCTTAGAGCCATCTCCACCTCCAGCACGTTCTGGTCGTGACGGTGGTCGTGGTCGTCGTGATGGCGGTCGCGGTGGTCGTGGCGGTTTTGGTGGCGGTCGTCGTTTTGAAGGCGAAAGCAACTTTAAACGTCGTGAAGGCGGTGATGAACGTCCACGTCGCAGCTTTGATGACAAACCACGTGGTGAACGTCCTGCATTTGGTGAAGATCGTCCGCGTCGTGAGTTCAACTCAGACCGTCCACGCCGTGAAGGTGGTTTCGGTGACCGTCCACAACGTTCATTTGAAGATCGTCCGCGTCGCGAGTTCAACTCAGACCGTCCGCGCCGTGAAGGTGGTTTCGGTGATCGTCCACAGCGTTCATTTGATGACCGTCCACGTCGTGAATTTAATTCAGACCGTCCGCGTCGCGAAGGTGGCTTCAACGATAAGCCGCGTTTTGATGCGAATGATGACAACCGTGGCAACCGCGTAGACTACAAACCACGTCGTGAAGGTAGCTTCGGTGATCGTCCAAAACGTGATTTTGGTGATCGTCGTGAGGGTGGTTTTGGTGACCGTCAACCACGTTCGTTTGATGATCGTCCTAAGCGTTCTTTTGGTGGTGAAGATCGTCCACGTCGCGAGTTCAATTCAGATCGTCCACGCCGTGAAGGTGGTTTTGATCGCCCACGTCGTAAATTTAACGACTAAGATCGCGATAGCAATTTGTATAAAGAAAAACCAGTGCTCAGCACTGGTTTTTTTATGTTAAATATTTTTGTTTTAGATAAATAAAATGTATAATAAGTCACGTTTTTAACTCTATTTGCTAATTATGAACATCAATAGCTTACGATTGCTCATGCAGACGAGAGAGGGAATGATGCCGTATATTGGTTTAGCACTCATCTTATGCAATTTAATGTATTATATTATTTCTTCTTACTTTTAAATTGTTGCTGTCCTAAAAGTGATTTAAATAACAATAATAAGACTGCTTGAACAATACGTGCACAGTTTTTAAAAATTTGCTAGATAACATTTTGCGCTTCAATCCTTTATAGTATGCGTGCTGAAAAAATGCAGGAAGACCCTCAGCTATGAATAATCCAATGCCTCAACATGAGCCGTCATTGATTGAAGTCAATGAACTGAGCTTTAAACGAGGGAAACGTGTCATTTTCGAAAATGTCAGTTTAAAGATTCGCCGTGGTCAAATTACTGCCATTATGGGACCTTCAGGTACTGGTAAAACCACGTTATTACGTTTGATTGGTGGTCAGTTGACTCCCGATCATGGTGATATTTTTCTGGATGGAAAAAATCTTGCGCAAATGTCGCGTCAGGAGTTGTTTGCTGCGCGCGCACGTATGGGCATGTTATTCCAAAGCGGTGCGTTATTTACCGATATGAGCGTATATGAAAACGTCGCGTTTCCATTGCGTGCACATACCCAGTTGCCTGAACATTTAATTGCAGAATTGGTGGCTTTAAAACTTGAAGCAGTCGGTTTGCGTGGTACAGAACAACTTATGCCTGCAGAACTCTCAGGCGGGATGAACCGTCGTGTGGCATTGGCACGTGCGATTGCGTTAGACCCTGAATTGATCATGTACGATGAGCCGTTTGCAGGGCAAGACCCGATTGTAAAAGGTGTGTTGACCCGTTTAATCCGTTCCTTGCGAGAAGCGTTGGATTTAACCACCATCATCGTCTCGCATGATGTTGGCGAAACTTTATCAATTGCCGACTACATTTATATTATCGCGGAAGGCGTGATTCAGGGCGAAGGTACACCTGCAGAATTAAAACAGCATGAATCGGCATTTGTGCGTCAGTTCTTAACAGGCGCTGCCGAAGGGCCAGTCGATTATCAATTTAGCCATCGGGCTTATTTAAGTGATGAGGTGCGTTCATGAATGCTATTGCCGCATTAGGTCAACGCGTCATTGAGCGTGTTCGTGGCATTGGTGTCGCCACCCAAATGTTGTTGCAAATTCTATTTTCAATGCCAACCATACTTGGGGTGAAGCTGTTCCTGTACCAAATGTACCGTGTTGGCGTGATGTCATTATTGATTATTGCGGTGTCGGGTTTATTTATTGGTTTGGTATTGGGCTTACAAGGCTACTCCATTTTGGTCAATATTGGTTCGGAAGCCATGTTGGGCACGATGGTGTCTTTGACTTTGTTGCGTGAGCTTGCACCTGTAGTGGCTGCACTGTTATTTGCAGGGCGTGCAGGCTCTGCCTTAACTGCAGAAATTGGTTTGATGAAAGCCACAGAACAATTGGCCAGTATGGAAATGATTGGGGTAGACCCACTCAAGCGTATTGTGTCACCACGTTTATGGGCTGGGATTGTTAGTCTGCCAATGCTCTCCATTATTTTCGCTGCGATTGGCATTATGGGCGGCAAAATGGTCGGGGTTGATTTTCTAGGTGTCGATGAAGGTTCTTTCTGGAGCGGTATGCAAAGCAGCGTGCAGTTCTATAAAGATATTTTTAACGGCACAATTATTAAAAGTTTTGTTTTTGCATTAATTTGTACTTGGATTGCAGTATATCAAGGCTATGCCTGTGTCCCAACATCGGAAGGCATTGCGACGTCGACCACACGAACCGTGGTGTATTCTTCATTATGTGTTTTAGGTTTTGATTTTGTGTTGACTGCGGTCATGTTCGGAGGTGTTTAATGAAATCACGTACAAGTGAGCTGGCCGTAGGTGTATTTGTCATTTTGACAGGCATTGCATTGTTTTTCTTGGCCATGAAAGTCAGTGGATTGGTGGGTACCAATTTGCGCGACAGTTACAATATGACAGCAACATTTGACAACGTGAATGGTTTAAAACCACGCGCCAAAGTTACTATGAGCGGTGTCACCATTGGTCGTGTCAATGATATTACTTTAGACCCTGTATCGCGTTTGGCTACAGTTGAATTTGAACTAGATGGCAAGTTGACCAGTTTTAATCCTGAACAACTAAAAACAGTGCAAAATTATGCGCTTGAAGAATTGCGCTACAGTGCAGAATACCAAGAAGCAAATCCTCAGCAACAAAAAGAAATGGAACAACAACTGTTGGGTAACATGAAATCCATCACCAGTATTGATGAAGATGCTTACATAATGGTAGCAACCAATGGTTTATTGGGTGAGAAATATCTCAAAGTGGTTCCAGGTGGTGGTTTGAACTTTGTGAAGCGTGGCGAAAGTATTGCCAACACGCAAGGCACCATGGATTTAGAAGATTTAATCAGTAAGTTTATTACTGGCGGTGCAGCGAAAACATCCAACGCAGCGTCAGACGCAGATAAAGACACAGCGACAGCTGAAACAACAGATGCAGAAGTGTCATTTGTTGAGTAATGAAGGAGATTGTCCGTGAAAACACTTTTAAAGCAAACTCTGGCGGTAAGTGTACTTTCAACCATGTTGGCAGGAACTGCATTTGCTGCACCTGCAGAAGCGCCACCAGCTTTTGTGAAAAAAGTTGCCGATAGCTTGATTGCACGTTTAAAAGCAGATCATGCTAAATTGCAGAACAATCCAGCATTGGTCAAAACGATTGTGCGTCAAAACCTTGATCCGTATGTAGATGCACAGGCATTTACCCGTATTGTGATGGGTACTTATGCAACCAACCAATACAGTTCAGCAGCACAGCGCGCGCAGTTTGAGAAAAACTTCCGTGAAACTTTAATTGAGAACTATGGCACAGCGTTTGCGAAATTTAGCAACCAAAGCTATACCATGCGTCCTTATAAGGCGACCAACAGCAAGAACCCAGTGGTGACTATTGATTTCTTGCATAATGGTGAAAAAATTCCTGTGTCATTCCAGTTAGCAGACAAAGGCAGCCAATGGAAAATCCGTAACATTAACGTCTCGGGTATTGATTTAGGTTTGCAATTCCGTAACCAGTTTGCAGCGAACGTGAAGCGTAATGGCGGCAATATTGATAAAGCCATTGCAACCTTTAAGCCAGATGCAGAAGCTGCGGTTGAAAAGAAAAAATAGGTTAGGTGTGGCGTGATTGAATTATCAAATCAGGAATTATGTGTTTCTGGAAAAATAGATTTCAGTAATGCAGAGCAATATTACCAAAAAGGTCTGCAGTTGATTCGTAAGCAGCAGTTGCCTTTGGTGGTTAATTTGGCGCAGCTAGAACACGGGAGTACTTTAGCTTTGGCCGTTTTGGTGCAATGGTTGCGTCAGACGCCTGAAGCCAAGGGCTTACAGTTTAAAGCGGTTCCTGAAAAAATGATGAAGATCATTCAAGCCTGTCATTTGCAAGATGATTTGCAGCTAATCGTCTAAAACTGAAAAAACCATCAAAAAAGCACCTTCTTGTAAGGTGCTTTTTTATTGCGTTTAGTTTCCCGCTTTATTCGTAAGCATCCGGTGAAGCTTATTTGAGTCAGGCAGGCTTCCACTTATGCGGTAGTAATTCTTCAACCTGGATTATTTTCTGTGTCGGCAGTCTTTTCAACACATCACTTAAATAGGCATAAGGGTCCAGTCCATTCAGTTTTGCTGACTGGATTAAGGTGCTGCAATTGAGGCTAGACTGATTATTGCGGTGGTTAAAGATATTAATGAAAAGACAGTTGCAAGATGGTCATTGATCAGCAATGTACCAACCGAGATTACCGCAGTGGAATTGACGACTTGGTATTACTGGCGTTGGTCAATCGAATGTTATTTCAAACTTCTCAAGCAAGCAGGCCATGATATTGAGTCATGGCTTCAGACTACGCCAGAAGCGATTTTAAGGCGTTTGCTGATCAGTTGCATGGCTTGTGTGTTGACGTGGAGAGTGCAGCGTTGTACAGATGAGCAAAATCAGAAAGTCCGTGCATTTTTGACTAGGCTTTCAGGTAGACAGCAGAAAAGAGGCAAGATAGAGAGTGCGCCTGCCATATTGGCAGGACTCTCGATTTTACTAAATACTCTTCAACTGCTCTCAGAATATTCAATAGATGAACTGAATGAAATCGCAACCATTGCACTAGGTACCTAAAGATGTGTAGATACCTATGCCTAAAAAGAGAGGGAATAAAAGGCATCAAATCCATTTTTTCCATCTAAAGTAAATTAATGGGCCAATAAAGAAGCCAATTAAAATAATACTGACCACTATAAAACTGGTGGTGCCTTTGGCAAAAGGTAACACGTCGGTGTTCATGCCATAAACACTGGCAACTAGCATCGGTGGCGCTAACATACTCGGTAAAATCGAGAATCGACGAATCGTGTCGTTCTGTTCGGTGTTAATGAAGCCTGAAGTGGTATCGAGCAAGAAGCGCACTTTTTGGAATAAGAAGGCATCGTGTTCGACCAGTGAGCGTACATCTTCACTGAGTTCTCGAATGTCGGCATCGTAAATATGACTACCCAACGCACGCGGACGTGCCAAAAAGGTCAGGACACGACGTAAATCAATCAAACACAATTGCGCTTTTCCAAGCATGTCTTCTAATTGTGCCAGTCGGGTAATCATGTCATCGAGGTCTAAAATTTGCTCACGATGACGGTTATTCAGAACTTCTGTGGAATACTTTTCCAAGTCCTTGTGGATATCTTCTAAGATATCCGCAAGTTCGTCCAGTTTGGCTTCAAGCAAGCCTAAAAGCACCCAAGTCGGGTCTTTATAATCAATTTCGTAGTCGTTACGTCGTGCCCGTGCCCGAAATGCCCGAAATGCCACTAATTTTTCACCGCGTAGGGTAAACAGGTGTTCTTTATGTAAGATAAAGGCAACGGTTTGCACTGTGGCTAAAATACTGGAATTGTCTTCAGTTTCACCATCGACTTGATAGTTTTTATTTTTAGTTAAAAAATAGGTACTAATGTGTAAAATACCGTCATCATCACGGTAGAATCGCGCTGAAGATGAAATATCTTCCAAAGATTTTAAGGTTGGTAAATTTTGTGAGTATGCGTCTAGTACCCATTGCTGTTCTTCTTGTGAAGGGGCAATCAGGTCAATCCAGACCAGATCTGGATGCAAATCAAAACCACCGTTAATGGTGGCATCTTCCAGACTACCGCGCTCTGTGGCATAAAAGGCTTCAAGCATTCGTCTTTTCTCCTTGCGCAGTATGGGTTTTGTGGATGGGTGTATTTTAGACAAGGATCTTACTAAATACACTGCTCAGAATGCTATTTTATTTAAAAATCTCCCTGAAGTTTAATTTTATGGCATGACAGCCAGATAACATGGTGAAAAAATGATGTCGTCAATTGCTATTTTCTGTGGTTCTGCCCCAGGAAAAGATTCAGTTTTTGTTGAAAATGCACGAAAAGTGGGTGAAACATTGGCTGCACAAGGCAAAACTTTAATTTATGGCGGTGGACGCTCAGGCTTAATGGGTGTGGTGGCAGATAGTACTTTGGCCGCAGGTGGGCGTGCAATTGGTGTCATGCCTGAAAGTTTGGCAGAGCATGAATTGGCGCATCCGCATTTGACCGAATTACACATCGTAGAAAACATGCATGCCCGCAAAATAAAAATGTCAGAATTGGCCGAGGGCTTTATTGCTTTGCCGGGTGGTTCTGGAACTTTAGAAGAAATTTTTGAGCAATGGACGTGGGCACAATTAGGAATTCACTCAAAACCCTGTGCCTTTTTTAATGTAGCTGGCTTTTATGATGATTTGCTGAAGTTTTTAAGACAGACCTCTGAAAAAGGTTTTACTCAGCCACGTTTTTGTGAGGCATTGATTGTATCGAATTGTATTGACAATATTTTGCAGCAATTTGAACAATACCGTGTTCCTGAAATGAAATGGGAAGTGCCTGAGCTAGAGTGGGTGCAGCAGGAACTGGCGAAATAAAATGGCTGAGATCAACAACATCATTACCGTTGCAGCTGCAATTATTTTAAATGTCAAACAGCAGTTATTGGTGGTGCGTAAACAGCATACCGCGTGTTTTATGCAGGTCGGTGGCAAATTAGAACCCAATGAAGCGCCTGAAACGACCATGTTGCGAGAAATTGCCGAAGAAATTGGCTGTCAGGCGCAAATTCAACAATTTATTGGACGCTATGAAACAGCAACGGCCAATGAGCCCGACTGCCGTTTGGTCAGTTATGTGTATTGGGTTCAGCTTGATCAGGCACCAAAAATTGCTGCTGAAATTGCCGAAATGAAGTGGGTAGATTTGGATGATCAAGATACTTTGTTGGCACCGCTGACCCGTGAAGTGGTGATGCCGTGGTTAAAACAATATTTACAACAAAATTAAGAGCAGTTGATCATTCTTCTATATTTTAAGTTCAACTTTTTAATGCGTTGAGCATATTCAACCGAATAGTTTTTTTATTCAGCACTGGCCAGACAAACCGCCTCGACTTTTTGACAGCCGAGCTTGAGCAACTGCTGTTTGAGTGCATGAATTGAACTGCCCGTCGTGACCACATCATCCACAATTAAAACCCGACGAAAACGGATTTTAGGCGCATTCTGAATTTGAAATTGCTGTTGGATGTCTTCCAATCGTTCTAAGCGACTTAAGCCTTTTTGCGCGTGCTGTTGTAAGCGGGTCACAGGTTGCCAAATCGGGACATTTAAATGCCGCGCTAGTCCTTTTGCTAACAATAAAGATTGATTGTAGCCGCGTTCAGTCAAGCGGGCAGTGGAAATTGGCATCGGTACAATGGCTTGGATTTTAGGATAAGACAGTTGTTTTAGCGCGCCTACTAAAAGCAGTTGGTAATGTAACTGCTGTTCATATTTAAATTGTTGAATGATGCGATTAATTGGATAGTGATAATCAAAAGTGACTTGAATCTGCATTTCTTGTCGTTGTACCGCTTGGCTACGCCACGGCAATTGTTGCCAACAGGTTTGACAGACCGAATGTTGCCATTGCGTGTCGCTATGGCAGAGCTGACACGGTTGCAGTTGGCACAGCCATTGTATGCCGCATTGTAGTAGATTGATCGGCTGAGTCATCTTAGGACTGCAATCCGTTTAAACATAGGCATAACGTGGTGCCTCAGGCAGCCAGCGTTTTAGCAAAGCTTCGGCATGTGTAGGATAATCGTTTAAAATTTGCTGTGCCACATGATGCGCCTGTGCCAACAAATGATCATCCCGTTCTAATTTAGCCACCCGAAAGCCCATATCTCCCGTTTGTTTGGTTCCCAAGAGTTCACCTGGGCCGCGCAGTTCTAAATCTTTTTCTGCAATCACAAAACCATCGTTGGTTTCCCGCATAATCCGCAAGCGTTCTTGTCCATTTTGCGAAAGTGGATTTTTATACAACAGGGCACAAAAACTGGCTTTGGCACCCCGTCCGACTCGTCCACGTAGCTGATGTAGCTGTGAAAGTCCTAAACGCTCGGCATTTTCGATCACCATAATTGAAGCATTCGGTACATCGACCCCGACCTCAATTACTGTGGTGGCAATCAGCAACTGTAATTGATTGTCTTTAAATTGCTGCATGACGGCTTGTTTTTCATCGGCTTTCATTTTGCCGTGTACCAGCCCAATATTCAGTTCAGGAAAGCGTTCTTTAATTTCAGCAAAAGTCGCCTCGGCAGCTTGCGCATCTAAGGTTTCCGACTGTTCCACCAAGGTACAGACCCAATAGGCTTGTTTGCCTTCGGCACAATTGCTGGCAATGCGTTGTAAGACTTCTTCACGCCGATCTAGCGGAATAGTCACCGTTTGAATAGGTGTACGTCCTGGCGGTAGTTCATCAATCACCGAAGTGTCCAAATCGCCATAGGCGGACATGGCTAAAGTTCGCGGAATAGGCGTTGCAGTCATCACCAATTGATGCGGTGTGGTGTGGTTGGCGCCTTTATTGCGTAAGGCCAAACGTTGATCGACCCCAAAACGGTGTTGTTCGTCAATAATCACCAAACCCAGTTTGGCAAATTGCACATTGTCCTGAAACAGCGCATGTGTACCAACGACTAAATTGGCACTGCCATCCTGAATGGCGAGTTCAGCTGCAGCGCGTGCCTTGCCTTTTTGTTTACCTGATAGCCATGCCACAGTTAAGCCAAGCGGCTCAAACCATTTTTTAAAGTTCAGATAATGTTGTTCTGCCAAAATTTCAGTTGGTGCCATCAGTGCAACTTGCCAGCCTTCTTCTAGGGCATGGCACGCAGCAACCGCAGCGACCAAGGTTTTACCTGCACCAACATCGCCCTGTACCAAGCGCAGCATGGGTTTATTACGCTGCAGGTCTTGCATAATTTCATGTGAAACCCGTTGCTGTGCGCCTGTCATTTGAAAGGGCATGTTGCCGAGTAACGCAGGCGCTAGTTTTTGACTTGGGGAAAAGGCAGGTGAGGCAATTTGCTGAATATAAGCCCGTCGGGTCAGTAAACTGACTTGATGCGCCACCAATTCTTCAAAAATCAGGCGTTGCTGTGCAGGGTGAGAGCCTTGTGCCAATTGCAGCATATTGGCATTTAAAGGTGGATGATGAATATAATCCAACGCCTGTTTGAGTGCATAGCCATTGGTCATTTTTTCAGGCAGGAGTTCAGGCAAATCATCACTATGCTGTGTCAAGGCCTGTTTGACGTATTCACGTAATTTGGCTTGGGTCAGCCCATCGGTGCTTGGGTAAATGGCAGTCAGTTGGGTTTTAGGCAGTGGGGTATGTTCAGTAATGAGTTGTAATTCGGGGTGATACATTTCCAGACCACGCGCCCCAACCCGTACTTCGCCAAATACTCTTAAACGATTGCCGAGTTTGGCACGATCTGTAATACCTTTATAAATATGATAAAAACGTAAGGTGATTTTTCCAAATTCATCTTCTAAATTGACCGCCATCGACTTGCGTTTACCTGGTGGAAAATCGACCCCTTTAACCACACCTTCGAGTAAATAGCTGCGCCCCACGTTTAATTGGTTCATGGGAATGATCGTGCTACGATCTTCATAGTCACGCGGTAGATGAAACAGCAAGTCATCTGTAGTGAAAATATTTAGTTTTTCGAGTAATGCAGCAGAGGCAGAGCCTACCCCTTGCAACTGATGGACTGCAGCCATGTCCCCTCAACTTCAAATGCTATGATTAGGTGCTGAATGCATATTCTATTTATTGGTTATGGTAAAACATCGCAGCGTGTTGCAAAACAACTATTTACGCTCGGTCATCAAATTACCACAATTAGCCGCAGTCCGAAAACAGATCCTGATATGACGCATCTGCTTCAAGATATTCAACAGCTCGATTTATCACAGACTCAACCTGTTGATGCCGTTTATGTATTACTTGCACCATCTCGGAATACGGTTTTGAGTTCTGTAGAAGCGTATCAACAGACTTATGTAGATTCTGTGCAGCCGATTGTCGCTGCATTAAAAGATCATCCTGTAAAGCGAATTATTGTGGTGTCATCTACACGGGTTTATGGCGAAAACGCAGGTGAATGTATTGATGATGATACTGTGCCTAAGCCGAATGATGTACAAGGGCAGTTGTTGTTGCAGATGGAACACTTGTGGCAACAGGCTTATCCTGAACAATGTGTGATCGTACGTCCTTCGGGTATTTATGGCACTTCGACTGCACGCATGCTCAAACTTGCGGAAAGCACACAAAGTTACCCGAATATACATTGGTCAAATCGGATTCATATTGATGATTTGGCAGGTTTTTTGGCACATTTACTTCACGTGGAACATCCAGAACCATCATATATTTGCAGCAATAACCAAGCTCAGCCTTTGCATGAAATGATTTTAAAGATTCAGCGTGAATTGAATTTACCTGAATTGGTATTAGAAAGTGAGAGAGAAACAGGGAAAAGGATTTTTGCTCAGAGGATGGTGGCGAGTGGGGTTGAATTATTCAATGTGTAATCATTTATCAAATGGAGCGTAAAACTCAGTCCTTCAGGTCAGAGATATAAGCGACACGACATGAAGTGTCGTTTGATTTAACTAAGGACTATTTTCCTTGAGTTTTGATTGTTAATATAAGTACATGAAAACCCTTAAATTACGTATAAAAGACAAACATTGCAAGGTGTTAGACCAACTAGCATCAGAA